>JAAYKU010000052.1 GCA_012522275.1 Smithella sp.
AATATACGCTGTCAACGGCTTTTTGCCCGCCGGGCAAAAAGTGTCCGTGTATCAACCATACGGCAAAGAAAGGAGTATATCGTTTTGGAATTAAAAATGTTTGAAGGAAAAATCGCGCTGGTTACCGGTGCCACGGCAGGCATGGGAAGAGCAACGGCGATCGCTTTTGCCCGGGAGGGGGCCAAAGTGATCATGGCGGCCCGACGCACCGAACGCGGGCAGGAAGTTGTGGAGCAGATCACCGGATTCGGGGGCGAATCCATGTTCGTGAAAACGGACGTCCGCAATCCCGCGGATGTCGATAACCTCTTTAAGACCATCATGGACAAGTACGGCCGGCTTGACTTCGCCTTCAACAACGCCGGCGTATCCTCGCCTCATAACCCGACGGTCATCAAATACGAAGATGACGAATGGGACCGGATAATGGAAACCAACCTGCGCGGTGTCTGGCTGTGCATGAAACATGAAATCGACATCATGAAAAAACAAGGAGGTGGCGTGATTATCAACACCGCCTCCATTCTGGGCGTCGTAGGCGACTGGGGACTTAGCCATTATTGTGCCTCCAAGCACGGCAGCCTGGGGCTGGCCAAGACTGCCGCACTGGAGTACTGCAAAGACAATATCCGCATCAATACGATCTGCCCCGGTCCCATTCTGACGGAAATGCTCGAATTCGCGCTTCCCTTCATGCCGAAAATGCTCGATGTAATGGCCGCCAAGACGGCACTGCGCCGCATCGGCCAGCCGGAAGAAATCGCGGGCGCCGCCCTGTGGCTTTGCACGGACGAGGCGGCATTCATGATGGGCAAGGAAATCGCCATCGACGGCGGCTATATCACCTACTAATGCACAAAGGAGACACACATTGAATACGAAAAGATATCAGGACAAAGTCGTACTTGTTACCGGAGGCAATTCCGGCATCGGCCGGGCAACTGCTTTTGCCTTCGCCCGTGAAGGGGCCCGTGTGATCATCGCCGCGCGCCGCGAAAAAGAAGGAGACCAGACGGCAGAGGAAATAAAATCCATGGGGGGCAGCGCCCTTTTTGTAAAAACGGACCTGCGCGAGGCGTCTCAAATAAACGCTTTGTTTGCCGCAATTAAAGAAAAATACGGCAGGCTGGATTGCGCCTTCAACAACGCGGGCGCCTGGCCCGCCATGAAACGGGCCGGCAATTACACGCTCGAGGAATTCGACGAAATCATGAACATCAACGTCAAGGCCGTCTGGCGCTGCATGAAGCACGAAATCTCCATGATGATCGACGCAGGCGGCGGCTCTATCGTCAACACATCATCCACCGCCGGCTGGGGAGGCCGGGAAGGCACATCCCTTTACACTTCCAGCAAACATGCGGTAATCGGCCTTACACGCGCTGCAGCAGTGGAATTCGGCCGCAAGAATATACGCATCAACGCCGTGTGCCCGGGCATCACGCAAACGCCGATGCTGGAGCGGCAACTGGCCCAAGGAGGCGAGACGCTCAAAAAGGCGATGCTTGATATGACGCCGTTGGGTCGCTTTGCCCAACCGGAGGAAATCGCCGGGGCGGTGTTGTTTTTGTGCTCACAGGCCGCATCCTATATCACCGCAAAAAGCATTGTCATCGGCGGCGGCCAGGGAATCAGAACTTGAGATAAAGGAGGGCAGATAAAGACGTCTCCCCTCTTCAGTCCGGCGAATGCCGGATTAAATCATTCCCTGCAAGCTCATGGCTCGCAGCTCATAGTTTGAAGATTGGACGGTGGCAGGTTGGAGCCGTCCTCCGCCGGCGGGAGGACAGCTCCATGTCGCTCTTTCCGCTACGGGCTGCGAATTTAGAGCTTTATCCCATCGCCTTTTGCCTTCAGCCCTTTGTCAGTCCAGGTCAATGACTGTTGCGCCGTCGGGCGCGGTGAGTTCAAAAACTTTCATGTCCCCCGCGCTTTCCACCTTCAGGTCCGTATAGCGCAAGATTGCGCAGGCCGAGCCGTTCGTAAGGCGAAAGACAATCCTGCCGGGCGCGGCCGGCCCCGTCCGGTAGTCGTCAAACAAGACGCGATACACTTCTTTTTGCGCCTCATCATAGCGAATAAGCTCCCTGATGAGTCCCGCTTGCCGGCCCGCCGGCGCGGGGCCGTCCGAAGGTGGTTTTGTATTGCCGCCTGCCTGATTTTCATCTTCAAGATACCGGCAGGAAAGGTGGCCCTTTTCAGGCACAAAGCACTCACCCGACAAAATCGCCACCATCTCTTCTACACTCACCGCCCAGGGAAGGAAGCGGGCCAGGTTTTCAGCGGACGGTTTCCCGGAGTAAAACTCCGCCCGCGACGGTATGAAAACACTCATGCGACCGGGCGACGCCGCCAGGTATAAGTCGGGGGGGCCGATCAAGGGCAGCAACTCCAGGCGCAGCCAGGAAGGGCTTTGCACAATCAGTGCGGCGCGCAGCGGATAATTCCCTTTTTCGGTCGCCAGGTCAATTTGCGCCACGGCAACAAGTCTGCCGGCCGGCTGCTGCATTGTGTCTGTGGGAAAGCGCCAAGCGCAACCGCAGATAAAAATGAAAACAAGCGCGCATGCCATGCCATAGCGCAAAGACGACACACAGCAAACCATATCGGACACACTTTCCGCCGCCGGTGGGCGGCACGCTCCTTGTGTGCTCAGGGAGCTTTGTCGAGGTTGTCGATTTTCTTTTTCAGTATGAGACTGTCCGGAGATATTTTTATGGCTCTGCGATAAAATTCCAACGCCCGGCGGGGGCTGTCTGTTTTCAGATAGACATCGCCCAGATGCTCGAGGATATTGGGATCATCCGGCAGAAGCTCCAGCGCCCTTTTAAGATGCTTCAGCGCGCTTTCAAATTTGTTCTGCCTGAAATGAACCCAGCCCAGCGAATCGATGATATACCCATTGTCCGGCTTGAGTTCCATCGCCTGCAAAATGAACCGCTCCGCCTCATCCAGATTTATCCCCCTGTCCGCATAAGTGTAACCGATGAAGTTGAGCGCGTCCGCGTTTTTCGGGTCAATTTCGAGCACTTTTTCCATCTGCCTGATGCTTTCTTCAAAGCGGTTCGTCTTTTCCAAAAGGGTTCCGAAAACATAATGGAGATCTGTGTTCCGCGGAACCAGCTCGATACCCGTCACGATTGTTTTTTCCGCCGCGGCCATGTCTCTTATCTCCTCATACAGTGAGGACAGATAAAGATAAAGCACGGCCTGGTCGTTTTTTTGCTCCAACGCCCGCACCATGACCGAGACCGCCTCGTTCGGCCGCCCGAACTTCTTGAGAATCATCGCCGCCTGAATCTGCGCGTTGGCGTATAATTCAAACGAGGGAGAAATTTTCTGATAATGGAGGCCGGCTCCGTCGTGGTCGCCCTTCTGGTCCAGCGTGTTGGCGAGCATATAACGCAATTTGTCGTCACCGGGCGCCCCTTCCAGAAGACGGGAAAATTCGTCGGCCGCTCGTTCAAAATTGCGTAGATCATAATACAGAAGCCCCAGCGTCGTGCGCACCTCGCGGTTGTCCGGCGTAATTTTCAGTATCTCCTGAAGCTCTTTTTCGGCTTCGTCCGGCCGACCTGCCTTTTTGTGCAGCTCGGAGATTTTCGCACGGTAATTGATCCGCGCGGGGTTTGCCTCCAGATAGCGCCGATACACGCCGATAGCCTCGTCATATTGTTTTCTGGTTTCATAAAGACCGGCGAGGCTCTGCCAGGCCGCCTCGAAGGCCGGCCTCAGCGCCGTCGCCTTTTGCAAAAGCGCCTCCGCTTCGGCCCAGCGCTGCATCTGCATGAGGGTCTTGGCGTAATAATACATCCCGATGATGTTTTCCGAATCCATCGCCAGCAGCTTCCGATAGGCGCTTTCGGCCAGATCATATTTCTTTTCCTGCGCGTGAATCGTCGCCAGGTAGAGGTAGGCGACAAGATTATGCGGGTCATGAGCGATGATCGTTTCGTATTCACGGGCCGCCTTGTCATAATCGCGCACGGAAAAATACAGGCCGCCCATGATGGAGCGCAGCTCCATATTTTTCGGGTCTCCGGCCAGCGACGCCTCGCCCAGCGACATGGCTGTTTCCGTATCGTTGTTCTCCACATGAAGGGAGACAAGCTCTGTAGCCAGGTAGGAGGATTCGGGGTCATGGACAAGCGCCTGCTTCAGCTCGCCGATGGCGCCCGGCAGGTCGCCGCCGCGCCTGAGGAGCACAGACAGTGAATAATGATAGGCGGCCTGCGCGGAAAACTTTCCGGCAGCAACAGGAGCCTGCGCCGGCTTGCGCTGCGGCGACGAGGCACACCCGGCAAGACCCGCTGCAAGAAGCAGGCAGGCGATGACGAAGCTGATGGTTTTTTTCGCCATGAATTTTCCTTGTCTGTCCATGAGGTTTTTAATGTGCCCGTGTGCCCGCCTATGAAACAGCCGGGCCGAGCAGCTTCGACACGGGAACGATCTCGACACCCTTTTGACGTAAAACCCCGCTTGCGTCACGGAGGACCCGGATCGTCTCCGGATAGGGGTGCCCGATAATGATCATCGGCGTACGGCTAGCATCCCCTTCGGCTGCGTTCATCAGGATTTGATATATTTTAGCGTAATCTCGTTCATTATCCAGAAATATTCTACGCGAGGCAATCTTGAGCCGGACCTTGCCGGAGGCGACATCCGCTTTCGATTTTCCCGTCGTGCGCGAATCGATGAAAAACAAATTGCGTTTTTTCAGCTGCCGGAAAATCACCGTCAGCTTGTCTTCATCGGCCATGAACCTGGAGCCCATATGGTTGTTGACGCCGGAAATATAAGGCACGCAATCGAGATTTTTGTTCAGCTGCTCGATCAACTCCTCAGGGCTCATGTCTGTAAACAAAGCGCCGTCGCCCGGTTTTTCCTTCGGGTAGGAAAGAGGCTCCATGGGCAGATGAAGCAAAGTTTCCCGCCCCGCCTTATGCAGTGTCTCCGCCGCCTGGCGGGAATGAGCCACAAACGGCAAAATGGCGAAAGTGATCTCCTCGTTAATACTCAAAAGGTCATGCACCAGCTTCATATCGTGGCCGATATCGTCGATGATGATGGCTATCTGTTTTTGCACCATGCCCGGAGGAATAATTTTGGCAACGACTGTTTTTCCCTTTGTCTTCTCCCCCGCCACATCTTTTGCCCCGGCCGCTTCCGGTTTTTTCCCTTCCCGGGCGTCAGAGACCGCCGGTCCGGACGGAGCTTGTGCACCCGCTTTTTCCGCAGCGGCGCCGGGCCTTGTCTGTTCACGCCCCGCCGTAATCATTTTTCTGCCGGCGGGAATTTCCTTTTCCGCGAACTGAACGACATAAACAATGGCGGCGACAGACAAAACGATCAAAACGGTTAGAAGCGCCGGCAAAATTTTTTTTCTGTTTTTCTTTTTCATGACACTTATGGAGACTTTCCTGAATCGCGCATTACCGGTTCAGATTGTTTTGCATGATCTGCCAGCTTTTCAAAATATCAATCGCCGTCTTGAGCTGGCTGTCACGGGCGATATCAGTCGCCTCTTGAACGGCTTTTGAGTTGTTCTCTTCGAGCTTCGTGCCATCCTCTCCGGCCGGACTGATGTGGCCCTCCAGGTCCTTTTCACGAAGCATCTCCTCCGGCCCGGCCTCCTTTTCTCCATCGGGGCGCAAAAGTTTTACGACGATGTCCGGTTTAATCCCTTCCGCCTGAATGGATTTCCCGCTGGGTGTGTAATAGCGCGCCGTGGTCAGCTTCAGGGCGGAGCCGTCCTCCAGCGGAATGACCGTCTGCACGGAGGCTTTGCCGAATGTCTGTGTGCCTACGATAAGCGCGCGGCCGTTATCCTGCAGGGCGCCCGCCACAATCTCGGCGGCGCTGGCTGTCCCCTCGTTGACCAGCACAACCATGGGAACCGTAACGTCCCTGTCACCGTCGTCGCGAGCGCTCGATTTCGTTTCCATCGTTTTGGTCCTGCCGCGCGTAGAGACAATCACGCCGCTCTTTAAAAACATATCGGAAACTTCAATGGCCTGATTGAGCAGACCGCCCGGATCATTACGCAGATCCAGCACCAGGCCTTTCATCGGCTTTGCCTTAACGCTCAGCTCATCGAGCGCTTTGCGCAGGTCCGCGGCTGTTCTTTCGTGAAAGGAGGCAAGACGGATATAGCCGATATGATCATCAAATATTTTCGCCTTCACGCTTTTGATCTGGATCATCGCCCGCGTCAGTGTGATGTCCCGCGGCTGGGGCGTGTTTTCCCTCATGATGGTGATGGTGACCTGGGAGCCTTTCGGGCCGCGCAGTTTTTTCACCGCTTCCATGATGGTAATATCTTTTGTGGATTTTCCGTCGATTTTGATAATCTGATCGCCGGAAAGCACGCCCGCATTGAAAGCCGGCGTATCCTCGATCGGCGAAACAACCGTCAGCACATCGCGCAGGATGGTGATCTCGATGCCTATGCCGCCGAACTGCCCTTGAGTTTCCACTTCAAGTTCCTTATAAAGGTCAGCAGTCATAAAAGTGCTGTGCGGGTCAAGGGTTTTGATCATGCCGTTTACCGCTCCCTGAATCAAAGCGCCAAGATCGACTTCATCCACATAGTTTTTCTGTACGATATCCAGAACCTCATTGAATGTTTTGAGGTTCTTATAAATGCTCTTGTCCGGTGCGGCCTCCCTGCTTGCGGAGTAAGTACCGAACACGGCAAAAAGTACGATGAAAATGACCGCAAATACCGACAATTTGCCCCATGTATTTTTCATGCCCGCCTCACTTTGACGAAGTTTTTTTCATAATGACAGAAATGTTTTCAACTTTAAAAGTATATACCACTGTCGCTGCTTTTTTCCATACATTTCGGCAGACACGGCATATCATCGCGGCGGACGCGCCCGCAGGAAAGCGCCGCGTGCCGGCGGGAAAGCAGCCTGCAGATGGTCTAGTCGACTGACCAGACGGTGCGGCCGGCTGAATCTTTGAGCATAATATTTTTGTCGGCGAGTTCTTTGCGGATATCGTCGGCCAGCGTCCAGTCCTTATCGTCGCGTGCCTTTTGCCTTTTGGCAATCATCATCTCCACCCATGAGACATCCAGGCCGCTTTTACCCGCTTCTATGGAGCGGTCGGCCATGAAAAATTCATCCGGGTCGGACTGAAAAACACCCAGCACATTGCCGAAATGGACAAACGCGCCGGCGGCGATATCGAGCTGTGCCCTGAGGGCTGCGTCAGGCATCTTTTTTCCTGCCGCGGCAATCTGATTGGCCTGACGGGCCGCTTCAAAAACATATCCCAGAGCCTGCGCCGTATTGAAGTCATCATCGAGCGCCATGTCAAACTTGCTCACGAATTCATCCCAGCGGCCGGCCTCGTCCGACCCGGACTCCCTTTGCCCCCCGACATCTTGATTGCCGGCCTGCTTTTTCGCCTCCTTGAGCGCCTGCAGGGCTGTGTAACCGCGAATCAGCGCGGCTCTGGCCTCTTTGAGGGAATCCTCCGAAAAATCGACGGGGCTGCGGTAATGGCTTTGAAGCATGAACAGGCGCAGCACCTCCGGGTGATAGCGGCTGATCATGTCACGGATGGAAAAGGTATTGCCCAGCGACTTGGACATTTTCTCGGCGTTTATTTTAACAAAACCGTTATGCAGCCAGTAGCGGGCAAACGGCTTGCCGGTTGCCGCCTCGGACTGCGCAGCTTCATTTTCGTGATGTGGAAAAACCAGGTCCTCGCCTCCTCCGTGGATGTCGAACGTATCCCCCAGATAGCGGCGGCTCATCGCCGAACACTCGATGTGCCAGCCCGGCCTGCCCTTCCCCCAGGGGCTGTCCCAGGAGGGCTCTCCCTCCTTACTTTTTTTCCATAAAACAAAATCCAGGGGATTGCGTTTTTTGTCATTGATGTCCACGCGCGCTCCGGCCATCATGTCGTCAAGCTTGCGGCCGGATAACCCTCCGTAAGCGGGATAGCGATCAACGCCGAAAAATACATCACCGTCCGCCTCGTAGGCGATGCCCTTTTGCTCGAGCATTTTGATCAGCTCGATCATCTCCGCCATGTGCTCGGTGGCTTTAGGCGTCACGGTAGGGGTTAAAACATTCAGCGCGGCCATGTCCTCATCATGCAGGCGGATGTAGCGTTCACTTAACTGGCCGGTGGTAACGCCCTCGCGACCGGCCCGTTCAATGATCTTGTCGTCGATATCTGTAAAGTTTTTCACGTACGTCACCTGATAGCCGCGGGCCTTCAGATGGCGGAAAATAACGTCAAAAACAACGGCGGCGCGCGCGTGTCCGATATGACAGAGATCATAGGCCGTTATGCCGCAGACGTATATTCCTATCGCGCCTTCGTGCAGAGGCTGTAACACTTCCTTGCGTCTCGTTTTCGTGTTGTAAATTTTTTGCGCCATTTTTTTCCTTAATCAGGGATAAACGGGAACCGCCGCCAGTCCGCTCTCCTCCGGCAGCCCGAAGATTATGTTCATGTTCTGCACAGCCTGCCCGGCCGCTCCTTTGACCAGATTGTCAATCGCGGATACGACAATGACGCGGCCGGTCCTGGGATCGCAAACCATCCCGACGTCACAGTAATTCGACCCGCATACGGATGATATGTTGGGAATGTCGCCTGCCGGCAGCACACGCACAAACTTTTCCACTTCATAAAAAGAAGCATAGATGTCCTGCAGCCCGGCCGTGGATATGTCCCGTTTGAGGGTGGCGTAAATCGTGCTCAGAATGCCTCTTTTCACCGGCAGCAGATGAGGCGTGAAACTGACCGCGAAGCTCTCGCCGGCCAGAACGCCCAGCTCCTGTTCAATTTCAGGCGTGTGGCGGTGATTACCCACTTTGTATGCCTTGTATCCTCCGTCCACCTCGCAAAACAGTGAGCCGACAACCGGATCCCGCCCGGCGCCGCTTACGCCCGAGGCACAATCGGCGATAATGGAATCAACCTCGATCAGGCCGTTTTTCAGAAGCGGCGCCAGCCCCAGAATGATGCATGTCGGGTAGCAGCCGGGATTGGCAATCAGGCCCGCCTTGTCTATCTGCCGCCGGTACAGCTCGGGAAGGCCGTAAACCGCCTGCCCGATAAGAGCGGCGCTTTTGTGGGGTACATACCACTTTTCATATTCGGCTAAATCTCGCAGACGGTAATCGGCGGAAAGATCAATGACCTTTCTGCCCGCCTCGACAAAGGCGGGCGCGATCTCCATGGAAACCCCGTGCGGCAGGGCAAGAAAAACGACATCACACAGTGCGGCAATCTCCTGCGGTGTGGCATCCGCATACACAAGCGAGGTGAAGCCGGCAAGAGACGGAAAGACTTTGGCCACCGGCACGCCCGCGTAGCGCCTGGACGTGACGGCCGTCAACTGTACCTCCGGGTGGCGTGACAATATTCTGATGAGCTCCTGGCCCGTATAACCGCTGGCTCCGTAAACAGCTGCTTTAATTTTCATAAGACTCTCCAAAAAAAAGGGGGCCTGAAAGCCCCCTGAACATTAACGCTTGGAAAACTGGAATCTCTTTCGTGCGCCCGGCTGTCCGTATTTTTTCCTTTCGACAACACGCGCGTCGCGCGTCAGGAAACCCGCCTTTTTCAGGATGGGCCGTAAATCAGCGTCGGCGGCAAGAAGCGCCTTCGAAATGCCGTGCTTCACCGCGCCCGCCTGTCCGGCAACGCCGCCTCCGGCAACGTTGATGTAAAAATCGAACTGATTGTTCTTGCCGGTAATTTCCAGCGGCTGGCGAATGATCATTTTCAGACTGGGACGGGGAAAATATTCCTCATAGCTTCTTTTATTGACGACAATGTTGCCGCTGCCCGGCTTCATATAAACGCGGGCGATTGCACTTTTTCTTTTACCTGTAGCGTAAAAACGTTCTGCTGTCATGAGTTCTCCAAATCAAAAAATTGTTTCTCCGGTCATTACATCGTCCATGCCTGCGGGCACTGGGCTTCATGAGGATGGGTTCCTCCGCTGTAAATCTTGAGCTTCTTGAGCATTTTGCGGCCGAGGCTGTTTTTGGGCAGCATGCCGGCCACTGCTATGCGGATTAAATTCTCCGGCTTTTCCGAAAGCATCTTACCGGCTGTCGTTTCTTTCAGCCCGCCCGGATAACCGGAATGAGAATAGTACATCTTGTCGGTAAGTTTTTTACCGCTCAGACTGATTTTCTGTGCGTTCACGACCACGATAAAATCGCCTGTATCTACATGAGGCGTGTAAATGGCCTTGTGCTTGCCGCGCAGACGGACGGCAATCTCGCTGGCGAGCCTTCCCAATACTTTGCCGGAGGCATCTACCACGTACCAGTCCTGTTTGACTTCCTTTGCTTTTGCTGAAAACGTCTTCATATCAAACCGTCACTTCCCTTAAAAATTAAAGAATACTTTTATGCAATTCGCTTCGTTTTGTCAAGAAAAAACTTTGTTTGGCCCCGCCACAGAAGGCCCGCCGGCACACGCGCAAAGCGTGAGCCAGCGGGTTGAAAACATTCAATCATATCTGCAGCATGCCCAGCCCGGCCAGAGACACCTTGATCATTATCCTCTGGTCGTCGTACGTTTTGGTGTAGTCCGCCCCGAGCCCCCAGCACTGGTGGTTGTACATGAACCCCACTGTGCTTTCAATGTTGTGGTGATGGAGGCGGTCGAGCCTGAGCGCCACCCGTCCACTCAAGCGCTCGGTAATAACGGCTTTGAGATCCATGCTGATTGCTTCCACACTGTCTTGCGTGTAGCGGTACCCAAAAGTCAGCGTGTCGCCACGCCAGTCGCGCAGACCGAGATCGTAATTCATTTCCTTCCAGCCCGTGTAAGGGTTGTAGCTGTTACGGGCCGCAAGCCAAACGTACGGGTGCGGCCGAAAGTCAAGCTCTATCCCCACATCGGAAAAGGGGCGTCTTTTCTGCTCGGGCCAGGTTGTGTCGCGTTTCGCTTCGTTGATGTCATACACCTGGAAAAGCTTGAAACGCAGCATCTCGTGATAGCTGAAGGGTCCGTCTTTATCCCTGGAGCGGGCCGTTACCGTGTTGGTCAGGGCCCAGGCCACGGCGTGTTGCTCAATCAGAGCATCGCCGTCGCTCCAGGCCAAAGTCGTAAAGGGATCGAGCATCGAGCTGATGCGGGGGATATAATCTGGAATTGAATCCTGCCATATCCAGGAACTGCCCGTTTCATCTCTTTGAAGTATTTTATCCTGCCGTACGCGGGGGATATATGAATAAACCATCTCCGGTCTGATTTCATGACGAATTTTATCCCATCCCAAAAGATTTACATCAAAGACGCGGAACATCCGGCTCGAAACATTGAAGCCCGCGTTTATAACCGTCCTGTTGTCGCCGCGCCTGCCCGTGTCATACCCGCTTTTTTCGCGGTTCGAATACCAGAGAATCTCATGCAGCGTCAGCTGCGGCGTTATTTTCAGATAATCGGAAACACTCAAGGGCAATGACACGGAAGGGGCGATGTCCATGTAGTGTCCTTTTCTGCCCTCGCCCCGGTAAAAATAATCATAAGTGCCGGTAAATTCATAATAAACCGGGGTGGAAAAAAGAGGCTGTCTGATACCGGTGAAAATTATCTCCGGATACTGCTGCAGGGTGCGGCTGTTGCTCGGTGTGGAAAAATCATCGCGATAACCTATGCGCCCCATCAGGTTGAAATTATCCCAGCCCTTGAACACGCGCGCGGTGGACTCCAGAGACGGCAAAGAGGCGTTTCCCTGGAAGGGAACTTTCCTGAACGGGTCGTCCTCGGAAGCCGAGTAATTGCTCAGATAATAGTTATGGGAATCGAAATCACGGAAATACCAGGGGTCGGAAACACGACGCAAATCGGTCCGGATATAAAACTGAGGTTCAAATTCGGTATAATGATTCAGATAATAGGACCAGCGCTTGTGCGTACCCTGCCAGTCCCGGGCAAGCTCCCCGGGGCCGGTTTCGTAAATATTCTTGCGGTCGGCCATGAAATCACCGTAGAGGGTGCCGAAGGAAGACGAACCGGCGAAGTAGCGCAATTCCATTCCCCCTTGAAAGCCCCTCTTCTCGATGAAACGGGGATAAAAGGTGGCGTCCATCTGTTGGGTGATCACCCAGAAAAAAGGAAGCTCGACATCTATCCCGCCCTTGTTTTTCGAATGGGAAAGGTATGGAAAGAGAAAACCTGTCTGGCGTTTGGTTTTTGCGGGAAAGGCAACGATTGGCGTATATAAAACAGGTATGTCTTTGGTCAAGAGGCGCGCATTCTTCACCCATCCGTATCCCTCCAGCGTGACGCTCATGGAGCTGCCGGCTATTTTCCAGTCCGGGTTGTCTCCGTCGCAGGTCGTCGCAACCGGCTGCTCGATCGTGTAGGTACTCTCGCCTGTTTTTTCTATCCGCTCTCCCGAGATGTAAAAATGATTGCGCGCGTAAAAGACTCTGGAGTTGTAGGCCACACCGGTTTTGTCCTGAAGATTGACGACGATTTTTTCGCCGGCAAGCGTATCCTCCTCCATTTTCAAAAAAGCCCCGTCCCGGGCAGTCGCCAGATTGTTTTTACGGTCATACTCCACATATTGGGCCGTCAGTGTGCCGTCACCATAGTGAATAACGACATTGCCCGCCGCTGAGTAAACATCCCGCTCATTGTCGTAAGCCAGATTGTCCGCCTCGATTCTGACCGGAGCATCCGAAGGCAGCTTCAAGTCCTGCGCCCATGCCGGGCGACAGCAAAGGAGGATCAGACAGGCGACGGCAACCCGCAGGCAATGATGTTCGAAGTTGTTGAGCAAACCAAAGCCACCTTTTATACTGATTTTTCGCGTTATGCCTTACCACAAGAATGTGTTTGTTGAAATGTCTGTTTTATCTCTCCGGCCAGATAAAGGGAGCCTGCAGCACAGATCATATCATCCTCGCCCACTTGTGACAAAGCCATGTCGGCGGCCTCGTCGGGGCTACGCACCACAACGGCTCTTCCTCCCAGACTTTCCACGATGCGCGCCAGCGCGCCGGGAGCAACGGCGCGCTCAGAGCGCAGCGCCGGCAAAAAGGTGGTGTCTGCCAGCGGCACAATTTTCTGCAGCATTCTTTTGCAGTCTTTATCCGCCAGCGCGGCAAAAATCAGCATCAGCCTGCGCCGGGGAAAATCATGCCGCAATGAACGGCACAAAGCGGCAATGCCCGACGGGTTATGAGCACCGTCGAGAAGAAACAGGGGCCTGTCGCACAAGACCTCCATGCGCGCCTCCCAGCGCGTATTTTCCAGGCCGGTGCAAACTGCCTCGTCCGTAAGGGGGTATCCGGTTTTTTCCACAATCTCGACAGCGGCCAGCGCGAGCGCGGCATTGGACCATTGATGAGCGCCCGGCAGGGAAAGTCTGATCCCTTTGATGCGGCGGTTTATTCCCAGATAATCTGCGGCGCCGCCCCTGCGTCTGATGATTCTGAAGTCTCTCCCGAGACGATAAAGTTTCGCCTCTCTCTGGCGGCAGACCCAAGAAATGACCTCCACGGCTTTTTTCTGCACTGCACCGGTTAGGCATACTCCCGAGGGCCGGACAATTCCGGCTTTTTCGGCGGCGATGCCCGAAAGTGTCCTTCCCAACACGGCCGTGTGCTCCAGGCCGATATTGGTAATGACCGAAACCACCGGACGGCAGACATTGGTCGCGTCGAGCCTGCCGCCGAGGCCGACCTCCATCACGGCAATGTCCACCTGCTCGCGCTGAAAATGAATAAATGCCGCCGCGGTCAGAACTTCAAAGTAGGTCACGGGCAGAGGTGCCGCTTCACTGATTTGTGCCACAATGGCGGCGAATTTATTAAAAGGGATCTTCTTGCCGTCAATGACAATTCTTTCGCGCACATCTGCCAGATGGGGCGAAGTGTAAAGACCTGTCTTGTAGCCGCCCCGCTTCAGCACAGAGGCGATCATTGCCGCCGTCGAGCCTTTGCCGTTGGTGCCTCCCACCAGAATCGTCCTGCAGGAGTTTTGGGGGCTGCCGAAGCGCTTTAGAAGCGCGGTTACGGACTCGAGGCCGAAGTGCATCACGTTGATATTCAGGCCGGAAAGGTAGGCATCTGGGTCGAATTTATTCATCTGGGAGCCGGCGCATTAAAGACGAATAACCTGACCGTCTTTGACAATGTGAATTTTTTTATCCCGGAGTGAAAGAATTTCACGGCGAATCGCACTTGCATACTGGGGCTTTATGTGGTGGATGTAAATATCCGGTTCGATCCTGTTCATTTTTTTCAGCTCGGCGGCAAGCGTCACAGGCGTGAGGTGGCCCGTCTTGTCTGCTGTTTCCTGCATGCCGCCGGGCAGAGACGTTTCCAGAAAAACCGCCTTCAGCCCTTCGACTGCCGCAGCCGCCTTCCAGACATTTTCCGTCGGTCCCGTGTCACCCAGAAACAAAACGGCTTTTTTCCCATGCTCTATCAGGAAGCCCAGACTCTCCACCGTGTGATCAAGTTGCAAAGCCTTGACCTGAAAACCGCCAAACTGTTTTTTCCTTCCGGGACTTACAGTCTGAAACTTGAGCAATGGCTCAGCAACGCTGGGAATTCGCGAAAAATCAGGCCAGATTACATTATTGAACAGGTGACGACGAAGGCTATCGATAATGCCTTTGCTGCTTACCACGGTAAGCGGTCTTTTGCGGCCGGCATAATACAAATTATCAACAAGAAACACAATGTCACGCACATGATCCAGATGCGCGTGCGTGACAAAAACGTAATCAATAAAAAGCTGCTGTCTGAGCGACAGCACCGGGGTAACGGTTCCCGCATCGATAAGAATTCTGTTTTCAATCAGAAAGCTTGTTGTATTGAAATCAGGCAGTTGAGAACCGTGACAACCCAACACGCGTATTTTCATGCACAACCCCCGCCACCCGCGGCATCGTATTGTAATAACTTCGAATTTAGTTAGCACACCCCGGTTTTACAGACAATGATTTTGTGCGAGCTGACCCACGACCTTTTGAGCTTTAAACCTTTCGGATCTTATGTACGTCATCGATATGCCGTACAATGAAAAAAACGCGTTACGCTCAACTGGTCGGCCGAAAATCAGTCAGCACAAATCTATATCGTAAAAGCGCCGGCTGCGTACCGGCCGGCATTATCTGCATTTGGGTTCGTTTTCAAAATACAATTATCATTTTGACGCAAGCAGGGCCTGCCAGGTGTGGCGCTCCAGAAAAGATCCGGAAACATTGTTTTCCATTTCCTCAAACAGCGCGAAGGGAACGGCAAAAGTCATAAAATTTGTCTCACCCAGTTGCTTGCGTACATACAGACGGGCGGAAAGGTCAGTCAGTCCCGCCACCGCGCGGGGCCGGTCCGATTTTGCCTCGCGATAGGGATAGATACCGATGACTTGACAGCCGGCGGCGTAAGGGATGATCACATTTTCATTGTCGCCGCGACCGTAATTGGCCAGCACCGTCAAGGCGGAAAACTGATCCGGATCGACAAAGAAAATAATCGTCTGCGGTTTTTCCTTTGATGGATCAACGGCGGAAAGGGGCTTGAAGACGACGTACTTCGCGGGTATCTCGGTCATCGGCAACGCGTCGATAAATTTCCGGACATTTTCAGGGGTATTGATGTAGCGCTCACCGTTTAAGAAGTTTTCGTGGCTTTCCTTCGTCATAAAAGGCTTGAGTTGCTCGGCCGCCGCGACACCGCCCGGCCGGGAGGCGTTGCCCGACGACAGGAAATGACAAAAACCTTCTTCACCTCCTGGAAAGTTTTTATACTGGTTACCAAAACCCAGTCCCACGCCGCCACCGAAGCATCCGAAAGTCTTAATGTCGGCCACAGACGTTCTCCCTTTAGCGGCAGAGGCAACCAGCCACATTACGCAGCCCCATTTGCCCTCGGAAAACTGCATGGCCCCGTCCGGTTTATCATCGGACCACAAAAGGGCCACCGGTTCATATTTTAGACGAACAGCCCTGGCAATTTGACTTTCCATTAGAGTTCCTTTGTCGGCAAAATTGTTCAATCCGCGGCCCGCCGGCTGTTACAGATCAAGCAGCACCGGCACCAGATTATAAAAGTCCATCAATACCGGGTGAATTAATTAAAATAAATCAAAACACTACAAAAATGGATCGCGGCACAACCATCGTAAAAAGCGGCAAGGGTAAGGGCCGGAGTCAATCGGCCGTAACTTTAAACACTTCGTCACCAGGGCGCACCCGGTCGGAAACTTTCATGCCGATGGACTGGCCGACTGTCGCTTTTTGCACGGGTTTGTTGTCAACCTCCATGGACTGGATCACATCGGTAAATTCCGTCGTATGGCCGGAAAATTTCACACTGTCACCAACGTGCAATTCGCCTTCTGTGATGCGTACAGCAGCCACGGATGGTTTGGCGAAAAATTTTACCACCTCACCTATTTTTTTTTCTGCCATGGTCGATTCCTCCACATAAACCGGTCGGATCTGTTAAGGTTTGCGACGACACAGCGCTGTCGGCGCAAGTCGCCCCTTCACGCCTGCCCATGGCAGAATTACATTTTTTAATTAAAAAAAACAACCATAAAAAAGGCGGGATAATTATCCCGCCTTTTGACTTATCACTTAAACGAATCGACGCTATTGTTCTTTATTTTCTTTAGCTTTGCGCTTGGATTTTACCTTTTCCTTGGTCTTCTCATCGGGGAGATATTCAATGATGGAAACAGGGGCATTGTCGCCGAAGCGATAGCCGACCTTCACGATGCGCGTGTATCCGCCGGCGCGGTCGCGGAAACGCCCGGCAAGCTCACCGAACAGTTTGTCGACCATCTGTCTGTCACGCACAATCGCCAGAGCCTGACGCCTGGCATGCAGATCGCCCCTCTTGCCCAGTGTGATCATGTTGTCCGCCAGCTTGCGCAACTCTTTGGCAATGGTATCCGTGGTGCGGATGCTCTCGTGTTTTATTATGGATGTCACCATATTCCGGAACATGGCTTCCCGGTGACTGGACGTCCGTCCCAGCTTTCTTCCCGCCTTACCGTGATACATTTTTAAATTTTCCTTTCCTGACTGTCAAACCTTACGATCGGTAATTATTTCTTTGTGTTTTCCGCGGCTGTTCAGGATTCCTCTTCCAGCTTCATCCCGAAAACCAGACCGTATTCGCTCAAAATGTCTTTGAGCTCAGAAAGTGACTTGCGGCCGAAATTTTTCGTCTTGAGCATGTCCGCTTCCGTACGCTGAACCAGCTCTCCGATGGTGTTGATACCCGCGTTTTTCAGGCAGTTGGCCGAACGCACGGACAGTTCAAGATCTTCAACGGAGCGCGACAGGATTTCAGTAAGATTTTCCGTTTCACCTTCAGGTTCGGGCATGATCTCTTCTTCATCAAGTTCTTCGAAGTTGATAAAGACATCAAGCTGCTGCTTGAGTATTTTTGCCGAGAAAGCCATGGCGTCTGCCGGAGCAATGCTGCCATCGGTCCAGATCTCCATGACCAGTTTGTCATAGTCCGTTATCTGGCCGACACGGGCGTGCGAAACGACATAATTGACTTTCTTGATAGGAGAAAAAATCGCGTCGGTATTGATGGTGCCGGCAGGCTGATCGGGCTCTAGTTCTTTTTTTGCCGGGAGATAGCCCTTGCCCGTCTTTACGACCATTTGAGCCTTCAAGCTGCCGCCGCCCGATATTGTGGCGATGTAATGGTCGGGATTGAGCACCTCCACCGTTCCATCCGTAACAATATCCGCCGCCGTTACGACGCCCGTGCTCGTCACGTCGAGCGACACATTTTTCGTGTCTGCCGAACCGAGTTTGAAGCGAACGCCTTTGAGATTTAAAATAATATCCGTAACATCTTCCTTGATTCCTGGAATCGTCGAAAACTCGTGCAAGACCCCGTCAATTTTTATCGAAGTGATCGCGGCCCCCTGAATGGAGGACAAAAGAACTCTCCTCAACGCATTGCCCAGGGTTATACCAAATCCTCTTTCCAAAGGCTGAATTGTAAATTCTCCGTAAAACCGTGTATGTGTCGCTTCATCGACATCAACACGTTTGGGACGAATCAAACTCGACCAGTTTCTCTGCATAATTAACCCCATTTTCAAGCTGGTTTAATGGATACTGAAAACTCTGTTTATTTTGAATAAAGCTCAACAACAAGCTGCTCTTCGACCGGCATGGTTAAATCTTCGCGTACCGGCAGCACTTTAACGGTTGCCTTGAAGTTGTCTTTATCCAGTTCCAGCCAATGCGGGATGCCGCGTCTGGCCACGGTTTCCATTGCTTCTTGTATCCGGTTTATCTTTCGGGACCCTTCCCGGACAGTGATTTCATCACCTGCCTTGAGAAGGTAAGACGGTATATTGACGGTTTTGCCGTTTACCAGAAAGTGTCTGTGGCCCACCAGCTGCCTGGCCTCCACCCGGGAATTGGCGAAACCGAGGCGAAAGACCATATTGTCCAGCCTGCGCTCCAGCAGCACCAGGAGATTAGTACCGGTGATGCCCTTCTGTCGGTCGGCCCGCACAAAGTAGCCGTGGAACTGCTTTTCCAAAAGTCCGTACATTCTTTTGAGCTTTTGTTTTTCCCGCAGCTGGGTACCATAGTCCGAATTTTGTTTTCTGTGGGACTGGCCATGGTCTCCCGGAGCGTAGCCTCTTCTCTCGAAGGAGCACTTCTCCGAATAACAACGATCGCCCTTCAAAAAAAGCTTCAAGCCTTCCCGGCGACACAATCTGCATGAAGAATCAGTATACCTTGCCAAAAAACGCCTCCCTTTAGTTTTAAATCATTATAAAATATTTTTTATACTCTGCGCCGCTTCGGGGGTCTGCAGCCGTTATGCGGAACCGGCGTCACGTCACGGATCATGGTAATCGTCAGTCCGGCCAACTGCAAAGACCGCAGCGCCGATTCCCGCCCGGCGCCCGGCCCCTTGATATATACCTGCACCCTTCTCATGCCGTGCTCCTTAGCCTTGCGGACCGCATCTTCGGCCGCCATCTGCGCGGCAAACGGCGTACTTTTACGCGACCCTTTAAATCCCTGCAGACCGGAAGAAGACCAGGAGATGACATTGCCGGTCATGTCCGTAATCGTGATAATGGTGTTATTGAAAGTGGACTGAATATGGGCCACTCCGTCTGTAATGTTTTTCTTTTCCTTTTTCTTACCTGTTTTTCTTACCGCTTTGGCCATTTCTCCTCCGGTCGAAAATAATCTTTAAGTTGTTACTTTTTCTTGCCCGCGATGGCTCTTCTGGGGCCTTTTCTCGTCCTGCCGTTGGTGTGCGTCCTCTGCCCCCGCACCGGCAACCCCTTGCGATGGCGCAGACCGCGATACGCGCCGATATCCATCAAGCGCTTGATTGACATGGAAACTTCGCGACGCAGATCACCTTCAACCTTGCCTTCTTTGTCGATAATGCTTCTGATTGCCGAAATTTCAGAATCCGCCAGTTCGTCGGTTTTCGTATCCGGGCTGACTCCCGACTCTTTGAGGATCTGCTTTGCCCTGGTTTTTCCGATACCGTAGATATAGGTCAAAGCGACTTCCATTCTTTTGTTCTTGGGTAAATCAACACCTGAAATTCTTGCCACCTGTAACCTCCTGAATTATGTAAAACTATCCCTGGCGCTGCTTGTGTTTCGGGTTTTCGCAGATAACGCGCAAAACACCCTTGCGTTTCACAATTTTGCACTTCTCGCATATTTTTTTCACTGACGATCTTACTTTCACTTCAAACTCCTTACTTGGTTCTGTAAGTAATCCGGCCCCGGGTCAGGTCGTACGGGGATAGCTCGACCGTAACTTTATCCCCCGGCAGTATTTTAATAAAATGCATCCGCATTTTACCGGAAATATGAGCCAGAACTTTATGCCCGTTTTCCAGCTCGACGCGGAACATTGCGTTCGGCAACGGCTCGAGAACCCGGCCTTCAACTTCTATTGCATCTTCTTTGGCCATTTAACTGTGTACCACCATGCTCGAAACAAGTCAATTCAACCTGCTGAGAATATCCGGACCGTTTTCTGTGATGGCAACCGAATGCTCGAAATGAGCCGACAAGCTTCCATCTTGCGTCACGACGGTCCAACCGTCCGATAAAACATTAACACTGTAGCTGCCTTCATTCACCATCGGCTCAATAGCGAGAATCATGCCCGCCTTGAGTTCGATCCCGCGCCCTTTCTTGCCGAAATTCGGAATCTGGGGATCTTCGTGCATGTCTCTGCCTATCCCGTGACCTACAAAATCCCGCACAACCGAATAACCAGCCGCTTCCACCGTCTGCTGAACCGCGGCGGAGATATCCCCGAGGCGATTGCCGGGACAGGCATGTAAAATGGCTGCCTGCAAACTCCGCTCGGTTATTTCCATGAGCCTTGCAGCCTTCCCGCTCACACGCCCAACGGGCAGAGTAATGGCCGAATCGCCGTAAAATCCCTGGTGGTAAACACCGAAATCCAGCCCGATAATGTCGCCTTCGACCAGGACCCGCTTCGATGGCATACCATGCACCACCTCTTCATTGACCGAAGCACAAAGAGCGTAGGGATAACCGCGATAACCTTTAAAGGCCGGCCTGGCTCCACGTTTTTCGACAATGGTTTCCGCGATTTGATCAAGCTCGAGCGTGGTCACGCCCGGTTTGACTTTTTCCCGCAGAACACTCAACACTTCCGCAACAATCCGGTTGCTTGCCCTGGCTTTTTCAATTTCGTCCGGCTGTTTCAAAATAACCATGAGCTTCAACCCTTGCCGTAAAAGCGCATTTACCGGCGCCTCGCCATATGTCCCTTTTTCATAAAACCTTCATACTGACGGGTCAGCAAATGCGACTCGATCTGGCTGGCCGTGTCCATTGCCACACCCACAACAATGAGAAGCGACGTCCCGCCGAAATAGAAAGGTGTGTTAAATTTGGAAATCAGCACGCTGGGCAAAACGCAGATAATGGAAACATAGATCGCGCCGCTGAACGTGAGCCTCTCGAGTATTTCTTCGATATACTCGGCGGTTTTTTTACCGGGCCGTATCCCGGGGACGTATCCGCCGAATTTTTTCATATTGTCTGCCATATCATCGGGCTTGATCGTGACCGCCGTGTAGAAGAAACAGAAGAAGAAAATCAGGGCGACAAATAAAATTTCATAGCCTATTCTGCCCGGCATTAAATATCCGGAAATGGTCTTCATCAGGCCGGCCGGCGCGAAATTGGCGATCGTCGCGGGAAACATGATCACCGACGAAGCGAAAATCGGTGGGATAACCCCAGAGGAATTTATCTTGAGGGGCAGATGAGTCGTCTGCCCGCCGTACATTTTTCTTCCGACAATTCTTTTTGCGTATTGGACGGGAATTCTTCGTTGCGCCGCCTCGACATAAACGATCGCGCCGATCACCGCCACCATGAAAATCCCCAAAAGAACAACCATGAGGAAGTGGATTTCACCCGACGAGTACAGACTCCAGGTTCTGCTGATTCCAGCAGGAAGCCTGCAGACGATTCCCGCGAAAATAATCAGGGATATCCCGTTGCCGATGCCCTTTTCGGTCATGGTCTCACCCAGCCACATCAGAAACGACGTTCCGGACGTCAGAGTGATGATCGTCATGATGATGAAACCCCAGCCGGCATGCAAAACGATGGGGGCACCCGTTGGGCTGGCCATCTGCTGCAATCCCCAGGCAATACCGAAGCCCTGTATGATGCTGAGTCCCACCGTACCATAGCGCGTGTACTGGGTGATCTTGCGGCGCCCGCTCTCGCCTTCCTTGGAGAGTTTCTCCAGGTGCGGAATGGCAACCGTCAGCAGGCTGAGAATAATCGACGAAGTGATATACGGCATGATGCCCAGGGCGAAAATGGAAAATGAGCTCAAAGCTCCGCCTGTGAAAAGGTCCATAAGCCCCATCATCGATCCGCGCGCGTGTTCAAAAAAGGCCAAAAGCGCGGTGTTGTCTATTCCCGGTGTAGGAATGAACACACCGATGCGGTACACGGCCAGAAGAAGCAAAGTAAACAGGATTCTTCTTTGCAGCTCAGGAATTTTGGAAACGCCACCCAGTCCTTCTAACAATTCAGATTACCTCTTCCACGGACCCGCCTGCAGCGGTTATTTTGGCTTTGGCGGCCATGCTGATTTTAGCCATTTTCACTGTCACGGGAAAATTGATTTCACCTTTGGCCAGAATCTTGATTCCGTCTCTTTTTTTCTTCACCAGACCGCTGGCAAGAATGGCCGCCTCGTCGATGAGCGCGTCCTTTTCAAATACGCGAGAAAGGTCCGAAAGATTCACGGCGACATAACTTTGCCGAAAAGGATTTCGGAAACCTCTTTTCGGCAGCCTGCGCGCCATGGGCATCTGCCCGCCTTCAAAACCGTCGCGCACCCCGCCGCCGGAACGTGATTTCTGCCCTTTATGTCCTTTACCGGACGTGCCCCCGTGGCCGGAGGCATTGCCTCTGCCTACTCTTTTTCTTTTCCTGGTCGCACCGGCCGGCGCTTTGAGGGAACTCAGATCCATAAACCTTACTCCTTAATCTCTTCCACGGAAACCAAGTGGCTTACCTTGTTGATCATGCCGCGAATTTCCGGGGTATCAAGCAGTTCGACCGTACCGTTGATCTTTCTCAGGCCGAGACCGCGTATGATTTTTTTCTGTTTTTCCGGCCGCGCGATAACACTTCTTACCATCTTGACTTTTAGCTTCTTGCCCACAGTATTCACACCCTCGTCAACTTTCCTACCTGCCCCGCCGAGCGGCAATTTCCGCCGGGTCCTTCAACTGACAAAGCCCCTCTACGGTGGCTTTGACCAGGTTATGCGGATTATGCGAGCCGAGGCATTTTGTCAAAACATTATGGACGCCGGCAACTTCCAGAACCGCCCTTACGGCGCCGCCGGCAATCAGGCCGGTCCCCTCCGAAGCCGGCTTGAGCAGCACCTTGCCCGCGCCGAATCTGCCTATGACCTCATGAGGAATTGTTCTGTCCGTCACCGCAATCCTGGTCATAGTTTTTTTGGCCATTTCCATTCCCTTGCGGATGGCTTCCGGTACTTCATGCGCCTTGCCCAGTCCCGTGCCCACCATGCCCTGGCCGTCTCCGACCACGACGATCGCACTGAAACGAAACCGCCTCCCCCCCTTAACGACTTTTGCCGTCCGATTGATGGCAATTACCCGGTCAAGGAGCTCCATTTCCTTCATTTCTCTGGCTTCAATAGTTTCTTCTCTGATCATGAGTCCTGTACAATCCGATGATTAAAATTTAAGTCCACTTTCCCGCGCAGCCTCGGCCAATGCTTTCACGCGGCCATGATAGAGAAATCTGCCTCTATCAAAAACAACTTTATCGATGCCCTGGGCTTGCAGACGCGCAGCAATCAACTTGCCGACTTCACGGGCGACATCAACTTTTTTTATGCCTTTTAGCTTACCCGCGAGCTCTTTGCTCAGCGTGGATGCCGCCGTCAGCGTCGTTCCCTGTGCGTCATTGATCACCTGCGCATAGATATGCTTATCCGACCGGAAAACAGAAAGGCGGGGCCTGTCGGGCGTGCCCGTAAGTTTTCCTCTGACCCGTTTTTCTCTTTTTGCTCTGACTTTCAGCGTCTTTTTGGAAGCCAATGTTCCACCTCTCGAACCTGATATTTAATAAATTTCTACTTTGCACCTGCCGCCTTGCCGGCTTTGCGGCGGATATACTCGCCTACATACTTGATGCCTTTTCCCTTGTATGGTTCCGGCTTTTTGAGCGCTCTGATTTCCGAGGCCACCCGACCGACCAACTCTCTGTCGACTCCGGAAACTACCAGATTGACCTGCTTGTCGATCGTCAAATCGATTCCCTTGGGAATGCCGTATTCGACAGGGCTGGAAAAACCCAAAACGAGTTTGAGGGTCGAACCGGTAAGCTCGGCGCGATAGCCGACACCGGATATCTCCAGCGCCTTCTGAAAACCTGTATCCACTCCGGTAACCATATTGCTGATCAGCGTTCTGGCCAGGCCGTGATATGAACGGGCGAGACGATCATCGGAGGCCCTCTCTATGGTCATCTGACCATCGGCAAGCTTCAGCACAACACCCTCCGGCAATTTAGAAGACAGCACGCCTTTGGGCCCTTCAACTTTGACCACACCCTCACTGTGAGTGATTTTCACTCCTTTTGGTATCGTGACCGGTTTTTTACCTATTCGCGACATGAACTAGAACTCCCGTTTATAATCTGCAGTTTAACTACCAAATGTTGCAAAGAACTTCTCCTCCGACATTGAGCTCTCTGGCTTCCTGGTCCGTAATGACGCCGCGTGAGGTCGAAAGAATCGCAATGCCCAGGCCGTTGAGTACTTTCGGAATACCGTCCGCCGGCACATAAACCCTGCGTCCAGGCTTGCTCACTCTTTTTATTTCGGTGATGACGGTCCGTTTCGTATCCGGGTACTTAAGCGCGATCTTTAACAGCGGATGCCCCTTTTCATCTTTCACGACATCGTAATTGCTTATATAACCGGATGATTTCAGAACTTTGGCGATATTTAAGTTCATCTGCGACATACGCACATTAACACTTTTAAAGCGCGCTTTGTTTCCGTTACGAATCCTGGTCAGCATATCGGCGATAGGATCTGTCATCCCCATGCTTTTTCTCCTCCAACTAAAATTACCAGCTTGACTTTATGACACCGGGAAGCTCGCCCTGTAGGGAGAGTTTCCTCAAACAAATTCTACACATTTCAAACTTTCTGTAATAGGCGCGCGGTCTGCCGCAAATCTGACAGCGGTTGTATTCCCTGACCGCAAACTTCGGTTTTCTTTTTGCCTTTGCAACTAATGACTTTTTCGCCACGCGTTATTCCTCCGGAACTTCCTCGTTAATTCTTGAAAGGGACACCCATCAGCTGAAGCAGCATCCGGGCTTCTGCGTCCGTCCGGGCCGTCGTTACGATGGTGATATTCATTCCCTTGATTTTCTCAACCTTGTCGTATTCAATTTCAGGAAAAATGATCTGTTCATGAAGACCGAGAGAATAATTCCCTCTGCCGTCAAAAGCTGTACGCGAAATCCCCCTGAAATCTCTGACTTTCGGCAAAGCTACATTGACCAGCCGGTCAAAAAATTCATACATCACTTCTTTTCTTAAGGTGACCGAACAGCCGATGGGCATGCCCTGACGCAGCTTGAAGGTCGCTATGGATTTCCTTGCCTTGGTGATGACCGGTTTCTGGCCTGTGATCATCGCCATTTCAGACGCGGCGCTGTCCAGCATTTTCACATTCTGAATCGCCTCTCCCAGCCCCATATTAACGACGATTTTCGACATTTTCGGCACCTGCATGGGATTTGCATAATTAAACTCCCTGATCAAAGCCGGTACCACTTTCTCTTTATAATACTCTTTTAATCTTGCCATTTTAGTTTAACCCACATCGATAACATCATTGCACTTACTGCATATTCGCACTTTTTTCCCATCATCGAGGATACGGTTCCTGATTCTGGCCGCCTCCTTGCACTTTCCGCAAATGACGCTTACTTTGGAAACATCCATCGCCGCTTCCATTTCCACGATGCCGCCTTTACTTTTTTGATCCGGCCGCTTGTGTTTTTTGATGATGTTGATTTTTTCAACAACCACTTTGTTCTTTTCAGGAATGGTCTTCAGAATTTTCCCGGTTTTTCCCTTATCTTTTCCGGAAATTACCTTTACCATGTCTCCCTTTTTCAGTCTGCCTAAACTCATTTCCACCCTCTACCAAGCGCCTATAAAACTTCCGGCGCAAGAGATATGATCTTCATGAACTGTTTTGCTCTGAGCTCGCGCGCGACAGGCCCGAATATTCTGGTTCCGATCGGCTCCATCTGATTGTTGATCAACACCGCCGAGTTGTCATCGAATTTAAGATAAGAACCGTCCGGTCTGCTGACCTCTTTTGCCGTGCGCACAATGACCGCTTTCATCACATCGCCTTTTTTGACCTTGGAATTCGGAATCGCCTCTTTGACTGACACCACGATCACGTCACCCAGGCTCGCAAAGCGGCGCTTCGACCCGCCGAGCACTTTAATGCAGGCGACCCGTTTGGCGCCGGAATTGTCGGCTACGTTTAGAACTGTCTGCATCTGAATCATAAAACAAACTCCATCATACCGGGATACCCGCCGCCCGGGTCGGCTTCTATTTCGCCTTTTCCAGAATTTCCAGCATCCGCCATCGCTTGTCGCGGCTGATGGGCCGTGCTTCCATAATCAATACTTTATCGCCTATGGCGCACTCATTGCGCTCGTCATGAGCCTTGTACCTGTCATGCCTGCGTACATATTTGTGAAAGACAGGGTGCTTAACCAGCCTTTCCGTCCGCACCACAATCGTCTTGTCCATCTTATTGCTGACCACGACACCCTTGAGAGTGCGCTTGTTGCTTTTCTCAGCCATGTTAACCTGCGGCCTCCTTCTCCTTCAGCACAGTAGCGATGCGGGCAATATCCCTGCGGATGCGCCCCAGGCTCGCAGTTGATTCCAGCTGTCCTGAAGAATGGCGAATTTTTAATCGAAAGATCTCTTCTTTCAGTTCATTACTTTTATTCTGAAGCTCGTTAATACCGAGACCTCTGATTTCGCTAATTTTCATCAGATATCTCCCTTGATATAAACTTGGTGGAGATGGACAGTTTGTGCGATGCCAAACGAAACGCCTCTTTAGCCGTATCTTTGCTGACCCCTTCCATCTCGTATAGAACCGAGCCCGGCCTCACCACGGCTACCCATGCTTCGGGAGCTCCTTTTCCCTTACCCATGCGCGTTTCGGCGGGCTTTTTCGTCACGGACTTGTGCGGGAAAACCCGAATCCATATTTTGCCGCCGCGCTTCACATAACGGGTCATGGCAACGCGGGCAGCCTCAATCTGGCGTGCTGTTATCCAGCCGCACTCGGCGGCCTGCAGGCCGTAATCGCCAAAGGCGATAGAGCCGCCCCTGGTCGCCTTCCCCCCCATGCGCCCTTTTTGCAATTTCCTGTATTTAACACGTCTTGGCATTAACATAGCTTATAACTCCCGTATTTCTGTATCCGCAGGACCGACCTTCAGGCAGAAGCCCGGCGGCATCACGGCTGTTTTTCATTTTTTCCGGGCAGAACTTCTCCGTGAAAAATCAATACTTTTACACCGACGAGTCCGTATGCGGTATT
This sequence comes from Smithella sp., assembly GCA_012522275.1. GTDB lineage: Bacteria > Desulfobacterota > Syntrophia > Syntrophales > Smithellaceae > UBA8904. The sequence continues at coordinate 27,177 of JAAYKU010000052.1, forward strand.
GGCCTCGGTAAACCCGTAGTCTATATCAGCGCGCAGTGTATGCAGCGGAACGCGTCCCTCACGATACCACTCGGAGCGTGCTATTTCCGCGCCCCCGAGTCTTCCGGAACATGTTATTTTGATGCCCTTGGCGCCGAACTTCAGCGCATAACCGACACATTTTTTCATTGCACGTCGAAATGCAACACGTCTTTCCAGTTGCTGGGCGACATTCTCGGCAACGAGCTGTGCGTCTGTCTCCGGCTTACGCACCTCAAGAATATTGATGATAATCTCTGACGCGGAATATTTTTCGATTTCGGTTTTCAGCTTCTCTATTTCGGAGCCTTTTTTCCCGATAATCACGCCCGGCCTGGCTGCATAAATATTGACTTTAGCCTTATTGGCCGCCCGCTCGACATCGATGTGTGAAATACCGGCATTATAGAGTTTTTTCTTGAGGTGCTTGCGAATTTTGAGATCCTCAAGCAGCATGCCGCTATAATTTTTTTCGGCAAACCATACCGATTGCCAATTTTTAATATAGCCTAAACGCAGTCCTACCGGGTTAACCTTCTGCCCCAATACCGTCCCTCCTTACAATTCATCCACAACAACTGTGATATGTGATGTCCTCTTTTTAATACTCGCCGCCCTGCCCTGAGCTCTGGGCCTCCACCTTTTCAGTGACGGCCCCTGGTCCACGAATATTTCCTTAACGTAGAGCGTGTTCTCATCAATATTAGGATTTTGTGCCGCGTTGGCCACAGCCGATTTGAGCACCTTGGCTACAGCACCGGCGGCGTATTTTCTTGTAAACATCAGGATATTACGGGCTTCCTGTACCTTCTTGCCGCGCACCAGATCAACAACCAGCCTTACCTTCTGAGGCGACATTCTGATATATTTTGCAACTGCTTTTGCTTCCATACCTTATAACTCCCAGCGTATCCTTCGTGCGAAAATTATTTTTTCACTTTTGTTTTCCGGTCACCGGCATGCGAATAAAAAGTTCTTGTCGGCGCAAACTCTCCGAGTTTATGTCCCACCATATTTTCTGTCACATATACCGGAATAAATTTTTTCCCGTTATGCACTGCAAACGTGTGGCCGATCAGCTCAGGCGTAATGGTCGAGCGCCGCGACCAGGTCTTGATGACATTTTTGCTGCTTTCGGCCTCCATCTTTCTCACTTTGACCAGCAGACTTTCTTCGATGTAAGGGCCTTTTTTGATTGAACGAGCCACGTTTTATTTACCTCTTCTCTTTACAATATATTTATCTGTTCTTTTGTTCTTTCTTGTTTTATGTCCTTTGGTCGGGATTCCCCACGGTGTGCACGGATGCCGTCCGCCGGAAGACTTGCCCTCACCGCCGCCCATCGGGTGGTCCACCGGATTCATGACCACGCCGCGGGTGTGGGGGCGTTTGCCCAGCCATCTGGTGCGCCCCGCCTTGCCAATGCTGACATTCTCATGCTCATTGTTACCGACCTGCCCGATAGTGGCCATGCACTCGATGAATATCTTGCGCACCTCACCTGAAGGGAGTCTCACCTGGGCGTAATTCCCTTCTTTGGCCATCAGCTGCCCGAACGATCCGGCAGACCTGATCAACTGACCGCCGCGGCCTACTTTCAATTCCACGTTGTGAATCAATGAGCCCAACGGTATGTTTTTCAAAGGCAGGGCATTGCCGGGCTTGATGTCCGCGCTTTCGCCGCTGACTACAACGTCGCCGACGCTGATCTGCTGAGGCGCCACGATGTATCTTTTTTCTCCGTCCCGATAGTTGAGCAAAGCGATACGTGCCGAGCGGTTCGGGTCATACTCGATAGAGGCGACTTTGGCCGGAATATTATCCTTGTTACGGCGAAAATCAATGATGCGGTATTTTCTTTTGTGTCCCCCACCGATAAAACGCGCCGTAATCCGGCCATGCGCGTTGCGTCCACCTGATTTTCTGATCGGTTTGAGCAGACTCTTGACCGGCTTGTCGGAAGTAATCTCCGCAAAATCGGATACGCTCTGAAATCTTCGCCCCGGTGATGTTGGTTTGTATTTGATAATTGCCATCAGTTTAATCCTTAACTAGTTCTATACGCCTTCGGCGACTTCGATACGACTGCCTTCCGCCAGTGTTACAATTGCCTTCTTCCAAGATCTCTTCTGGCCCATGATTCTTCCCAGTCTCTTCTTTTTCCCCAAGACATTCAACACCCGGACATCGGTAACTTTTACTTTGAAAAGCTTTTCCACGGCCTGAGCAATTTCTACCTTATTGGCCCGTCTGTCCACCTGAAAGTGATATTTGTTGGTCTCTTCACGGTCAATGTTGCTCTTTTCCGTTATCAGTATTTTTTTAATAATCAAATGCATTTCCATTATGACAACAGCGCCCCCTCGATCTTTTTAACTGAGGGTTCAAGAAGGATCAGATGCTCATATTTCAATATGTCATAAACATTGATGCCTTCCGACCGAATCATTTTTACATTCTTAATATTTCTCGACGACTTCATAAGAACGGTATTTTCATCGTCGATTACAAAAAGAACTTTCTTAAGGCCGAGACGATCGACAAGCTTCTGAAAAGCTTTCGTGCTGATTTCTTCCATCGGAAAATCTCGCAGAATCGTCATCTTTTCGTCCCTGAACTTCATACTCAAGGCGGAAATCAATGCCTTGCGGCGGACCTTCTTCGGCAGACTGTAACCATAGTCACGCGGGTGCGGGCCAAAAACAGTCCCTCCTCCCCGCCACAGCGGCGAGCGCGAGGTGCCGGCCCGGGCGCGCCCTGTTCCTTTTTGACGCCATGGTTTTTTCCCGCCGCCGCTGATGTCGCCCCTTTCCTTTGTCTGAGCCGTTCCGGAGCGCCGCGAAGCCAGTTGCATCTTGACCACGTCATAGATCGTCGCTTCATTGATTTCCGCGCTGAACACGGCGTCGCTCAATTCAATTTCAGAGACCTTATTCTTCTCAATATCAAAAACATCCGCAAGTGCCATGTTAATTACTCCGCCGCTTTACACTCTTTTTTTCTTGGCCTGCCTGATGAGCACATATCCGTTTTTTGCGCCGGGCACCGACCCTTTCACCAGCATCAGATTCATTTCTGGCCGGACCTGCCAGACCTGCAGGTTCTGCACCGTTTTGCGCACATTACCCATCTGGCCGGGCATCTTGGTTCCCTTGAAAACCCGGGCGGGATTTGCACTGGCCCCGATGGACCCGGGAGCGCGGTGAAACATCGATCCGTGTGAACCGCGCCCGCCTCCGAAACCGTGTCTTTTCATCACTCCCTGAAAGCCCTTGCCTTTGGAGGTGCCGACCACATCGATAAAGTCCCCTGCCTTGAAAATATCGGGGGTGATTTCCTGACCTGCCTCATATGAGGAGGCGGCATCAAAGGGAAATTCCTTCAATACGCGAAAAAAGCCTCTATTCGCCTTATTAAAATGACCCTGGCGCGGCCTGGTGACATTTTTTTGTTTGACCCGGCCGTAACCGACCTGAACAGCATCATAGCCGTCTTTTTCTTGTGTCTTCACCTGCACGACAATCGAGGGTTCAACCTCAATGGCCGTAACACCGACGGCCGCTCCGTCTTCGGCGAATACTCGGGTCATACCCAATTTTTTCCCTATGATTCCCTTGCTCATCGTCATCCAACTTTTTTAGACAAATAAGGCCACGTATTCATTATCTGAAAAATGGCCGGCCCAAAGCCATTTCCCACTGCAAAGATTCAACACCTACGCTTTGATTTCCACGTCCACGCCCGCTGAAAGATCCAGCTTCATAAGCGCATCTACCGTGGCCTGCGTCGGCTCAACAATATCTATCAGTCTTTTGTGTGTACGAATTTCAAACTGCTCCCGCGATTTCTTGTCCACGTGCGGGGAACGGTTGACGCAGTATTTATTGATTTCCGTGGGAAGAGGTATGGGACCGGCGACACGCGCGCCGGTCCGCTTTGCAGTATCCACTATTTCCTCTACAGAACGATCCAGAAGTTTGTAATCGTAAGCTTTGAGACGGATTCTTATCTTTTGTTCTTTCATTGCTTGAATAACCTACAGTTTTCTATGCGATAACTTTGCTTACGACACCGGCACCCACGGTTCTTCCACCTTCACGAATAGCAAAACGTAGCTGCTCTTCCATCGCGATAGGCATAATAAGCTCAACAGTCATTTTCACGTTGTCACCGGGCATCACCATCTCGACACCTTCGGGAAGTGTGGCCACACCGGTTACGTCGGTTGTCCGGAAATAAAACTGGGGACGATAGCCGGAGAAAAACGGTGTGTGACGCCCCCCCTCTTCCTTGGTCAGGATATAGACGGCTGCTTCAAACTTGGTGTGGGGGGTAATGGATCCGGGCTTGGCGACAACCTGGCCTCTTTCCACTTCCTCGCGCTTTATGCCACGAATCAACAAACCCACGTCATCTCCGGCACGCCCTTCATCGAGGGTTTTGCGGAACATTTCCACGCCCGTGACGACAGTTTTAATCGTGGGGCGAATACCAATAATCTCAACTTCCTCCCCGACTTTGACGATACCGCGATCAACTCTTCCCGTCACGACCGTGCCACGTCCGGAAATGGTAAAAACGTCACCGACCGGCATAAGGAAGGGCTTATCCGTCTCACGCTTCGGCTCGGGAATGTAACTATCCACTGCGTCCATCAGCTCGCCGATGCACTTCGCTTCCGGCGAATTCACATCCTCGGACTCAAGAGCCTTGAGCGCCGATCCCCGGATGATGGGAATCTTGTCGCCGGGAAATTCGTACTGGGTCAGAAGCTCGCGCAGTTCCAGTTCAACGAGGTCCAGAAGCTCCGGATCATCGACCAGATCCACTTTGTTCATAAAAACGACAATGTAAGGAACCTGCACCTGACGTGCAAGGAGGATGTGTTCACGTGTCTGAGGCATCGGACCGTCGGAGGCGGCAACAACCAGGATCGCTCCGTCCATGTGCGCGGCGCCGGAGATCATGTTTTTGATATAGTCAGCGTGGCCGGGGCAATCCACATGGGCATAATGCCTTTTTTCCGTCTCGTATTCCACATGGGAGATATTGATGGTCACGCCACGCTCTTTTTCTTCCGGGGCGTTGTCAATGGAATCAAAGGCACGAAATTCCGCATGTCCTTTTTTAGCCAGATACTTGGTGATGGCGGCAGTCAATGTTGTCTTGCCGTGGTCCACGTGTCCGACAGTACCTATATTTAAATGCGGCTTGGTCCTTTCAAATTTTTTCTTTGCCATTTCACCTTTCCTCCTTAACTTTGAATGGTTGGTTTCCTTGTCGTTAAAATTATTCCTTAAAATCTGTAATGGGCAAAAGCCTTGTTGGCCTCGGCCATTTTGTGAACTGCTTCACGTTTTTTGACCGCGCCACCGCGGTTATTGGCCGCGTCAATCAGCTCAGCCGCCAATTTTTCACGCATCGTCTTTTCGGTCCTCCCCTGGGCATTGGAAATAAGCCAGCGTATAGCCAGCGCCGTGCGCCTGGCCGGCACCACTTCCGTCGGCACCTGATAGGTCGAACCACCGACACGCCTTGATTTGACCTCGATAAGCGGTTTGACGTTGTTTACCGCCTTTTCGAAAAACTCCAGCGGCTGTTCCTTGACCCTTTTTTCAATGATATCAAAAGCGCCGTATAAAATACTCTCCGCAACGCTCTTTTTTCCCTCTTTAAGCAAGGAGTTTACGAACTTTGCCACCAGCTTGCTGTTATATTTGGGATCGGGCATAATTTCCCTTTTTTCAATTTCTCGTCTTCTCGGCATTTTACTGTCCTTCGCTTAGCTTGGCTTTTTCGAACCGTACTTGGAGCGTCCCTGCTTACGATCGGCCACTCCTACGGCATCCAACGTCCCTCTGACAATATGGTATCTTACGCCGGGCAAATCCTTTACACGGCCGCCACGCACCAGCACCACCGAGTGCTCCTGCAAATTATGCCCCACTCCGGGAATATAGGATGATACTTCATACCCGCTGGTCAGACGAACACGGGCAACTTTCCGCAGGGCCGAATTGGGTTTTTTGGGCGTTGTGGTGTAAACCCTGACGCACACACCGCGGCGCTGAGGCGAACCGGCCAGGGCCGGGGCGTCTGTTTTTCTTTTGATTTTGGTTCTTCCCTTGCGAACCAGTTGACTTATTGTCGGCATCTTTCCTCCCGAACTTTCTGCTGTAATTTTGCAAACAGCAACAAATCGACGGTAACTAGCAATTCAAGCGGTTTCTGTCAAGCAATTTCTTGCTTTCTTATATTGTTTCTGCAATCTCTTCTACTTCTTCGTATTCAGTTTCAATGCCCAGTTTGCGATACATCACTAATCCTGTACCGGCCGGAATCAGACGCCCCATAATGACATTTTCCTTCAGGCCGCGCAGGTAGTCCGTCTTGCCTGACAAAGAAGCTTCCGTCAGGACGCGGGTAGTCTCCTGAAAAGAGGCTGCAGAAATAAAACTCTGCGTGGAAAGCGAGGCTTTGGTGATTCCTAAAAGGAGAGGGTCACCTGTAGCAGGCTGCCCGCCCTGAGCAACTATCCGTTCATTTTCTTCCTGGAAACGGTAACGTTCGACCTGCTCGTCGGAAATAAAAGGCGTATCGCCCGGGTCGGTTACCCGTACACGGCGCAGCATCTGACGAACAATAACTTCCATGTGTTTATCATTAATTTTGACACCCTGCAATCGATAAACTTCCTGGACTTCATCAACCAGATACCTGGCCAGTTCCTTTTCCCCCTTGATCGCCAAAAGGTCGTGAGGGTTGTTTACTCCGTCCATCAGCGCATCTCCCGGAGTGACCCGATCGCCCTCTTGAACGCTGATATGTTTTCCTTTGGCAATCAGGTATTCTTTTTCTTCACCGACTTCCGGTGTAACAATAATTTTTCGCTTGCCTTTGGCGTCTTTACCGAATGTAACGGTACCGTCAATTTCGCTGATCACGGCAAAATCTTTGGGTTTACGTGCTTCAAAGAGCTCGGCAACGCGCGGCAGACCACCGGTGATGTCCTTCGTTTTTGTCGTTTCACGGGGTATTTTGGCCAGAATGTCACCGGAGCGCACATCTTCTCCTTCTGATACGACAATGTTGACGCCTACGGAAAGAAGGTGACGCGCTACAGCGTTTGTCCCGGGAATCTTGGCCGTTTTGCCCTTGCTGTCTTTGATGGAAACACGCGGCCTCAAATCTCCGCCCTTGAATTCCGTAATGACTTTGCGCGACAGGCCGGTGACCTCATCTACCTCTTCTTTCATCGTCTTGCCTTCGATGATGTCACCGTATTTGATGGTGCCGTCAACTTCGGCCAGAATCGGTATCGAGAAGGGATCCCACTCGGCCATGAGCTGCCCGTGTTTTACCTGACTGTGGTCGCTGACCTTGAGGTGCGCACCGTAGGGCACAGTGTATTTCCCGCGGCTGCGATCTTGTTCATCCAGAACATGAACTTCGCCGTGGCGGTTCATTACGACCAGATCATTTTCTCTGGTTTTGACTGTGTTGAGGTTGACAAATTTTACCATTCCATCATGACGCGCCTCCAATGTGGAGTGCTCGTCAAATTTGGCCGTTCCGCCGATATGGAAGGTTCTCATGGTCAGCTGGGTGCCGGGCTCACCGATGGACTGTGCGGCCACGATGCCGACCGCTTCGCCAATGTTCACAATATGGCCGTGGGCCAGGTCACGACCGTAGCACATGGAGCATACCCCGTGCTTGGCTCGACAGGTCAGCACGGAACGGATATTTATCCGCTCGATACCGGCGCGGTCAATCTTTTCCGCCAATGCCTCATCAATTTCCTCATTGGCCTTAACAATCACCTCGTCCGTGAAGGGGTCCCGGATATCCTGCAGTGCCACGCGCCCCAGTACACGTTCTCCGGCGGTTTCAATCATTTCACCGCCTTCCATGAGAGCCGACACATACAGCCCGTCCATCGTTTCGCAGTCATGTTCTGTGATGATGCAGTCTTGTGCCACATCCACCAGACGACGTGTCAAATAACCGGAATTGGCTGTTTTCAATGCCGTATCCGCCAGCCCCTTGCGGGCGCCATGTGTGGAGATGAAATATTGAAGAACCGTCAGACCTTCACGGAAATTCGCCGTAATGGGCGTTTCAATAATTTCGCCGGAGGGCTTGGCCATCAGACCACGCATGCCAGCGAGCTGCCTGAGCTGCTGGCCTGAGCCGCGCGCACCGGAATCGGCCATCATGTAAATGGGGTTGAAGCTTTCAACTCTACGTTTTTTCCCGTCTGCACCGGCCACTTCTTCCGTGCTGATCCCGGTGAGCATTTCTGAAGCGATTCGTTCGGTTGCGTGCGCCCAGATATCAATCACCTTGTTGTAGCGTTCACCGTCTGTGATCAGACCATCCATGTACTGCTTCTGAATTTTCAGCACGTCTTTATCGGCCTGGCCGACAATGTTCTTTTTGTTTTCCGGGATAATCATGTTGTCCACGGCAAACGACAGGCCGGAGTAGGTGGCGTATTTGAAGCCCAGATCCTTGAGGCGGTCTGCCAGAATGACGGTGGTTTTGTCGCCGCACAGGCGGTAGCAGTGGTCAATAAGGTTGGCCAGCTCTTTTTTGTTCATCAGTTTATTGATGACATCGAAGTTGATTTCCTCCGGAATGATTTCATACAGAACAATCCGCCCGGCGGTCGTTTCCTTCAGTTCGCCGTCGATCCGGACCTTGATGCGGGCATGAAGCTCGATCGCCCCCGCGTCAATGGCGTAGCGGACCTCTTCGGGACCTGAAAAAACCATCCCCTCGCCTTTGACGTCCTTTTTAGCGCGGGTAAGATAGTAAATGCCCAAAACGATGTCCTGGCTTGGGATGATAATCGGCTTGCCGTTGGCCGGGGACAAAATATTGTTGGTGGACATCATCAGTACTCTGGCTTCCGTTTGAGCCTCTACAGACAAGGGAACGTGCACGGCCATCTGGTCTCCGTCAAAGTCGGCGTTGAACGCTGTGCAGACCAGTGGATGCAAGCGAATCGCCTTGCCTTCAATCAGCACCGGCTCGAAAGCCTGCATGCCCAGACGGTGCAGCGTCGGGGCGCGGTTGAGGATAACCGGATATTCACGAACTACTTCATCGAGCGCATCCCATACTTCCGATTTTTCCTGCTCCACCATTTTTTTTGCGCTCTTGACGGTTGTCACAAAGCCCTTGTCCAGCAGGCGGTTGTAAACAAACGGCTTGAACAGCTCGAGCGCCATCTTCTTGGGCAGACCGCACTGGTGCAGCCTTAAGTCGGGACCTACGGTAATAACGGAGCGGCCGGAATAATCGACTCGCTTACCCAGCAGGTTCTGGCGGAAGCGCCCTTGCTTTCCCTTGAGCATATCAGAAAGCGAGCGCAGCGGTCGCTTGTTGGTTCCAGTGATCGCCCGGCCGCGCCGGCCGTTGTCAAACAGCACGTCCACCGCTTCCTGGAGCATGCGCTTTTCGTTGCGGATGATAATCTCCGGCGCGTTGAGCTCCTGAAGTCTCTTGAGACGGTTGTTTCTGTTGATCACACGACGATAGAGGTCATTGAGATCGGAGGTGGCGAAGCGCCCGCCGTCGAGCGGGACTAAGGGGCGCAGATCGGGGGGGATTACCGGCAGGACTGTCAAAATCATCCATTCCGGTTTGTTGCCGGATTTGCGCAATGCTTCGACAACCTTTAATCTTTTGATGATCTTTTTCTTCTTGGTGTCGGAAAGGGACGTCACCATTTCGGCGCGCAGCTCTTCATAGAGTTTTTCCAGATCTATCTCTTCAAGCAGCTGGCGGACAGCCTCCGCCCCGATGCCGGCGACAAAGCCCGCGTCCCCGTACTGCTCCCTCGCCTCAATGAATTCTTCGTCTGTAAGAAGCTCTTTTTTCTTCAGCGGTGTGTCCTTCGGGTCCAGGACAATCCAGGACTCGAAGTAAAGGACTTTTTCCAATTCTTTGAGGGTCAGATCCATCACATTGCCGATACGGCTGGGCAGACTCTTTAGAAACCAGATATGCGCCACCGGCGTGGCCAGCGTGATGTGTCCCATTCTTTCCCGGCGGACTTTCGACTGAATAACTTCGACACCGCACTTTTCGCACACGACGCCGCGGTGTTTCATGCGCTTGTAGCGCCCGCAAAGGCACTCATAATCCTTTACAGGGCCGAAAATTTTCGCGCAAAACAGGCCGTCGCGCTCCGGCTTGAAAGTTCGGTAATTGATCGTCTCCGGCTTTTTCACCTCTCCGCTGGACCAGGAAAGGATTTTTTCCGGCGAGGCAATCGAAATTTTGATTGCGCTGAATCTGATCGGATTTTTTGGCTTTTCAAAGTAACTGAAAACGTCTTCCACAGATTATTCTCCTGCTTTTACAAAATACTGTTGTCAGTGCGGGAAGATTATTCCTCTTCCATCAGTTCCACGTCCAACCCGAGGCTCTGAAGTTCCTTGACTAAAACGTTGAAGGATTCCGGAAGTCCCGGCTCAAATGTATGCTCACCTTTGACGATGGATTCGTAAATTCTCGTTCTTCCCGCCACGTCGTCTGATTTGACCGTCAAAAATTCCTGCAGCGTGTAAGAGGCGCCGTAGGCCTCCATGGCCCAGACTTCCATTTCGCCCAGACGCTGTCCCCCGAACTGAGCCTTGCCTCCGAGAGGCTGCTGGGTAACCAGTGAATAAGGGCCGATGGAGCGGGCGTGAATTTTATTGTCCACCAGATGGTGCAGTTTCAGCATGTAGATGACGCCAACCGTCACCTCCTGGTCAAACGGTTCTCCGGTGCGACCGTCAAACAAAATAGACTGACCGGTTTGCGGCAGGCCGGCCGTATCCAGAAGTTTGCGAATCTGCGGTTCGGAGCAGCCGTCAAATACGGGACTGGTCACCAGCATGCCTTTTTTCAAACGGGCGACAAAGCGCCTGATTTCCGCCGCCGACGCCTTTTCCAGAAATTCGTCAAATTCGGGCGTGGAGTAGGTTTTTTTCAGTTCACTTTTAATCGCGTCGAGACTCTGATTCTTTTCCAGCAACTCATTGAGCCCCTCTCCGATGGATTTGGCCGCCCATCCCAGATGTGTCTCCAGGATCTGTCCGACGTTCATGCGGGAGGGAACACCCAGCGGGTTGAGGATAATGTCCAGTGCCGTACCGTCGGCAAAATAAGGCATGTCCTCTTCCGGCAGTATTCTGGACAGCACGCCTTTGTTTCCGTGTCGCCCGGCCATTTTATCCCCGACGGACAGTTTTCTTTTGATGGCGACATAGACTTTTACCATCTTGATCACGCCGGGCGGCAGCTCGTCGCTGGCCTTTACCTTTTCGAGCTTCTCTTCAAAGTGAGCTTTGACGAAGTCTATTTTTCTTTCCGTCATGGAAAGCAGATTGGCCAGTTTTTCTTCCGAGCCGTCATTGTCTGCGATCGTGATTTCTTTCCAGATGTGAAAAGGTATCTCCGCCCAGATCTCTTTGGTGATCTTGTCGCCTTTTTTAAGGATTGTTTTCTTTTTCTCGTCCGTGACTCTGCCGGCGGCGGTCTTTCCGATCACCAGCCTGGAGATATCTTTCTTGACCGTCTCCACGAGAATACTGATTTCGTCATCGCGATCTTTTTCCAGCCGTTCAATCGCGTCCTCTTCAATGGCCTGAGAACGCAGATCCTTATCGGCACCCTTGCGCGTGAAGATTTTGGCGTCGATGACCGTGCCTTCCACACCGGGCGGAACCCTGAGCGACGTGTCGCGCACGTCACTGGCTTTTTCACCGAAAATGGCCCTGAGCAGTTTTTCCTCGGCCGACAGCTGGGTTTCACCCTTGGGCGTGATCTTTCCCACCAGTATATCTCCCTGGTTGACGGACACGCCGATGCGGACAATTCCGCTCTCATCGAGGTTGCGCAGCGCCTCTTCACCCACGTTGGGAATGTCTCTTGTTATTTCCTCCTTGCCCAGCTTGGTGTCGCGGGCCATGGTCTCAAACTCTTCGATATGGATCGAGGTGTAGATATCCTCTTTCACGATCCTCTCACTGACCAGAATGGAGTCTTCATAGTTGTAGCCTCCCCAGGACATGAACGCGACCGTGACATTGCGCCCCAGGGCCAGTTCACCGTTATCCGTCGCGGGACCGTCTGCCAGAATATCTCTTTTCTGCACTCGGTCACCGACCGCGACAATAGGTTTCTGATTGAAGCACGTGTCCTGGTTTGAACGCTGGTATTTCGACAGTGTGTATATATCGACACCTGTGTCGAGGCCGTCTTCTTCCGGCTTGCCTGCGCGCACGACAATGCGCGATGCATCCACGCTTTCGACCACACCGGGACGCCTGGCCACGACAACAGCCCCTGAATCTCTGGCTACGACAGACTCCATGCCGGTGCCCACGACAGGCACCTCCGGCGACATCAAAGGCACCGCCTGACGCTGCATGTTCGAGCCCATGAGCGCCCTGTTGGCGTCATCATGTTCCAGAAACGGAATCAATGCCGCGGCCACGGAAACGAGCTGGTTGGGAGCCACATCCATCATCCGGATATCGTCGGGCATCACGGATATAAAATCTCCGCCCTTCCGGGCGGAAATCAGCTCCTCTTCAAACTTTCCTTTTTTGTCCAGTGGAACGTCCGCCGGCGCAATGATCTGATTTTCCTCCTCAATGGCGGTCATGAATTTGACGTCATCGAGCACCTTGCCTTTTTCGACCAGGCGGTAGGGGGTCTCTATGAAACCGAATTCATTGACCCGCGCGTAAGTGGACAAAGACACGATCAGGCCGATATTCGGTCCTTCCGGCGTTTCCACCGGACAGATGCGTCCGTAATGCGTGGGGTGGACGTCACGGACTTCGAATCCGGCGCGTTCACGCGTCAGACCGCCGGGACCGAGGGCCGAAAGACGGCGTTTATGTGTAATTTCGGACAGAGGATTGGTCTGGTCCATAAACTGTGACAGCTGGCTGGAACCGAAAAATTCGTTGACGACCGCGGAGACAGGCTTGGCGTTGATCAGATCGTGCGGCATCATCGTTTCAATGTCCTGCAGACTCATCTTTTCCTTAATCGCCCGCTCCATCCGGACCAGTCCGATACGGTACTGGTTTTCGATGAGCTCTCCCACAGAGCGGACACGGCGGTTCCCCAGATGGTCGATGTCGTCAACACTGCATTCCCCCGCGCCGTTTTTCAGATCGATCAGATATTTGACGGAGGCCAGAATGTCCTCATTTCTGAGTACGGTCAAATCAGTCGGTACATTGAGCCGCAGCTTGTAGTTCATTTTCGCCCGGCCGACATCGGACAAATCGTATGTCTCCGGCTCGAAAAACAGGCTGTTGAAAAACTTGGCCGCTGTCTCCGGCGTCGGAGGGTTGCTCGGACGCAGTCGCCGGTAGATTTCCATAATGGCATCTTCGGCGCTCTCCAGACGGTCCATCAGCAGCGTATCGCGGATAGACGCATTGTCGAGATCTTCATCAATCTGAATGAAATGTAGTTCTTCAATTCCCTTTGCGCGGGCTGTTTCAAGCCCTTCCGGAGGAAGCTCCTCATTACAGCGGAAAAGCACCTCCCCGCCTGACGGATCGATGACGTCATGAGCAAGAACTCTTCCGGCCAAATCCGTCTCTTTGAGGGCCACACGATCGATGCCCGCATCCATGACCTTCTTGAGAACAAGCTTCGTGAGCTTACGGCCTTTTCTGACGATCACCTCGCCTGTCTTGGGGTCTTTGATATCCTCGGGGGCTTTCTGGCCGGCGAGAGAATCGTCAACCGAAAAGTATGTTTTTTCTCCTTCCAGCGTTATTTTGTCAATGTTGTAAAAATAGTTCAGGATAAACTCCGTCGAATTACCCATTGCCTTGAGCAGAGTTGTGACGGGCATCTTCCGACGTCGGTCGATCCGGACATAAAGCAGATCCTTGGAATCAAATTCCAGATCCAGCCATGATCCCCTGATGGGAATTACACGGGCCGAATAGATGAGCTTGCCGGAGGCAACGGTCTTGCCCTTGTCATGATCGAAGAATATGCCGGGAGAACGGTGCAGCTGACTGACAATGACGCGCTCCGACCCGTTGATGATAAACGTGCCGTTTTCCGTCATAAGCGGGATTTCACCGAAATAAATTTCCTGTTCCTTGATGTCGCGAATCGGCTTGGTTTCAGAGGGATCCCGGCTGATTTTGCCGTCAGCGGATCTTTCCATGTCGAAAACCACCAGCCGGGCCACAATCTTGAGTGGAGCGGCATAGGTCATCCCTTTTTGGATGCATTCTCTCACATCATACCGGACATCACCAATCTTGTAGCTGACAAATTCGAGAGAACATTTGCCGCTGAAATCCGAGATCGGAAACACGCTGTTGAAAGCACCCTGCAGGCCGAAGTTGCGCCTGCTTGCCACAGGTACATCGGCCTGCAGGAATTTTTCATAGGAGCGGGTCTGTATCTCAATTAAGTTGGGGATACCCTGTATTTGCCTGACACTGCCAAAATTTTTCCTGAATTCGCCCATATTTTCCTTAAATACTTTTTTTAAAAAAAGAGATTACATTACTTAATCTCGATTGTACCGCCCACTTCCTCGATTTTCTTCTTGATGTCGGCAGCCTCATCTTTGGATGCCGCCTCCTTGATTGGCTTGGGCACTCCTTCCACCAGGTCTTTGGCCTCCTTCAGGCCCAGACCGGTAATCGCGCGGACCACTTTAATGACCTGAATCTTTTCCGCACCAAAACCAGTCAGCATCACGTCGAACTCTGTTTTTTCTTCAGCAGCGGCGGCGGCGCCCGCGGCCGCTCCGGGCATCACCGCGGCAGCCATCACGGGGGCGGCTGCGGAAACTCCGAATTTTTCTTCAAGCTCCTTCACCAGAGCGGAAAGCTCCAAAACAGTCATATTTTCAATGAATTTCACAACATCGTCTTTTGTTATTTCTGCCATTTTTGAGTTCCTCTTTAAGTATTATTTAATTAGTTTAATGTTTTTTTCTGGTCACAGTAGGCGTTGAGCACCTGCACAAAGTTTCTGTGCACGCCGCTCAGTACCGAAACAAATGAAGTGGGCACGGCCGCCATGACGGAAACAAGTTTTCCCAGAAGCACTTCGCGGCCGGGCAATTCCGCCAGAGCCTCAATATCGGCTTTCGAAAGCATCTTGCCGTCAATAATCCCGACTTTTATTTCCAGTTCCGGATTTTTTTTGGCAAACTCGACTAAAGCCTTTGTCGGCGCGACCGGGTCTTTGTAGCTTAAGACAACGGCAACAGGCCATTTGAAATGCTCGGCAAGAATCTGAAAATCCGTTTCCTTCGCAGCGATGTTCAAAAGTGTATTTTTCACCACTTTCAATTCGGCATCGTTTTTGCGAAGAGCATTTCTGAGCGCTTCCATTTTTCCCACCTTCATGGCGTTGAAACTGGTCAACACGCCCAAATTCGCCTGTTTGAGCTTCTCCTGAAGCCCGGATACAATTTGTTCTTTCGTTGTTCGATTCAAACTGTCAGCCTCCTTTCCTAGTTATTTTACCTGAGGCCTGAAAGCCAGCTGCATACAAAAGAGAAACGGTTCATCCGCCTGATACCGATACACGTTTCCGGAAAAATATTACCTGAAATAAGAAACTATTTTACTCAACGAGTCTCGGCAGGCCCTTTCACGTTTAAACTTACGTACCTGCTGTCTTCGACCTTTGTAATTACCGCTGCTGCGTCATGGAACGCCCTTACGAACCCCCATCCGCCATTATCAGCCTGTCATCAGAGCGCGCTCTTGATATCGAGCGGATCCACCTTTACACCGGCACCCATCGTGCTGGAAATCGATATGCTTCTGATATAGGTCCCCTTGCTCGATGCTGGTTTCAGTTTAACAATCACATCCAGAAGAGCATGTATGTTTTCCCTCAATTTTTCGGGACCGAAAGAGACTTTTCCCACCGGAGAATGCACGATACCGGTTTTCTCTACACGAAATTCAACTTTACCCGCCTTAAGCTCTTTTACGGCATTGGCCACCTCAAAAGTGACCGTTCCAACTTTGGGATTGGGCATCAACCCGCGCGGCCCGAGAATTTTCGCTATCTTGCCGACCGAGCCCATCATATCCGGAGTGGCGATTACCCGGTCAAATTCCAGCCAGCCCTCCCTGATTTTTTCAATGATGTCGTCACTGCCGACAAAATCCGCCCCGGCATCAAGAGCCTCTTTCTCCTTTTCGCCTTTGGCAAAAACAAGCACACGCACCGCCTTGCCCAGGCCGTTGGGCAGTACGACACTGCCACGGACCATCTGATCGGCGTGAGCCGGATTGACGCCCAGGCGAACCGCGGCATCCACTGTCTCGTCGAACTTGGCCCCCGGCATCGACGCAACCATTTCCGTAGCCTCTTTGAGCGTATAGCGCTTCGCCGAGTCTACTTTATCCCTTGCCGCTCTAATGCGTTTACCTCTTCTTAACATGATAAAAACCTCGTTTTATTAGCCTGTTATTTCTATTCCCATGGACCTTGCCGTACCGGCAACAATCCGTATTGCGCCTTCGATATCGACGGCGTTGAGGTCGTTGAATTTCAGCTGCGCGATTTCCTGGACCTGCCTGGCCGTAATGGTGCCTACCTTGTCCCTTTTAGGATCCGCCGCTCCTTTGGCGACTTTGGCCGCCTGTTTGAGCAGTACGGACGCAGGGGGTGTCTTGGTTATGAACGTGAAGGAGCGGTCGGCGTAAACTGTGATCACGACCGGCACGACCATGCCTTCCTGATTTTGCGTCATCGCGTTGTACGCTTTACAAAACTCCATGATATTGACGCCGTGCTGCCCCAGTGCCGGTCCGATCGGCGGCGACGGAGTCGCCTTTCCCGCCTTGATCTGTAATTTGATGTTCGCGATAACTTTCTTTGCCATTTGAATTCACCTGATCTAAATTTTTTTATGCCGAATCGCGCGCCCTGAAATCATTGCCTTCCTATTGCCCCTGTGTAACCTGGATAAAATCCAGCTCCACCGGGGTTGGCCTGCCGAAGATGCTCACAATCACCCTCAATTTGCTCTTTTCAGGCCGTACCTCATCTATCACACCGTCAAAATTCGTAAAAGGGCCGTCGATTATCTTTACGTGGTCGCCTACGTCAAATTTAAATTTTGGTTTCGGCTTGAGCGTTCCCTCGTCGATCCTGATCTTAAGATTTTCGACATCCTTGTCCGGAATCGGCGAGGGCTTTTCCTTGCTGCCGATGAATCCGGTAACTTTCGGAGTGTTTTTTACTATATGCCAGTTGTCATCGTTCATTTCCATGCGCACAAGGATGTACCCGGGGAAGAACTTACGCTTGGAAGTTTTCTTTTCTCCTGAAACCAGCTCCACTACATCCTCTTCAGGGATGAGGATATCGGAAAAATACTGCTTAGCCCCGGCCAGCTCGATCCGCTCCAGCAGACTCGCTTTGACTTTGTTTTCAAAGCCGGAATAAGTATGTACGACGTACCATTTAAAAGCCATGATTTAACCCAGAATCGTCTTGACTACTTTCGCCAGAATAAAGTCCACAACTCCCAGATAGATGGCTATAATCGCCACGACCACCATCACCACGGCCGTCGAGGCCAGCGTCTGTTTACGTGTCGGCCAGGTCACTTTTTTCAGCTCCGCCCTGGCCTGCGTGAGAAACTGAAGGGCTCTGTTTATGGTCTGCTTGATTTTTTCCATATCACCAGCTCTTTATCCGAATGAAGTGGCAGGCCAGGAGGGACTCGAACCCCCAGCATCCGGATTTGGAGTCCGGCGCTCTATCCATTAGAGCTACTGGCCTGTTGTCATCCTTTTGGCTACTTTGTCTCCCTGTGCAGCTTGTGCCCACGGCAAAACTTGCAGTACTTCTTGATTTCCAGGCGGTTTTGCATCGTGCGCTTGTTTTTGGTTGTCGTGTAATTGCGCTGCTTACATTCCGTACAGGCTAAAATAATATTGTTTCTCATAATTCTCCTTAACTGGAGCCCACGACCAGGATTGAACTGGTGACCTCATCCTTACCAAGGATGTGCTCTACCGACTGAGCTACGTGGGCACAAATCACAAAAGGCAGGTCTGCACCCGAAGAAAATACACTGGAGCGGGAAACGGGATTCGAACCCGCGACCCTCAGCTTGGAAGGCTGACGCTCTAGCCCCTGAGCTACTCCCGCTTGCCCGTCTATAAATAAACATATGGTGGAGGGGGGAGGATTCGAACCTCCGTAGGCTCCGCCGGCAGATTTACAGTCTGCTCCCTTTGGCCGCTCGGGAACCCCTCCCGTTATGCTTCTTGCCTGGAGCTGGCGATGGGACTTGAACCCGCAACCTGCTGATTACAAATCAGCTGCTCTGCCGATTGAGCTACGCCAGCAAAACTTTTTTATTTCCAACAACATCGCAGGGCATCAGTTTTAAATTAAACGCAAAAAAGCTGCTGCACTGATTCGTGCGAATTGCAGTCTTTAAATTTTAAAGATGCTTTTGTCAAGTAAATTTTTAAATTTACTTCAAAAAACATTGGCCGGCGGGACAAAATGATGACTATTGCTTATCGCTGAAATAATCTGCAGAAAAAACATATATCTCCGTTTCCCTGTCCTTCCACGCATCGGACAGCAGCCCGGCTTTATGGCAGGTTTCCTGAAGAAATGTTTCTGTGTCCCAGCCGTATTCCAGGGCCACCTGCGGCAGAAGCAGACCGGAATTGTATCCGCGGACAATGTAAAGGCCATGCCTGCCGACTTCAATCTCGCCGATATCGGAAATCCTGGAAAGAGGGCTCAGGACTGATATTTCGAAACTCAAATCCTTTATCTCTTCACTCTTGAGCGACGGGAAACGCGGGTCGTGAAAGGCGGCGGCAACGGCCATTTCCTGAACCGTGTCGCTCAAAGGTTTGACCGCCTTGATATAGCCGATGCAGCCGCGCAGATGCCCCCTCTTTTTGAGCGTGACGAAAGCGCCCCGTTTTTCTTTAAGAATGGGCAAATCCGTTGCCGGTTTGGGCATCTCCCTGTTGCCCGCCTTTGCCATAATAGCTTTTTTGGCTATTTCCAAAAGAGCCTTTTTATCCGATTCTGTCAGTTCCATTTCTTCCTCTTTAAATTTGTGTCTTAATAAAATACCGCGGACGCGTAGCCTACCACTGAGCTTTTATCTCCTGTAATATCACCGGAGTCGGCATATTTAAGAAGCTCGGAATGACGCGCTCCGAGCAGCTTCGCGGCCATCATCACCGCCGCCATCGGCCCCCCCCCGCAGGCTTCGGCTTTTTTATGGTCGAGGCTTTTCATAAGCCCTTCCGCGTCATTTTGACGAATGCTGTCGAGCACAACACCATCGAGCAGGCCGGCTTGCTCATGATCATAGAAGTGGGACAGGTCCGTGCTGGCCACGATCAGCACCCGCCTGCTTGCCGACACCCGGTGGATCACCGAAGCGAGCTCACGGCACACCTCCCGGCTTTGATCCCCCATGACCAGCGGGATGAAGCTGAAGTCACCGAGTGCCGCCTGCAGAAAGGGGAGCTGAATTTCCAGGGAATGCTCCTGCTGATGCGCCGGAGGGTAATCGATGATGATCTCGCTTAATTTCATCATCTCAGCGGCAATCTCCTCATTGACAGGCACCACCCCCAGTGGCGTTTCATAGCCCCCCTGTCCGTACACGGAAACACCGCGAAAAGCGACCCTGTGACTCGGCCCGACAAGAATAACCGCATCGTATTTTTTACCGTAAACGAATTTGTAGGCATAAGCCGCCACCTGGCCGGAATACATATAACCGGCATGAGGCACGATCAGGCCGATGACCTCACCCGATATTTCTCTGTCGGGAACATTTTTCAGGTACAGGCCGAGATCAGCTCTCAAAACGGAAGGATTTGCCGGATACCATGAGCCGGCAATAACAGATTTCCTTATTTTCCCCATAGTTCCGTCTCTATTTAAACCGCCAGATCGTCCCTTCCGGGCCATCGAGCACTTCAACCCCGGACAGGGCCAGCTGATCCCTGAGTCTGTCTGCTTCATCCCAAAGACGCGCCTGCCTAGCTTCCTGCCTTTTTTTCACCAGCGCGTCAATCTCCTTATTGAGGATCTGAGTTTCAAAACTCATCACCCCCAACACATTGTTTATTTTTTCCAGGGCTTTGACAATTTTCCCGGCATCCACTTGGCTGATTCTTCCTTCCGTCAGGGGGACATTGATATGACCAATAAACTCAAACAGGGCAGCCAGAGCGCCGGACATATTCAGGTCGTCATCGAGCGCGCCTGCGAAATCGTGATGCAAATTGTAAATCAGCTGGTCCGTATCGGTGAAATCCTCTCCGCCGGCGGCAGCATAAAGGCGGCAGATAAACGTGTCAATTTTTCTCAGAGTATTTTTTGCAGCCTGCAGCGCCTCCGATGAGCAGGTGACCGGCTTGCGGTAATTCACCCCGAGCAGGAAAAAACGTATATCCCTGCCGCTGTAGCCTCCTTTTTTCAGATCATCGATCGTTACCGCGTTATTCAGGGAGCGTGACATCTTCCGCCCGTCCACCAGGATCAATTCCACACTCATCCAGTATGTGGCGCCGCTGTGCCCGAAAGACGCTCTGTTCATTGCGACCATGTTTTCGCAATGGGGAAAAATCTCGTCCGCCCCGCTGATGTGAATGTCATAAACCGTACCCAGGTATTTTTGCGAAATCGCCGCACATTCCAGATGCCAGCCGGGACGGACATTACCCCATTTTGTCTTGTAGTAAATTCCTCTTTTCAGTTCGGCCAGACCGGTCCTTTTCAAAAGAGCGAAATCGGCGGGGCTGTCTTTTTCGTAATCGTCGAGGTCCACGGACTTCCCCTGCCTTGTCTTCTTCAGATCGACATTGGAAAGCATTCCATAGTCAGCCAGTTTGGAAATATCGAAATAAACTGAACGCAGCTTTTCGTACGCATAGCCTCTGTCAATGAGCTTTTCGACGATCTTGAGCATGGCGTCAACGTTTTCGGAGGCCTTCACATAAATATTATCCTCGCGTATGTTTAAAAACCGGACGTCATCGAGAAAAATGCGCAGATACTTATCGGAATAATTAGCAAGGTCCATGCCCGCCTTTTCCGAGCCGCGGACAGACTTGTCGGAAAAATCAACGACATCGATTACATGCTTTACTTTATAGTCTTTTGCCACCAGATAGCGGCACAAGATATCCGAAACGACCATGCGCCGGTAATTCCCCAGATGAGGAGCGTCGTGGACGGTCGGCCCGCAGGTGCGCAGCGACACTTGTGCCGCCTGCAGGGGTTTAAGCGGCACTTTCTGACGCTTCAGGATATTGTGGAGGCTCAGCGAAACGAGCTCTTCTTTGACCGCAAACAAGGACGTGCTCAGATAACGCTCGCCGCTGTCCGGAAAAATCACGACGATCAGCCCTTCTTCCATCTCGCGCGCTTTTGCGGCGGCGA
This sequence comes from Smithella sp., assembly GCA_012522275.1. Lineage (GTDB taxonomy): Bacteria > Desulfobacterota > Syntrophia > Syntrophales > Smithellaceae > UBA8904. The sequence continues at coordinate 48,657 of JAAYKU010000052.1, forward strand.
CAAACATGGCCGCGCCGGAGCTCATTCCCGCCAGAATGCCTTCTTCACGAGCCAGTCTGCGGGCCGTCTCGAAAGCGTCTTCATCAAGAATGTTCACCTTTTCATCGAGACGCTTCTTGTCGAAGATCCCCGGGCGGTAGGATTCGCGCATATTTTTCAGCCCCTGAATCCTGTGCTGTAAATAAGGCTCCACGCCGACAATACGGATTTGTTCGTTGAGTTCCTTGAGTCTTTTGGAGATCCCCATCGCCGTCCCGGTAGTGCCCAGCGTGGCCACAACCATGCTGACCCGGCCGGCGGTCTGCTCCCATATTTCCTGCGCCGTACCCAGGTAATGGGCGGCGATATTATCTTCATTGTTGAACTGATCCGTCCCGAAATACTTGTCCGGATTTTCGCGCAGCATCCGGTAGGCTACTTCAATGGCGCCGTCTGTGCCGAGCGCCGCCGGGGTAAAATACAACTGTGCACCCAGCGCGCGCAGAATTTTCTTGCGCTCCTCGCTTGCCGCCTCGGACATAGTCAGCAGCAACTTGTAGCCTTTGGCCGCGGCAATCATGGCCAGACCGATGCCCGTGTTGCCGCTGGTCGCCTCGAGAATTATCTTCCGACGATCCAGCTCCCCTCTTTTTTCGGCATTCTCAATCATGAACAAGGCGGTGCGGTCCTTGATGGAGCCGCCCGGATTGACCGATTCCAGTTTGGCCAGAATCCGGACATTTTTATTCGGATTGAGCCGGGTAATCTCTACCAGGGGAGTGTTGCCGATCCGATCAATAATACTTTTATAAGAACTCAACATGCAATGCGGCCTTTATTCAATATGGCACGTTACTTTGTGTCAAAGGTTTTCCGGCGGCTTAAGAAGACATCCTGAATTAGAAAGCTGATCAGCTGTCCATTTTGGGCAGAGGGATTTTTATGAACGAAACACCTTCTTCTTTCAGATTTACCTCTTCCTGCGGGGTTGTCGTTCCCCTGATGTTTCGTTTTTCTTCTTCGCCGTAATGAATCTTCAACGCCACTTCGGCAAATTTACTGCCGACATCTTCGAAATTATCGGCGATATACTGGTGCAGAGTCTGCAAAGAGGTACCATGGCCGGCCTGCGTTTTGTTGCTCTCGTCAAGCTTTTTGGAACTCTTGCCCATAATGGCAATCGATGACGGTACTATTTCGACATTCGCACTGTTGCAAACGGGGCAGCACACCAGTTTCCGGGCATTCTGCTCGATCCAGGCCCACCTGTCCTTAAACCAGCCCTCGAATTTGTGACCGTTTTCACATTTGATATCATAAATAATCACGTATCCCACTCTTTTCCGGATAAAATTTAAATACGGTTTCCAACAAAAACATGTGGACATTTCACAATAAATTTTATAACGTCGCGCCCGTGTCGGGATGTGGCCCAGCCTGGTAGGGCACTGCGTTCGGGACGCAGGAGTCGCGCGTTCAAATCGCGCCATCCCGACCATTTCTTTATCCGACGACCGACGCCAGCTTGAAGATCGGCAGATACATGGCCACAATCATGCCGCCGACAATGCCTCCCAGGAAAACCATCATCACCGGCTCAAGCAGCGATGTCATCGCCTCCACCGCCGCATCCACCTCATCATCATAAAAATCGGCGATTTTGTTGAGCATGACATCCAGTGCGCCGGTGGCCTCACCGACTGCAATCATCTGAACAACCATCGGCGGGAAAATTCCGGAAGCGGCCAGAGGCTCGGAAATAGGCTGTCCCTCACTGATGGCCTGGCGTGTTTTCAGCAGTGCGTCTTCAACCACCACGTTCCCCGCCGTTTTGCTGACGATCGACAAGCCTTCCAGGATCGGCACGCCCGAGCTCATCATGGTAGCCATCGTACGCGAGAACTTGGCCACGGCAACTTTTCGAAACACGGGGCCGAAAACCGGTATGCGCAAAAGAGTGGCATCAACCGCCCAGCGCCCTTTTTCCGTCTTGTAGAACTGGCGGAAAATAAATACACCAATGACAATTACGCCCAGGAAGACCCACCAGTAGCTTTGGGCAAACTCACTCATCGAGATAACCACCGCCGTCGGCCCGGGAAGTTCGCTTCCCGATCCCTCAAACATTTTCTGAAAGACGGGTATGACTTTGATCAAAAGCAGCGCAACGACAAGAAATGAGATAACCAGCACGGCCGCCGGGTAGGTCATCGCGCTTTTGACCTTCCTTTTCAGCTTCAGAGCTTTTTCCAGATAAGTGGAAAGACGCCCTAAAACGACATCCAGTATGCCGCCCGCTTCGCCTGCGGCAATCAGGTTCACAAACAGCTCATCGAAGACTTTAGGATGTTTTTTCAGCGCGTCCGTCAGACTGCTGCCCCCCTCGATATCCTCTTTAACCGTACGGATGATTTTGGCAAAAGCCTTGTTTTCCTCCTGCTGGGCCAGAAGATCAAGGCATTGAATCAGAGGGAGGCCGGCATTGATCATCGTGGAGAAGATGCGGCAGAAAACCACTATCTCTTTTTCTTTTACGCTTCCGGCCAGAAAAGGCAAATATTCCAGAAGGTCCTTCGGCTTTTGGCGTACATCGAGTGTTTTAAATCCCTGCCGTCTTAAAATCATGCGCGCGGCCGCCCCGTCGGCGGCCTCTATTTCGCCTTTTTTCACTTCATCTTTTTTGGTTGTCCCTTCCCAAAGGAAAATCGGCATAGTAAAAATCCTTTCTGGTTTGAGGATGGTTTTCTGATCCGTTCCAACATCATAAAACACCTTCCATGTAATTTCAACATGTTAAATTTTTGAAAATTACATCAAGAATGCTTTTACATTTCTTTATCGTCTTTTTGTGCGATTCTCTGAAGAAGAATTTCGTACTGAATGATGCCGGCGGCAACGGCCACATTGAATGAGTCGAAATCTCCCGCCATGGGGATCGTTACCAGAAAATCGCATTTTTTTCTGACAAGCTGTCTCATCCCCCTGGCTTCGCCGCCCAGGACCAGTGCTGTGGACAAGCGGAAATTCTGACCTCTTAAATCACCTCCCCCGCTTGTGTCAGCTCCGAATATCCAGAAGCCTCTTTCTTTGAGTTCGTCAATCGTACGCGCCAGATTCGTCACACGGGCAACCGGCAGCTGTACGGCGCTGCCTGCGGAAACTTTGATGACCGCCGGCGTTACCATCGCCGCCCGGTCCATCGGCAAAATAATTCCGTTGGCCCCGAGGCAGTGAGAGGTTCGAATGATAGAGCCCAGATTGTGCGGGTCGACAACACTGTCGAGAATCACGACAAGATCACAAGACAGGCCAGGATTGCGGTTTTTAAGGACATCATCGAAGCCGGCATACATAAACGGCCCGCGCACAGCGACCACGCCCTGATGATCCGTCCCGCCGGTCAGCTTGTCCAGATACCGGCGCTCCTGCCATTCCAGGGGAATATTCTTTCTTCCTGCCGCCTCGATGATCGCCAAAACGGCCGCGCCGCCGCGTCCGCGGGCAATGATGATTTTTTTCAGGGGGGAATGATCCCTGGAAAGCAAAACCCTGACCGGGTTAATGCCGTAAACCGTCTCCATGGGCCACCCTCCATTTACGGGTATGATTATATTTACGACGATCCCTTAATAAATCAAAAGAATTTAGAATTCAGACGATTTCTCTAAGGGCACAGCCGTTATGGTCGGCGTTTCCCCGCGTCAAGCCCGCGGGCAATTTCCTCCGTGATGCGACGGCATGCCTCCAGCGGGTCCGCGGCCTGCCGGATAGGCCTGCCTACAACAATATAATCCGCACCCGCCGCCATGGCGTCAAAGGCGCCCATCGTTCTTTTCTGGTCGTCCGCGGCAGGCTGTGACGCATCCCGGATACCGGGGGTAACAATGATAAAATCATCCCCCAGCTCATTTCTCAGGGCGGCAATATCGCGGGGGGAGGCCACTACGCCGGACGCACCCGCCTTGTGTGCCAGCCGGGCCAGTTGCACAACCAGTTCATCGGTTGTTTTTTCAAAGCCGATTTGAGCCAGGTCCGCGTCGTTGAGGCTGGTCAGCACAGTTACGGCCAGAACGACCGGGCGGGGGATTCCCTGCTTCCCGGCGCAGGCTGCAGCGGCATAAACCGCATCGGCGATCATTTTTTCTCCCCCGGCCGCATGGACATTGAACATATCCACGTTCATTTTCACGGCCGCCTCGGCGGCGCGGGCAACCGTATGGGGAATGTCGTGAAATTTCAGGTCGAGAAAAACGCGGGAGCCGCTTTGCTTGATCTTGCCGACAATTTCCGGACCGGCCGCGGTAAAGAGCTCTTTACCGACTTTAAACATGCCGACATGCCCTGAAAGAAGCGCAATCCAGCGCTGAGCCTCGTCAAGTCCCGCCGCGTCCAGAGCGAAGATCAGCCTTGCGGCCGCGTCGCTATTCGAGATATTCTTCATCGCCGATGAATTCCGTATTGTCCGGAATGGGTTTGAAATCTTCCTGAGAGCCCTGCAGGTATTCCGGATGGGCATAACAAACCTTCCCTGCGGCAATTTCTCTGAGCGCCAGTACGATCTCCCGGTTCCTGCTTTCCAGCAGCGGCTTCGATCCCTTGAGCAGCTGACGTGCACGCATGGACGCCAGAGACACAAGACCGAACCTGGTCTGAGCCATTCTCAATGAATCTTCAACTGTAATCCTCGCCATACAACTAAAACCTCCTTATACTTTCCTAACAGGATTTAAAAAAACAGTCTATCTTGCCGCGCAGGCGGCTGATTTTACATTTCTCGGCTTTGTATATGGCCATCATCTGACCGATGGCCGCTTCCAGCTCTTCGTTAAAAATCAGGTAATCATACCACAAAACTTCCTTTAATTCACTTTCGGCCTGGGCAAATCTGTTTTTGATCGCTGCGGGGCTTTCGTGACCACGTTTTTCCAGGCGCCGCAAAAGTTCATCCAGCGAGGGAGGCAGCACAAAAACAAATACCGCATCCGGAAACCTGTTTTTGATCGCCTTCGCGCCGCGCGGCTCAATATCCAGAAGCAGGTCTTTTCCGTCGTTTAAAACGCGTTCGATGGCGCCTGTGGATGTGCCGTAAAAATTCCCATAATTTTCCACCCATTCGACAAACTCATCCTGCCCGATGCGCTGCTTAAAATCATCACGGGAAATAAAATGGTAGTCTTTCCCGTTTACCTCACCGGGGCGCGGCTGCCGCGAGGTGTAGGAAACGGAAAATTCAATTTCCGGGTACACTTTCAGCAGATGACGGCAAATGCTGCTTTTTCCCGTTCCGGACGGGGCGGAAATAACTATAATCAGACCCTTATCCATTTTACTACTCGATATTCTGGGCCTGCTCGCGCAGCTTACCCAGTTCGCTTTTTGCCTCGATGACCTGACGAGCAATGTCCAGATCATTGCATTTAGACCCGATAGTGTTGATTTCCCGGTTCATTTCCTGCAAAAGAAAATCTATTTTTCTGCCTTCGGCATCGTCACTTTTGAGCAGACCCTCAAATTGCGAGATATGGCTCCCCATACGGACAATCTCTTCGGTAATGTCGCAGCGGTCCGCCATGACGGCCACCTCCTGCGCCAGCCGCGCATCGTCGAGTTCGAATCCCGCCGCCAGGTCTTTAATCCTGGCGGAAAGTCTCCTTTGGTAGTCGAGGACCACCTGCGGTGCCCGCTCACGGATCAGTTCCATCATTTCCCGGATGCTTTGCAGTCTCATCTGCATGTCGGAAAAAAGGGAGGCTCCCTCCTCCTGCCTCATGCCGACCAGTATCGACAGGGCTTCCCGAAGTGTTTTTTCCACCTGATGCAAAAAAGCAGCGTCGAGCTCCCTGGCGGCAGGCGGTGCGAAAATATCCTTGAAAGAGGTCAGATCCCTGAGGGTGATCGGCTCCGTAATGCCGAATTCATCTTTCAGCCGCGTCAGAACATTGAAATAACTACGCGCCGCATCTACATTTAAATTGACGTCGGCCGATTCCGCCCCCTCCCCTTCCAGGCGAATCGAAACATCGATGCGGCCGCGCCTGAACCTTTCTGAGATTTTCTTTTTGAACTCCAGCTCCAGCGGAAACAAAATGGAGGGCATTTTGAGTGAAATCTCCAAAAAGCGGTGGTTGACGGACTTTGCTTCCACGACAATATTGCGCCCATCGTATAATGTTTCCACACGGCCGTAGCCGGTCATGCTTTTAATCATGTTTACCCCTTTGATCTTTTGTCTTACCCGACGATGCCTTGAGTATTTTCAGTTGCAGTAAATACCTGGCACGTATTGCAGCGAACATGGCCAGCTGCCCGGCTTCCGCGTAATCAGGATAAGTCCAGGGCAGAGAAGAAAACTTCTTGTCCTGATAAACCAGCGTCAGGTCGGCATAAATCCCGTCACGCAGATAAGGCCTGTGAGTGTAGCCCTTGCCTGTGGCCAGGATCAGATGAGCCGCCGACAAATAACCGGGGTCAATATTGACCGACCGGCGGCCGTCTTGCACCGATTCATTTTCCAGATCGTTTGTCGCCAGCTTGATATCCGGCAGGCTCTCCGGCCGGATAAGCTCCTCCATCGACAAAAAGCGCCTGCCGAGCCCGCGGCCCATTTCCGGACGATAATAATCCGTGTAATCAAACGGCATCCAGGCGCTGAGAAAATCGGGCTGACCGTAAAGAGACGACAGCTTCACGACAACGTCGTTTATTATTTTTTCAGCCGGGGCAAAAACGCTGAAAATTAGCTTGACCGGCTCTGCGTCCGCTGGTTTGCTCATAACACGCTTAAGAGCTCTTCCCTGGAAACGGTGGACGTGCCCACCTTGCCCACTACGATGCCCGCGGCATGATTGGCTAGGGAGGTCGCCTCCTTCAAATTCGCCCGCGCCGCCAGGGCCAGTGCCAGGACACCCACCACCGTGTCTCCGGCTCCGGTGACATCATACACTTCTTTAGCACGAGCGGGAAAATGCGTATAAGTAACCGGAGAGCCGTTTTCAAACAGGCTCATTCCCTCTTCGCCCCTGGTGACGAGCAATGCCCTGAAGCCATGCCTCTTGAGCAGCGTCTCTCCCAAGGTTAAAAGGTCCTCACCGTTGCCGATCTCCATACCCGCGGCCCGCTGCGCCTCATAGTGATTGGGCGTGATAATATCCGCGCCCGTGTAAACGGAAAAATCGCTTTGTTTGGGGTCCACGCACAAAAAAATGCCGGCATCCGACGCAATGCTTCTGATGCCTTCCATCAACTCTCTGGTAACAACGCCTTTATTGTAGTCGGAGACTACAATGGCGCCTACCCGGTTACGCACGGACCTTACATAACGGAGAATCTTCTCCAGGCTCTTTTCCGGAATCACCCGCCTGCTTTCCTTGTCGAAACGGACAACCTGCTGCCCGTGGGCGACAACCCTCGTTTTCAGTGTCGTCGGCCTTTCTTTCTCAATGACAATGCCGGACTTGTCTATGTTGCGCTCCTTCAGCTGTTTGAGTAATTCACGGCCGGCATCGTCCGCGCCGATCGCTCCTGCGACATAAACTCTGCCGCCCATCGTATAAATCGTATTGAGAACGTTGGCACACCCTCCCAGCATCATGGAGTCCTTCTGAATATCGACAACAGGCACCGGCGCCTCCGGTGAGATTCTTGAGACTCTTCCCCAGATAAAGTGATCCACCATGACATCTCCGACGACCAGAACACCGGAGTTTTCAAAATTGGCGATGATCCCCAGTTCTTTATACCCGGAAGCTTTCCTGCTCATTTATCTAACACCCTGCACGACACCGGAAATTTACAAAAAGAAAAAGCGCGACGCGCGCTGTATTTTATAAAAACTGATGAACATTATTATCAACGGCGCCATTTGTCAAATAGTTTCGCGGTACCCCCTTTATCACATTTGTCCCCGGTAAAATATTAAACTTCTCTTGACACATATTTTTTCTCTCCCTATAGTCATGCGGGTACGGCGCCAAGGCTGTTAAAATGACATATCCGTCCGGCGCGGCCTGCACGAAAGGTAAAGACTCCTGATTATGTCACAGCTGATTATTTTCATCTACCGTGTTTTAACAGCTTTGATTGTCTGGCCGCTTTGCCTGGCGGTGCGCAACCACCCTAATTTCGAAAACACAATCAGACAAAGGCTGGCCCTGAAACTACCTGATGTACCCGGAGGGGATTTAATCTGGTTGCACGGCGCCTCTTTGGGAGAGATCAGGGCGCTGGCCGGCCTGATCGAAGACTTGAAAGCACGAAAGCCGGGAACCGTAATCTGTCTGAGCGCCATGACCGCGACAGGCAGGCAGGCGGCGATGAGCATTAAAGGCGCGGATATCGTCATACCCCTGCCGTTTGATGTCCGTCGGATTATGAATAGATATATGCGACATCTGGCCCCGAAGGTTCTGGTCATCGCCGAGACCGAAATATGGCCGAACATGCTTCTGGCAGCCGAGGCAAACTCTATCCCCGTGATCATCATCAACGCGCGCCTTTCAGAAAGAGCTTTCAGACGCTATTTGCATATAAAACCCCTGACACGCCGCCTCCTGGAAAAGGTCCGCATTCTGGCCATGGCCGAAGAACATGACGAGCGCTTCAGAGCCCTGGGGGCGGCCAACGTCGGCAGCGCCGGCAATATCAAGTTTGACACGGTGGCAAAGCTCGAGATAGGGCGGGTGGAGTCCTTAAGAAAAGAGCTCGGGATCGGCAAAAGACCCGTCTTTATCGCCGGCAGCATCCGCACCGGAGAGGAAAGAGATATCATCGAGGCCATCGCCGACATACGCAAAAAAATCCCGGAAACATTCTGCGTTGTGGCGCCCCGTCATCATGAACGGATAAAATTCGTGACCGACGCGGCCGCACAGCGGGCAATGACCTGGTCCTTCAGAAGCGAGGGCTCTGCAGGCGCGGATATTTTAATTCTGGACACGGTAGGTGAGCTTTTCGATTTCTACGGCCTTTCCGACGCGGCGTTTATCGGAGGGAGCCTCGTTAAACTGGGCGGTCAGAATATTCTTGAGCCTGTCGCCTGGGGTGTGCCGACCGTTCACGGCCCGCATATGGATAATTTTCTCTGGGCAATGGAAGTGATCGGCCGATACACCACCACGGTAACAGACGCGGCCGGGCTGAGCCGGGAGATAGTTTCCATCATTTCCCGGCCCGACGTGTATCGTCAAAAAGCACAAATGGCCCAGGCGGCCCTTGACGGCGCCAAAGGCGCAACAAAGCGCTATAGTGATGAGATTTTGCAGATATTTACAAAGTAAAACATTCTTCCAGAGGTAAAGCCCACAAACTTTCTTTGCATTGCTATTATTGACGACTCCGTAAAAAGTACGGATGCTGCGCAGCTTTTTACGAAGCCATCGTATTTGAGTTTTGCCAAGTCCGGGCCGGTGTTACGGTTGGCCTACGGGCCGGATGGCACCAGCATCAGAGAGCTTTTGCAAATCTTCACGTAGTTTTTGCACTTCTTCACCATAGGCCGCCCAGTTGCCGTCTTTGAGGAGTCGCTGGGCCCGGTCGTAGCGTTCCAAGGCGCGTCGAGCTAGATCCCCCACAGAACCACCGGAAGACGCAAGCTCCTCCATCGCAGTTTTACCCGTGACGCCTCGAGACGTATCGGCAAGTGCCCTGTGCCCTAAAAGTTCATCGAGAGCCTCTTGCAGTCCTTTTTCCATGACGACGCGATTGCCGTCGGAGGCCATCACGCGGCGTAATTCCGGCAGGCGTCCTTCAACTGCCCTCAGAAACAAAGGTTTGATGTACAAAATGGAGTTCTCGATGGGAATGACCAACTGTGACCCTCTGAGCACTCGGGTGCCGGCCTGATCCCACAGCGCCAGCTGCTGGGCGATCTCGGCGGTCTGATCGATACGCGCTTCGATCTGCATCGGGCCGAATACCAGCTCACCCCGCGGGAAACGGAATAACAGGAGGCTGCCGTAATTCTCCCCGTCGGAACGTCCTGAAAGCCACGCGATCATATTGTCACGCTTGTCCGGTGTGAAGGGGATCATGAGAATGAATTCCTCCTGGCGTTCCTCAGGGAACCGGAGAATCGTGTAGTAGCTTTCCATGGTCTGCGCCGAGCCAAACACACGTTCACTGGGAAATTCCCAGACGTCTTCACGGTTATAGAACATAACCGGATCATGCATGTGGTAAATACGGAACATCGCGGCCTGAATGTCGAATATATCCTGGGGATAGCGCACCTGAGCGCGAAGTCCAGCCGGCATTTGTTCAATCGGAGTGAACAGAGCCGGAAATACTTTCGCGTATGCGCGAATCAGCGGATCTTGTTCTTCGCCGATCGTGTAGAGTGTGGTCTGACCGTTGTAGGCGTCGATGACAATCTTGACCGTGTTTCTCATATAGTTGAGGCCCTGCCGATAGGGTCGCGAGTACGGATAGCGGCCCGAAAAGGTATAGGCATCGTAAATCCAGTACAGCCGCCCGTCAACAACCGTGATATAAGGATCATCGTCGAAGGACAAAAACGGCGCAAGTGCCCGTACACGCTGATGTATGTTACGATAATAAGCAATTCGGCTTTCAGGGTGAATATAATCTGTGATCAGGTAGTTGATGGTGCCAAAATGTATGGAAAAAATGAGCCGGCGGAAAAGAGAGGCGATGGAAACGCCGGTTTTTTCCGCATAGGTGGCAAACACGTTTTTCTCACCGTGCGGATAATCGAACTCTTCGATACCGGCCAGTACGATGACGGGTTCATTGGTGCGCTCACCGAAATAAATCTCCGGACGGTTTAACTCCAGCGCCACGGAAGGACGGGGAGGAATGTCACGGATGAAAAGCTCCGGCAGACCTTCTTCCGTGAAGACGTTGACAGGACTGGCGACCACGCCGTAGCCGTGCGTGTAGATGAAGGTCTTGTTCACCCATGTTTGGGAATCCGGCGGCAGTCTTTTCTGATCGAGCTCACGCGCGGCCAGCATGATCTGGCGATAATCACCGTTGAAGTTATAGCGTGCGATATCAATGTCATTGAAATCATAATAAGGACGGATGGCCTGAATCTGGGTGTACGTGTCCATCAAAGGCCGGTAATCCCACAGAGGAATATTTTCAATAGTCAGGCGATTGTTTTTCAGGTCTTTGCGCGTGAGACTGTAGTCCACCGGATATGGTTTTTCGACGATGTCATGGAGCCGGTATGCTTCGCGCGTGAGGGTAATGTGGTGCTCCAGATAGGGGCGTTCTCTCTCCAGTTCGTTGGGATCGACGGAAAAGCGCTGGACGGCTGCGGGAAGCAGCGTGCCGAACACGATGCCTGTAATAACCACAAGTACCAGCCCGGTAAGGGGAGCGGTAAAACTGTTCTGAATCAATCCATAGAAAGTCAGAGCCAGGCCCACCAGGCAAACGACCATCCTGATCGAATAGCCCGGAATACGGATTTTATCGTCCACATAGGTGATACCGTAGATCAGACCCTCCGGCGAGAACAAGAGTTCAAAACGCCCCAGCCAGTAGCTGAAAAGCTGTACGCATAAGAAAAGGGCCAACAAAACCAGTGCATGGCGTTTGACGGCCGGGGCGAGCATCACATTGCGCGGCATGAAAACAATGGCCTGCCCTGTAAAATAAGCACCGGCCGTCAGTAAGGCGGTGATAAGCAGCAACGTCATGGCAAAATTCTTGATCATTTCGAAAAAAGGTAAAGAAAAGATGTAAAAAGCGATGTCACGCTGAAAGATCGGATCAGCATGGTCAAAGGGTGACTGATTGAGGTACATCAATACATCCAGCCAGTGCTGTGCGGGATAAGAGCTGATCGTCCATGCCATCACCGCCAGCATGGCGACCAGAGCCCAGCGGGCGGTTCGAATAGGGATTGCCAGTTGCTGCAGGACGATGACGGAGGGGGAGCGCTTTGTAAATCGATAGGCTAAGTAGAGATTCACGCCACCAAAAATGATGAAGATGAGGAAAAAAAGCGCCCGGATGATGTATTGAGTGGAGAAATAGGTCCAGAATACCTGCGTGAAGTTAAGTGATTCGAAAAAATGATAATCCACAAAGGCGGAGATAAAAATTTTGAACAGCCCCGAAAGGACAAGAAGAGCGATCACACCGATCACGACGGGTTGCATTTTTTTTGACATACTGACTCCTTAATGTGATTATTGAAAAATATTGTGCACCCGCCGCATAACAGACGTGTGATAAAAAAGCACTGCTCTCGCCGATCGGCAGTATTTTCACAATTTGTGGCATAAATTTCATTTTGTTTCAACCTGATTGCCTGGTGGATACGCTATTTTTATCTCTTTTCTTAAACCTGCCCCGGTGCATCCCTATGACAAAAGGACAGCATTTCAATATCATCCACTTGCTTCCCTCCTTCGGGGCTCAGGCCATATAGACCTATGCTTGAAATGATGGATTATTTTTTCATCCCTTCGTGAATATGGTCTTCAAACTTTGACGCGACATTAAAAGAACTGACAGATTGGTCAGCTTATCCCGGCCGGGATCATTTAATGCTTTGACTTTCCTTCCAGAACCGACGCCCGGATCCCATCATCACACCGATCGGATGGAGCTCATTGATGTTTTCACAGGCGATTTTAATAGCCGAAGCAATTGGTACGGCCAGAAGCGCCCCCACAATGCCCCACAGCCAGCCCCAGAACAAAAGTGAAAGCAGGATGACGACCGGACTCAAGTGCAATCGATCTCCAAGGATTTTCGGTGTGATGAAATAACCCATGGTCATCTGGGCGGCAGTGATAGCGATCAGAGTGACCAGTCCGGGCCAGATACCGGGATAAAACTGGACCAGCGCCAGCAGGATCGGGGGGATGGAGGCGGCAACGGAGCCGATGACAGGAATGAAATTGAAAAAAAAGGCCAGGGCTCCCCAGGTAATGGCGAAATCTATACCGATTATTGCAAGCACCAGCCAGATAAGGCATCCTGTCAAAAAGCTGATCAAAACCATCGCCCAGAGATAACGGCTGATCTGAGAAGATATGGAACTGCTGATTATTTTCATCTGATCGGCCATTTTTTTGGAAAGAGCCCGGTCCATCTTCTGTTGAACATAAGGTTTTCCGGACAGCAAAAAAGCAAGAAAAATCATCACCATCACAAGATAGGACACAATTGAAAAAAAAGATCCGGACAAGGTGACAAGGACCGAACGCGCTGACTTGCCCCAGTCAAAATCAGTCAACGGGTTGTATGCGAAAGGCAGCGCCCCTGATATTTCCGTACCGATTCGTATGAACTTTTCTTCATAGCGGGGAAACTCGGCCGCAATAGCAATCACGCGACCATGCAGGAAAAATACGCTGAGAAAAACGACGCCGCTCAACAAAAGCATGATCACCGTGATGGCGACCGGCAGGGGAATTTTTCTTTGTGTCATGAAATTTATCGCCGGTCCGAAAATGAAAGTCATCAACCAGGCAATCACCAAAGGCAAGATAACGGGCTTGGCCACCTTCAGGACAAAGCCGACCGCAACGACAGTCAATATGGTCAGTGAAAGAAGAACAAGCTTGTCTTTATTCATAATGTTTCATCTTATCACAAGCGTCTTGTGCTGTCACCTTTTCCAGCATCTTGGGTGACGTAAATTTTTCAGTTGAAACAAAGTCATCTACGACGCCGTGATGTTATACGACACTCAGTGTTTCCTCGCCGGGATATTGTTCAATCGTTGTGAGCAGCTTCGCAATGTCAGCATGATCTTCAATGCGCCCGGGCGTCTTTTCGCGATTTGCTAAAACCGCCGCAGGTCATATCTTTTTAACTAAAAATTGTAAATTTCCCCTTTACATAATAGGCAATACATTGTAATACATACATTACGTTGAGATTTTTTCAACAAATAGCAGTTGTATGGACAAAATTAATGCGAAACTGTCGAACTTTTTTACAATTTATTAAAGATGTAATATTTAACCAAAATAATCTGCAATAAAATCTGTATGATATGGGCATTGGTCGGTTATGGCATTAATTGTGCAGCGATATCTAAGTGGATTTTATATTTCTAGCCTGTGCTGTACAGGCGATGTCATAAATATCCAATATTATTTATATGGCCTATCATTAG
>JAAYKU010000310.1 GCA_012522275.1 Smithella sp.
TCACCATGTGGGCGCCATTACCCGGGAGAACCGCATTTCGCAACATAAACGAATTAAAGCCGGGCCACTATGCCGTTGTCTCAATCGATTCCTTCGCAGAAAAAAAATACTGGGATATCCCCTACTCACCTCACGAAGAACACTTTCATGATGATCCCGGCAAGCTAAGTCAAGAGGTGGGTGAGCTGCTGAAAGACGCCATAAGGATCAGATTACGCTCCGACGTGCCGATCGGCGCGTACCTGAGCGGGGGGCTGGATTCATCCGGCATCTGCGCTTTAGTTACCCGGCATTTTAACGCCGGCCTGCAGACTTTCGGCGTCCGTTTTGAAGAACAGAATTTCGACGAAGGCGTCTATCAAAGCCAAATGTCATCCTTTCTGAATGTGAAGCATGCAGAATTGTACGCCTCCAATGTGGACATCGCCCAGGCCTTCGCCAAACAGATTCTATACGCGGAAAAGCCCCTTTTGCGGACAGCCGCCGCGCCGCTGTTTTTACTGTCTCGTTTTGTTCACGAAAAAGGCTTTAAGGTAGTCCTGACCGGTGAGGGCTCCGACGAAGTGTGTGGAGGCTATGATATTTTCAAAGAAGCGCTCCTGCGCCGCTTTCTGGCACGTCAGCCCCAGTCGCCGTGGCGCCGTTTGCCGTTTGAGCATCTTTATCCCGACATCTTTAAAAACGAGCGCGCCAGGAAGTCCCTGGCCCTGTTTTTTGGCGCCACCGCCGATGACGCACAAGACCCATTTTATTCCCACTCGATCAGATGGCGAAATACCGGCCGCATCAAAGTATTTTTTTCAAACGAACTGCGTGAATCCATAGGCGATTACAATCTGAATGAAAACCTCATCTCTTTCCTGCCGGATGGATTTGTAAAAAGAGATTGCCTGTCCAAAGCGCAGTATCTTGAAATGATCATTTTTACGAACAATTACCTGCTCTCATCTCAGGGCGACCGGACGGCCATGCCTCATTCACTGGAAATGCGCATGCCCTTTCTTGATCACCGCCTGGTTGAATTCATGGCTAAAGTTCCGCCTGTCTGGAAAATTCTGGGTATTAAAGAAAAATATCTGCTCAAAAAATATTTCTGGGGCATCTTGCCGGATACAATCGTCGGGCGCACCAAACACCCTTACCGAGCCCCGGTTCACCAATCTCTGTGCGCGCCTGCCGCGGCAGACGATATCCGCCGTCATCTGTCAGCGGATTCATTGAAAGACAACGGATTATTCGATCCGATAAAAGTACAGCGCCTTTTGAATAAACTAAACACCAACCCAAATGTTTCCGAGGTGGATGCCATGGCTCTGGCGGGCATATACTCCAGCCAGCTTTTGCATTACCATTTTGTCCAAAACCGGCCCGCGCCCGTTGGCCGGTCAATTCAACCATCAACAATTTTTGACAAGAGGAACAACTGAAATGACTACTAAAACAGTTTTTAACGCAGATGTTTTAAAGCTGGATTGCGAAAAAGAAACCTCCCGCATTATCCTCAAGCTCAGAGAACTTCTGAGAGACAAACTCAAACGAAGGGGATTTATCGTTGCCATCTCCGGCGGCATAGACAGCAGCGTGACCGCGGCTCTTTGCGTGCGGGCCATCGGCAAAGAACGTGTCTTTACAATCCAAATGCCGGAAAAACATTCCTCTTCCGACACTGCGACACTCTCCTCAATGCTGGCCCGGCACCTGGAAGTGGACACAGTTCTGACCGACATTTCAGGCATCCTTGAAGCAGTAGGGTTTTACGAAAAATATGATAACGCCGTCAGGTCGGTAATTCCGGAATACGGCACGGGATGGAAATCAAAAATAGTTCTGCCGGACATCGTCCGCACGGCGACAATTTCTTATTATTCCATCGTCGCCCAGTCGCCGCAGGGTGAAGAAATCAAGCAGAGACTGCCGCTTAAACCATACCTGGAAATACTGGCGGCCACAAATTTCAAACAGCGTATCCGTAAA
>JAAYKU010000004.1 GCA_012522275.1 Smithella sp.
GATAATCCTTTTCGTTTTTTCAGATAATCGGAAAGTATGTTGGCAATGGTCGAAGACAGGGAGCGGCGGTCTTCTTTTGATATCTGCAGGAGGGAGGCGCGCATTTCTTTGCTCGCCCGAAAACAAATGGAGCTGTCTTTTATCATGGTCTGTCCTTTTTTACGGATTATTTGAGGAACTTTTTTCATAATGATAAGCATATATCGTACCTCTTGACGAGGTACCGGTGGCGCTCGTTGTATGCCTCCGAAATAATTCACTATTTATTGATTTGAAAAGACTTTGTGGTCTGTATCACATTTGCCCGTGTTGTGTAAACATTAAATTTGTAAAAACCCCCGACATTTTTCATTTTTTGTAAGTTTATCAGGGTTTTGCGCGAAGCTTTGACAGGGATTGATTTTTCCGGTATGGATGCCGGGTCGTCAAAAAAATCAGGTGACGGCTGTGCGGAAAGCCCGCAAATGAATTGCGCTGGATTTCGGAGGAAGGCTTACTGGTGACAGGGGAAGCATATGTGCCCTGACCGGCAACCCAGTGCCCGTCACCTTTTTCCTGTTTGCGGGCAATGGCGCGCATCATTGTACGAAACTTTTCTGATATGTCTTGTATGGCAGCATTGTTAAAATAATCAGGTTTTCCATGAGTGAAACGTACCGTATCTTCGGCTTGAACGTCCTTTCTGAAATAGATTTGCCCGCCCGTTGTGCCGCCGGCGTTGAAGGAGCATCGCCTCCGGATGTGATTATCGAATACGGGGAAGCACCCGCGCAGCTTTCCCGGCCGCAAAAAAAAACCGGCTGGTATGAGGCGGGCCCGGGAGAATTTCTGCTGTGTATTGATGCCATCGCCCGCTATTATGTACACGGCGGCCGCCGGATCGTAATTGCGCCCGTGCCCGGCGTGGAAAAAGAAAAAATCCTGATCTTTCTGATGGGCTCGGCCATGGGAGCTCTTTTGCATCAGCGCGGCGTGCTCGTCCTGCATGCAGGCGCCGTGGCGGCAAATAATCATGCGGTTATCTTTCCGGGGCCTTCCGGCGCGGGCAAATCCACGCTGGCGGCCGGGCTTCATCAGCGCGGCTTTGCCTTTCTGGCCGACGATGTCTGCGCCGTGACTCTGGAAGGTGGGGCTCCCGCGGTGATTCCGGGTTTCCCGCGGCTGAAGTTGTGGGAGGATGTGTTAAGCAGACTGGGAAAAGATAAAGATCAACTGAAAAAGGTTGTCTGGACAAGAAACCTGGAGAAATATTTTATGCCGGTTAATCATGAGCATGACTTGCCGGTTCCTTTGAAAACCGTATTTGCTCTGGAGACTTCGGACGCGAAGCACATTGTCGTCTGTGAGCTCAAGGGCGCCGCCAAAATAGACCCCCTGATCGGCAACACCTACCGTCTGGGCTTTCTGGAAGGCCTCGGCGGCAAAAAAGAGCATTTCCGCCAGTGCGCCAAGCTGGCGGCGCAAACAGCCGTCTATCGCGTTTTGCGCCCGCGTGAAAAGTTTCTGCTCGATGAACTGATGGATGTGCTGGAGGCGGAATTTTAATAAGGCATGGCGGCTTCGTAAAAAGCTCTGCGGGCAGGGCGCGCAAATGAAAAAATGGGTAGTGGGGTGCTCAACAAATGTGGCCGGTAAATGCTTTTCCCAGGACCGGTAATTTCTTGCCCCGCACCTCAATACAACGCATTTTCCGACTTTTTACAGGGTCGTTATGGGTGAAGCAGGCAAAATATCGTGGCTGGGTTCGCTAAGAGCCGTCCCCGCAAAGTGGCGGCGGCGTAGCCGTGCGGAAAGAGCCCTGCTTTTAGAGGCTTTTATACTGCTCGGCGTGGCGCGGGCAGGCGTGCTGCTTTTACCCATGAGGTGGCTGACCCGGTCACTGGGGCGTCACATGCAGGAAGATCAAAGCCGGGTTGCGCCGGCCTGTATGAGGACGGCACGCATGGTAGGCGGCGCGGTACGCTCCGCGGCCGGCTGGACCCCGTGGGGAAGCGTCTGCCTGCCACAGGCGGCAGCAGCAAAGTGGATGCTCAAAAGACGCAATATTCCGGCGACAGTTTACCTAGGTGTGATGAAAGATGAAAGCAGGCCGGAAAAGCTTGCGGCACACGCCTGGGTGCGCTGCGGCGAGTTTATTCTGACGGGAGCGAAAGACCATCAGCAATACACGGTGGTCTCGAAATTTTCATGAGGGACATGGGCAAGGGGGGAAGGGACAAGCTCAAGGATCAAGGATCAAGGATGCTTCGACAGGCTCAGCACTAACGGGTGTAAAAACTCAGAATGAACGGTAATAAAGCGCGAAGAGCATCCACTGATGTCCCCTGCCGGCGGGGGTGTCGTAGTCGTAAAGAAGCCGTCAACATCGTCATACCGGCGAAGGCCGGTATCCAGAAAATAATGAGCAAATAGCTCATAGCTCATAGCTCGTAGCTGGTAGATGATTAGATGATTAGAGGATTAGAGGATTAGAGGATTAGAGGATTAGAAGGTTGGAGGATTGGAGGAATGGTGGTGGCTCACAGCTCGTAGTCCAAGGAAGCCTTCCGCTCTTGTCCCCTGCGGGGGCCAGCTCATGCCGGACACGATAAATGTAAATGATACATGAGACTGTTAAAAGGACCGGACAGACCGATATGTTCAGACACCTCAAGACATTGCTGACGGACTTTAAAGCGCAGCTTCCCTATCTGCCGCGGGCGTTTGCCCTGGTTTACAAGGCGGCGGGCGCTATGATGATCGCCTGGCTTGCCCTGCTGCTGTTGCAGGGGCTGCTTCCCGTAGCGATGGTTTATCTGACCAAAGCACTGGTGGACGGTGTAGCCGAAGTGATCAAAGACGGCAGCGGCTGGCAGGGCCTGGCTCATCTTCTTCCCGCCGGTGTCGCGATGGCGTGTGTGCTGGTGGCGATGGAGGTGCTGCAAAGCATCAGCCGCTGGCTGCAGACGGCGCAGTCCGAAAAGGTTCAAGACAATGTCCATGCGCTCATCCACGAACAGGCGATGAGCCTGGATATGTCCTTCTATGATAATCCGGGCTACTATGATCAGTTGCACCGCGCGCGCATTGACGCCCTTTCGCGTCCGGCGGCGCTCATCGGCAATGCGGGCGCCCTGCTGCAGAGTTTCGTGACGCTGGTGGCGATGGCGGGGGTTTTGTTTACCTTCGGCGTATGGCTTCCGCTTTTGCTGCTGGCCGGCACGCTGCCTGCCTTGTGGGTGGTGCTCAGCCACACGATGCGCTTTCATCGCTGGCGTGTGAACAACACAACCGCCATGCGCAAAACCAACTATTACGACATGATGCTCACCTGGCGCGAATCAGCCGCGGAGATGCGTCTTTTTGGCCTGGGGCCTCATTTCCGCCGCCTGTTTACGGATCTGCGCGGCCGGCTGCGCCGTGAAAGGGTACAGCTGGCCCGTAATGAGGCGATGGCCACGGCCGTCGCGGCGATGATCGGCCTGACCAGTATGGCGGCGGCGCTTGTCTGGATGGGATACCGCGCTTCGCGGGGGCTTTTAAGCCTGGGTGATCTGGCGTTGTTCGTGCAGGCGTTTTTTCAGGGGCAGCGCATGATGCGCTCTCTTTTGGGCAATGCGGGTGAAATTTACCGCAATGTCATGTTTCTGGAAAATCTCTTCGAGTTTCTGGCGCTCAAACCGAACATCAGCGAGCCCCGGCAGCCGTCTTCTTTTTCCGGTCTGCATCGGGGGATAGATTTTCAGGAGGTCACTTTCCGTTATCCGGACAGCGACACGACGGCGTTGGATCATTTCAGTCTCAGTATCCCCGCCGGCCGGATCACCGCGCTCGTCGGAGAAAACGGCGCGGGGAAAACGACGCTCATAAAACTGCTGTGCCGCTTTTATGACTCTTCCGAAGGGCGCATTTTACTCGATGGGACGGACATCCGCGAGCTTTCGGCCCTCCAGTGGCGCAGGCGCGTCACGGTCCTGTTTCAGGAGCCGGTGCGCTATCACGATACTGTGTTCAACAATATCGCTTTCGGAGACATCGACCGGCCTGCGGACGGGGAAAAAATCGCGGCGGCGGCGCAAGCCGCAGGGGCGGACGGGCCGATTTCCCGCCTGCCCCAGGCTTATCAGGCCACTTTGGGCAAGTGGTTCGGCGGAGCGGAGTTAAGCGGCGGCGAATGGCAGCGCCTGGCGCTGGCGCGCGCTTTTCTGCGCGAGGCGGAGTTTATAATTCTGGACGAGCCGACGAGCTTTATGGATTCATGGGCGGAGGCGGACTGGCTGGCGCGTTTCCGCCGCCTGGCAGCGGGCCGCACGGTGCTGATGATCACGCACCGTTTCACCACGGCCATGCAGGCGGATGTGATCCATGTGATGGAAAAGGGTCGTGTGATCGAATCCGGCACGCACGAGGAACTGCTCGCGGCGGACGGCCGCTATGCGGCGTCGTGGAAGAGGCAGATGAGCGGCAAACCAGACGCTTTGTAAAAATTACCTGAAAAGGCATGTGTAACCCTGTGCCGGCCATCCCTGTTTTTTATCTTTTCCATTGGTGCCCATGGCGCCGCGGCGCGTCCTAAATTTATGTTGCTTTCGCCGGTGACATGGAGTAATTTTTTGAAAATGCGGCTTTTGCGCGCTCATCATGGAGTCCTTCAAGGCATTGACGGTTTTTTTTCGGTGGAGATCAAAAATGAACATAAAAGTGATACTGTTCACCATCATTTCCTGCCTGGCGGTGGTTTTCATTATCCAGAATGTGGCGGCCGTGACCGTAAACATTTTCTTCTGGCAGGTTTCTTTGTCGATCGCGCTTCTGATTTTTATCATCTTTGCCGCCGGTTTTGCCGCCGGATGGTTCTGGCGCAGTTTTCTGGCGTTTCGTGAGACCAAAAGGGAAGCGGCGGAGATTCAGAAAAACTTGCGGGCTCAATAACAGCACGCCCGGATCAAACAAGCTCAAAAAGGAAAGGAAGCAGACATGAATGCGCGGGAGCAATATGTTTTTTTGGATGCCGTTGCCGGAATTCTGATCAGGTGTTTTTTCCTGACAGCCGCCCTGCTGCTTTTGTGGTTTGTTTTCTTCATCCTGGCCGGGGATTACGGCTATTATCTGCTTGTGCGCCTGTTTGAAATCGACTGGTATGATTATGGTCTTTTATTGTGTTGCGCCATGGCCTTTCTCAAACTGTGCGCCTTTGTGTTTTTCCTTTTTCCGTACATCGCCATACGCATGGTGCTCAAAAGGAAAATCAGACAGCGCTACGCGCCGTCCGCAAGATGACTGCTTTGAGGCGCGAAGTCTTGTCTTGCAAGGCATTTCGGTTTCGGCCGGTACATGATGCGATAAATTAAGGGATTGATCCCGTATAGGAGGTTGGTATGGAATTAGCTCAAGCGATCAAAGGAAGACGCAGCATCCGCAAATTCACGGGCCAGGAAGTGCCCACAAGCGTCATTATGGAAATTATGGACGAGGCCCGTTGGGCTCCTTCCTGGGGAAACACTCAGCCGTGGGACCTGTATGTCCTGACGGGAAAAACGCTGGCGAAATTCAAGGAAATGAACCTGAACCAGACGCTGGCGGGCGCACCCATTGCGTCGGACGTGCCGATGCTGGAAAAATGGCCCGATGCCATGAAGGCCAGGTACGGCGAAGTGGGGAAGATGGTTTTGAGTTCGCAGGGGATCACACGGGAAGACAAGGCGGGGCGGGAAAAGTATTATCAGGACATGGTGATGATGTTTAACGCCCCCTGCCTGATTCTGGCCTGCACTTCGAGAGACAATCTTGTGGAATACCAGATGCTGGACATAGGCCTCATCGCCCAGACCATCTGTCTGTCCGCCTACAGCAGGGGCTTGGGCACCTGCCTTCTGGCGGCGGCGGCCCGCTATCCCGCCGAGATAAGAAAGATCGTTCCCATTGCCGACGAATGGAAAATAGTCGCGGGGATTTCCCTGGGGTATCCCGATCCTTCGGCGCCCCTGAACACGTTTGAACGCACAAGAGCGGGGTTGGATGAAATTGTTCACTGGTTGGATTGAAAACCCGGGAACGCTTTTTCCGGTGCGCCGGCCTTACGGCCCTACGGGGAAAAAAGTACAGATATGAGCGCCGTTGCTGTAGATGCCGCAACCGTGATGCTTTTGAGGCCGTCTTCGGATGTCACGGTGAAAGATATCGAAGTTCTGCTGGTGCTGCGTAACCGTAAAAGCAGCTTTGTGCCCGGCTATTACGTATTCCCCGGAGGCGTGGTGGATCCGGAGGATTACGAGCCGGACGTAGAGCGCTTTATTCGCGGCATCGACCGGGGTCAGGCTGCGCGCATGTTCCCGGACATGACCAATCCCGGCAAATCGTTGGGCGCCTGGGTGGCAGGCATCCGTGAGACGTTTGAAGAAGCGGGGATTTTGATCGCCCGAAGAAGCGACGGCACGCCCGTGACGATGGCTGCACACGAAGAGCGGGTGCGCTTCGGTGCCTACCGGAAGGCGCTGCTGGCAGGGCAAATGACGTTCTCACAGATACTGGAAGCGGAAAACCTTACGCTCGCCGCGGACAGTCTGCATTATTATTCTCGCTGGGTCACGCCGGAATTGATGCCGCAGCGCTATGATGTCCGTTTTTTTGTGGCGCGGGTTCCGGCCGGTCAAAGCGCCGCCAGCGACGGAGTTGAGCTTACCGCACACAGCTGGCTGAGGCCTGCAGCCGCGCTCAAGGATTATGAGGAGGGCAGGATCGGCATGGTCCTGCCCCAGATTGCCACGCTCGAAGAGCTGTCCGGCTTCCGTACGGTCGAGGAAACAATCTCGTTTGCGCGAAACAGGCTTGCCCCCTCCACACTGACGAAAATTGTCTGGGTAGGCGGCAAAGCGGTGGAAGTTATGCCCGACGGGAGTGTTTTCGAAAACCGCCCGCCCGTTTATCCCCCGCCCGGAAACAAAAGATAAGAAAGAACTTCATGCAGAATTTTACTGAAGGCAATATTGCCAGACAGTTCATTGATTTTACGTTACCGATCATGCTCGGCAACGTACTGATGTCCGTTTATGGCATCATCAATATGATCTGGGTGGGCAGGCTTCTGGGACCGGATGCGGTGGCCGCGGTGGCCGCCTCGCTGCCGATCATCATGCTGATGCCCGCGTTTCTGATTGGCCTGGGGATGGCCACCAATGTGCTGATTGCACAGGCCTTCGGCCGCGGCGACACGGCCATGCTGAAAAAAATTCTTTCCAATTCCTTTTTCGCGTCAATGCTGTTTTGCCTGCTTATTTCTTTTGTCGC
>JAAYKU010000005.1 GCA_012522275.1 Smithella sp.
GCGCGGTGGATTTAAGCGCCCTTTATCTGGACGTTTTGAAAGACCGTCTCTACACCAGCCGTGCCGCATCAGCCAACCGCCGCTCGGGCCAGAGCGTCATGTTTATGATCTTAAGCGCCATGACAAGGCTTTTAGCCCCTGTGCTCACCTTCACCTCCGAGGAAGTGTGGCAGGCGATGCCGGCCTGGAAGGGGAAAGAAGAAAGCGTCCACCTGGCGCAGTTTCCCAAAATGGATGAGCGGTATTTTAACGAGGAACTCGGCGAGCGCTGGAGCACAATGATTGAGGCCAAAGGAGAAATCGCCAAAGCCATCGAGCAGGCGCGCCGGGAAAAAATCATCGGCCATTCGCTCGATGCCCGCGTCACCATCGCCGCGCCGGAAAAATTGCGTGCCCTTCTGGCGACGCACCTCGAAGAGCTGCGCGCTTTGTTGATCGTTTCACAGCTTGTCGTGGCGGAGGAAAAAGACATTGCCGGGGCGTATAAAAGCGAAGAGATCGCCGGCCTTGCCGTCGGCGTGGAAAAAGCACGCGGCACGAAATGCGAGCGCTGCTGGATTTATGAAGAATCGGTAGGCGAAAACGCACAGCATCCGACAATCTGCGCACGCTGCCTGGAAAATCTTTAAAAAAAGCCAAAAGCTGAAGGAGTACTTCTGAAAAAAAATCTTTGGATATTTATTCTCGGCGCGGCTGTCATAATCGCTTTGGATCAGATCACAAAAGCAGCGATTACGTCGCGCTTAATGCTCCATGAGGCTTACCCGGTTATACCGGGGCTGTTCAATCTGGTTTATGTGCTCAATCCCGGGGCGGCCTTCGGCTTTCTCGCCGACGCCTCGGCTACCTTTCGCTATGTTTTTTTTACCGGCATCACCGTCGTGGCGGCCGGCCTGATTGTTTACTACCTGGTAAAGACCAACCCCCGCAATCTGATACTGGCGTCATCGCTGACGCTGATTTTCGGCGGCGCCATAGGCAATCTGATCGACAGAATCCGTTTCGGCTCTGTAGTTGATTTTCTTGATTTCTACCTGGGCGCGGCGCACTGGCCTGCATTCAATGTGGCAGATTCCGCCATTACCGTCGGGGCGGCGCTGATGATCTGGGAAATGATTTTGCATCGCAAAGAGAAAAAAACAAAGTCCGGCTGAGTTTTCACTCATCAGGGTGCATGATCGTCATGCTCATCCCTGTCCCATGAAACGGTGTGGAACCGTTACTTCTTTTCTGTAAAGCAAGACAAACCGCAAAGACTGCCGACGCGCAAAATCAATAAAAAATAATCGTCATGAGCACAAACAGAACTACAAGAATGGGGATGGAATACTTGAACATATAACCGAAAAAGCTGGGCATATTCACCCCGGCTTCCTCGGCTATGGATTTGACCATAAAGTTCGGCGCATTGCCGATATAGGTATTTGCCCCCATGAAAACGGCTCCTGCAGAAATGGCGACCAGAGATGGTACCTTTTCCACAATCAAACCGGCAACCGCCTGTGCCTCCGGCATGCCGGGATAAAATTTACCCAGGGCGCTGTTGAAGAAGGTCAGATAAGTCGGTGCGTTATCCAGAAAACTGGACAGGAGACCGGTTGCCCAGAAGTAGTGAGCCGGCTGATCCACCGCCTTGATCAGCCAGGCCAGTGCGCCATGTTCTCCGGCCTTTAAAATCGCCAGCGCGGGTATAATGGTGACGAAGATGCCGGCAAACAGATAGGCAACTTCCAGAATCGGCGCCCAACTGAAATCATTGCTTTTGCGTACAACCCGGGGTGTGACAATAAGAGACAGGATTCCCATCACAATCAAAATAGCGTCTTTGACCAGGTTTCCCACATTTTGATGAATGCCCAACAAAGAGACCTCACCCATTTCAACCATACCGCTCATAAGTACGGCACCGATAATTCCCGCCAGAAAAATAAAATTATAAGAACCACCCACGCTCAGCGGTTCCGGGGGCGTATCGGAAACGGCGATACGGCTTTCTTTCCTGAAATAATAAGAATCAACAACAAAGTAGAGAGTCAAAAGAATAATGCCGGCAAAAGCCATCTGCGGTAAAAGATGTAAAGTCCAGAAAAAAGGAACGCCGTGTAGAAATCCCAAAAACAAAGGCGGGTCTCCCAAAGGGGTTAACGAGCCGCCGATATTGCTGACCAGAAATATGAAAAAAACCACCGTGTGTGCTTTGTGCACCCGCCACGCATTGGATCGCAAAAGCGGACGGATCATCAGCACAGACGCCCCGGTCGTTCCGATGAACGACGCAATGATCGTCCCGATCAGCAGGATCATGGTATTTACTGCAGGAGAACCTTTAAAAGATCCTTTTATACAGATTCCGCCCGATACTGTAAACAATGCCCACAGCAGAATAATAAAGGGAAGATAGTCCACCACCAAAATATGGGCTATTTCATATACAGCCACATCCCGAAAAAAAAATACAAACGGGACGGCGAAGGCCAGCGCCCAGAAAGCGGATACCTTGGGAAAATGATTGTGCCAGAAACGAGACATAAAAAGCGGCATAAGAGCGATGGATAACAGTATCCCCGCAAAAGGTATGGCAGACCACAAGGGAAGCAGCGCACCAATTCCAGCTTGCGCCGCCGCCATATTGTCCGGCGAATCGGCAAAGCTTAATGCAGGAAACACAAGCGTAATTACAATGAGCAATAAATGCATCACAGGCCGCATAATCTCTTTTTCCACAGTATCCCGACCATTCTTTAAACAATTTTTGCCGATCCGGATATTAACGGCGCTATTGATAAAAGATTGGCGTTGATGCGGATTCTGTACAACGGATAAAAAGCCATGGAGAGTGGCGGTTTATTTTCCGTATTCAAGCCGGAAAGTTGAATTTACAACATCAGGCATGCTGCATGAAAACAATCGGCGATTTTTCAATGGCTACAGCTCCCGCTTTCGCGCTCATGCTTTATGACATTGCCTTTCTGCGCAAACCTTCGGCGTCGGCAACTTTCATTGCGGCCAAAACCGATTCAGGAGAAACTGGTATCAATTCATTGTGAATCGTTTCTTTATCACCGCAGGCAATCGATACCGCCTTGCCAAGTTCTTCATCCGAGGCATCGTCCATGCCCAGATCCGCCAGTGTGGTGGGCAGGCCTACGGATTCACAAAAGGAATATACCTCATCGATCATTTCAGAGGACTTGCTCGTCAGAAACAGCGAAGCAAGGACGCCGAAAGCCACTTTCTCGCCGTGATAGTACTTATATTGCCGGTCGAGGGCATTCAAACCATCCTGAATCGCATGTGCGGCCGCCAGGCCGGCGCTTTCAAAACCCACACCGCTCAAAAGCGTATTGGCTTCGACAACATGCTCGAAGGCCGGTATGACAACGTGACGTTCGCAGGCCGACTTTGCGGCCGGGCCATACTCCATCAGTACATCGTAGCACAGCCGGGCCAATGCCTGCGCCGTCACCGAGCTTTTATATCCAACCATATTTTTCGCATACTTTATCCTGCATGATTCAGCCTCGAACCATGTGGCCAGGGCATCGCCCATACCGGCCACCAGAAACCTGACCGGCGATTCTGCGATGATTTTTGTATCGACCAAAACCACATCGGGATTGCGGCGTAAAAGAAGGACTCTTTTAATCCGGCCCGTTTCTTCCCGGTAGATCACCGAAAGTGAACTGCACGGCGCATCCGTGGAAGCGATCGTCGGCACAATCACCACCGGCTTATCCATTTCATGCGCGACGGCTTTGGCGGTATCAAGAGCCTTACCTCCCCCGACACCGATTACAACATCGCAATTCTTTTCTTCCGCCTTTATTTTCAAGCGTGATATTTCTTCATCGGAGCATTCACGTCCGAATTTTTCAATCGTGACTGACATTTCTTTCATCGATGCCTGCATCGACGGAATAATCTTCTCAAACGCAGAAGGGCTGCCCAGGACAAAAGCGCTGCGGCCATAGCGCGTGGCGAACTCGCCTGTTCGTTCAATGGCCTTGTAGCCCTGTATGTATTTACCTGGAAATAAAGTGGCTGTAATCATGAATATTTCTCCCGTTATCGAATTTCTAAAGTTCAATTATGTTGTTGTTTCAGATTGGTATTTTTTGATTCTGTAAACGAGCGTGGGCCGTGAAATGCCGAGCAGCTTCGCCGCTTCGGTTTTGTTTCCGCCTGTCATTTCCAAAGCCTTAAAAACGAGGCTCTTGTTAATCTCCTGCAAATCAACACCCCCCGCCGTCAAACAGGGGACAACATCGCTTGTGTTACTTTCGGCTGACTGCGTATGATTCAGAAACGATAAATGACCCAGCTCGATGAGCTCTCCGTCTTCCAGCAGAACAATCCGTTCTATCGCATTTTTGATCTCACGGACATTGCCCCCCCAGCGATAATCCAGCAAAAACGCTTCCGCTTCCGGTGATACCCCATGGAAATTTTTCCCGAATTTCTCGTTAAATTTCTTCAGGAATAAAGCTACGAAGGACATAATGTCTGCACGCCTTTCACGCAGCGGCGGCAAAATTATTTTGGCCACATTGAGACGATAGTATAAATCTTCTCGGAAGCTCCCTTCCTTCATACAAAGATCAAGCGGTTTGTTGGTCGCGGCAATGATACGAACATCGACCTTCTTTTTTTCCGTTCCACCGACAGGATAAAATTCTTTCTCTTCCAGAAACCGCAAAAGCTTGACTTGAGCGGAAAGCGCCAGTTCGCTGATCTCATCGAGAAACAAAGTGCCCTGGTCCGCAATTTCACATTTACCCTTCTGGCCTTGCGGATGAGATCCCGTGAAAGCTCCCTTTTCGTAGCCAAATAATTCACTTTCAACCAGCTCCCTGCTGATCGCGCCGCAATTGATACTGATGAAGGGCTTGCGTGAGCGGGCGCTCTGGTAGTGAATAACCTTGGCGATTACTTCTTTACCCGTTCCCGTTTCTCCTTCAATAAGCGCGGTGGTGTCGTAGCTGCCGGCGATTTTTGCGGCAAGTGCAAGCGCCTGTTTCATACCCTTACTGTTTCCGATGATATTTTCACGATCAAAATCGGTAAGCTGCCGGCGCAGCTCTTTGACCTCCTGCCGCAGTTGAGTATTTTCCAGAGCCTTCTCGACAATCACTTCCAGCTCCTCGATATCCAGGGGCTTGACCAGATAATCGAAGGCGCCCATCTTCATGGACGTAATCACGGTCTTGACGTCCTCGAAGGCGGTCATCATAATCACTGTCATATCCAGGCCAAGTTCACGAATTTTTTTCAAGACATCCAGACCGTCCATGCCGGGCAGTTTAATATCCAAAAGCACCAGATCCACGTTATGGCGGGACAGGTATTGCAATCCTTCTTCACCGGAGCCTGCCACAGTGGCGTCGTATTTTTCAGACAGGATGTTGAAAAGAGAATTTTGCAACAACTTGTCGTCGTCCACAATCAGTATTCTTTGACGGTACATGAATTAATCCTCCTGCCCGGAAAGAGGAAAGCGCAGTGAAAAGATCGTCCCTTTGTTGTGAAAACTTTTCACGTCGATAGTCGCTTTGTGCTGCTCGAGAATTTTATGAACAATGGACAGTCCCAGTCCGGTTCCCTCCTGCTTGGTGGTAAAGAAGGGATCGAATATCTTTTTCAAATTGTTCGGTACAATGCCTACGCCGCTGTCCTCGATCGTTATTAAAAAGCCTCGCGCCGTATTGCCGTAATCAGCATCATATTCCTTTTTGCCCCGGATGGTGATTGTCCCTCCGCCGGAGATAGCCTCCACTGCATTTAACAAAAGATTGACAAACACCTGCTGGAGCTGGTGCGAATCAATCAGCAGGGGGGGGACATCTTGCGAAAAACTCATATCCAGCACAATGCTGCGCTCCTTGAGCTTGTGCTGCACCAGGGCAACCGCGTCTTCCAGAACATGGTCGATCCGCTCACAACGCAAAGATGTATTCAGCTCCCTTGTGTAATCGAGTGTCCGCTGCACCACACTTTTAATCCGGTTGATACCTTCAAGAGTATCGTCCAATATCTGTCGCGTGTAGGAGTTACCGGATATTTTTTTCGACAGTAGTTGCACGTTAAAATTGATGCTGGCCAATGGATTGCGGATTTCATGAGCGATACTGGCCGACATCTGTCCCAGTGAAGACAGTTTTTCCGTCCGCCACAACATCGACTCGGTTTTTTTGATCTGGGTCAGATCCTGGATGGTGATAATGGCGCCATTGATATTACCCTGCGAGTCATACAAGATTGCCGAGGTCGCACCATAAATCAGCGGCATCCCGCTTTTAGAGTTCATCGTGATTTCATCATACCGATAATCCTTACCGTACCCTATGGCGTCGCTCACCATTTCTATCATCTTATCAGGTAAAAAAGTGGAAATGTTTCGGTCCAGAACATTGCGTCTTTTGACTTTCAGCAACTGCTCCGCTTTACGGTTAATCATCTGTAAAACACTGTTTTTATCAATAGTGAGAATGCCGTTGGGCGCGCTTTCCAGAATATTTTGCGCCAGATTGCGCTGCTCCAGAATTTGTTCGTACAGCAGTGCATTTTCCACCAACGCCGATGCATGACCGGCAAAAATCTCCAGCACCTCCTGATCGTCACTGGAAAACTGCTTTTTACTGTTCCTGTCCACACGGATGACGCCCAGTATGCGCTTATTGCTGACCAGCGGCACATACAGTTGCGAGCGAACTCCTGACAGAATTGCCACGTAAGCAGACTCGAGGCTTGTATCTTCCACCCAGGTGGGTTTGCCGCTGGCCGCAACAAATCCGCAAATGCTCCGATTAGCAGGAATCCTGATCAGATCAGTGTTGATCTTTTCATAACCTCGTGATGCGGCAATACGAAAATACCTTCCCTTATCATCCGGCATCATCAGGGCACAGGAGCTGCCGTGAACAAGTTTCGTGGCATTTCCCGCGACGATGTTGAGCAACTGTCCGTAATTGAGCGTGGAGCTGGTTTTTTGGCTGAGCTCCTGCAGGGAAATGAACTGCGTCATCCTTTTTTTATTTTGTTCAAGCAGCCGGGCATTTTCCAGAATAATGTTGATCAGACTGGCAAAATAGCTAAACAACCGAATATCACTGCCGGTGAGAACCATCTTTTCGTGTGTCCTGTCCCCGCCTATGCTGCCGACGGCTTCCCGGTTGATTCTCAGCGGAGCGGAAATATTAGAGACCCTCTTCCAGCGCCTCGCCATTTTTTTCTCGATATCGTTAGCTCTGGCATAAGCCTCCATGTCACGAATATAGATCGTCTTGTTTTGCTTGACCGTCAGCGTTTCAAGACATAGATGCTTATCCATATCCAGCGGGTGTGACATCGAAAACGCCTCCTCTTCCGGCGTAAATCCGATACAGTACTTCGTTTCGAGCGAGTTTTCCTCCTTGTTCAAAAACAAAATGATCGCTCGTGTAAAACCGAAAATCTTTCGGGACTCATGAAGTATCGTTTTCAGAAGTTGAGCAGAGTCGCTGGTACGGTTTAGTTTTTGGCTTATTTTATAGATAGACGAGAGAATACGATTTTTTTTATCCAACTCATCTTGCAGACGTGATATTTTGTCGGTCAGTTTTTTTTCAGAGGCCATTAACTTTACACTCCGTCTTCCGGTGTTTGAGCATCCGGATCGTGTATGACGGACGTCTTTTACTGTAAGCGACGCCGGCAAAGTCTCTGTTGCCACATCGGCCTTGAGCGTCAACTCATTTAAGGTAATCATGGCAAAAGCTTTCTGTCAAATTTTACATTTATAGCTATGGTCCCCATTATGACATCGTTATCGGCCGGCCCCGTAAAGGCACACTACCTAGCTGCCGGCCGTGACGATATGACAACATTCATCCCATTTTACGCAGATCTTTCTTGAGTATTTTACCCACGGGATTTTTCGGTAACTCCTTAAAAAACGCAATCGTTTTCGGCGTCTTGAAACGTGGAAGCGCTTGCAGGCAATGATCGATCAGCTCTTCCTGGGTGGCAGAACATCCTTCGCGTAAAGCGATGCAGGCTTTGACCTCCTCACCATATACGGGATCAGGCACTCCGATCACAGCGGCTTCCAGTACTGCCGGATGGGAAAAGAGCACATCTTCAATTGTACCGGGAGAAATATTTTCACCCCCTCTGATAATCAGATCTTTTTTACGGCCGGTAATAAAAAGGTTGCCTTCTTCATCCAGATGCCCCATGTCGCCTGTATGCAGCCAGCCGTTGGACAAAGCCTGCGCCGTTTCTTCCGGCTTGTTGAGGTACCCGAGCATCACACCCGGGCCCTGAACACAAATCTCTCCATCCTGCCCCACCGGAAGCTCATTGTCCTGTTCATCAAATATTTTTATCGTCACCCCGTCAATCGCAGGGCCGACAGA
>JAAYKU010000311.1 GCA_012522275.1 Smithella sp.
CGATAGCGCCTTCCGAAACACAGTCGATTTGTCGGGGGGCTTGCTTATCGGAACCTCCCTCCGCCATGGCGATGATTTTTTCGATGGTTCCCAGATACCACTGCTTGACGATGCGGGGCTTGCCGTCAACGCGTGCGGATTCAGCGATGACGTAGTATGTACTATATTTTGACTTTTTCTTAATGATGCTAGCCATGCGCCCTTATACATGATATGTAATACCGTGTCAAGCAAAAAACAATAAGCCCTTAATATATTTTGTATTACCTTCCATAATTGCCGGATTGATAGTATGTAATCGCACAAAAGGCGCTGAAAGCCCCGCCTGCTAAGGCTTTCAGCGATTAGAACGATCTATTGGCGAAAGTTCTGTGAAACGCGCCGTGGAATTCGGGGAGTGGCTCTGCATGGATGTTCTCAGAAAGGTTCCTCACCGGCATTTCCTTTTCCGGCCAGCCGCTGCGGGAACGGGGGCGCTTTGTCGTCGGGGTGCTCTTCAATCCACACGTCAACAATCTCGACAAGGCCACGATTGAAATACTTGCCGAGCGAACCGCTTCCCTGCCGGTTCCCATCTTCATGGTCATCATGCCGATCACCAGTGCGCGCAACGCGGAGTTTCCCCACAATGAGTTGCCGGGTATCCGGCTGACCGACGCGGCGCCGGCGCGCTACATAAAAAAGCAAACACCGGCAACATAGCCATTGACAGACCTGCTGCAATTGCCCTATAGCTAAATTCGTTTCCAAACCCATCTTACACCATGTTGCATGACTATCCACGGGAGGTCGTATGGCTACTTTTGTTCTTCTGGTCCTGGCTGTGATCGTTATTTTTCTTTTATTTCGAACTCAAACCCTTAAAGATCAAATCGCTTCGCTTGACCGTGAGCTGTCCGACCTGAAATATAAACTTACTGTTTTTTCAAATACCCTGCGGGAAAAGACGTCCGCCGAAAAAACGTCGCCGGCCCCTCAGCCCTCTGCGCCCCTGCCCGCGCAATCGTCTGGAAGCGATCCTTGCATCGAAAAACCCGTCGGAGTGCCGCCTTGCCCACCAGTGCCGTCTGCCGCCAAAACGTCTCCAGCCTCCGGCCTGCCGCCTCTGTCTGAACCCCCACCACTGCTTCCGGAGGATGAACAGGCGCTGCCAGAAGCCATGGAGGCCAGTGACGCCCTTGAAACTCTGCCGGATGAAGCGTTAGAAGAAACGGATAAACCTTTTGAAGAGAAAGAAGAAGCGCCACGCACGGTGACCTTTGCGCCGCCCGCGTCCTCAGCCCTGCAAATCAAATGGCGCGAGTTTAAAAAAAATGTGGACTGGGAGCAGTTCACCGGCGTCAAGCTCTTTGCCTGGCTGGGCGGTCTGGCGTTGTTTATCGGCGCCATCTTCTTTGTGAAGTATTCCATTGACAACAACCTCATCGAGCCCCAGCTGCGTCTGGCCATCGGCGCACTGGTCGGCATGGCGATGATTGTTTCCTCGTTCATTATCAACCGGGAAAGATACGTCACCACCGTCCACACCATGGCGGCAGGCGGCATCGCGGTTTTATACGCCGTTTCTTTTACGGGCACGGTTTACTATGGCTTTATTCCGAAAATGTTTGGCTTCGGCCTGATTTCCCTGATATCGGCCAGCGCTTTTGTACTGGCCGTTTTCCACAAAGGACGATTCATTTCCGTGCTCGGCGCCATTGGCGCCTACGCCACGCCTCTTTTGATTTCCACCGGTCATCCCAATCTAGCGGGTTTGTTTATCTACCTGACGGTGGTTAATCTGGGGCTTTTTGAAGTCATCCGCCGGACCGGCTGGATGCCGCTTTGTGGCCTGGTTACATTCGGCACGCTTTTCACGCTTGCCGTCGGAAGCTGGGGGACAACGCCGCCTTCCGCCCCTTGGCTGATTGCTCTGATCTGGCTTTCCAATCTGCTGGCCTTTAGCGTATTTTTTCGGATCTACCGGGGGCAGCAGGCAGCAAGCCGTCCCGTGGTGTGGTCACTGCGCCTGCTGTTTGGGAGTGCGCTCGTTGTGGCCCTGGTGCTTATGGATACAAAAGAGGGTCTCCAGTATCTGCCCCTGCTGATGGTGACGGTGGCCACGCTTATGGCGCTGATTTTGTCCTACACGGAAAAATCCTGGAGCGTTGGATTTATCCTTTACACGCTGGCCGGATTCGCGGTTATTGCCGTCTGGTCGTATCTGAATTTTGACCTGAGCCAACCCTCGGTGGATATGCTGCTGTTCTTCCTTTACGGCGTCATTGCCGGTGCGGGTCCTGTGCTCATCATCCGCAAGCACGGTATCGATCCGGGGAGCCTCCTGTGGCTTAAAAGTTTTCCGCTGGCAATGGCCGTGCTCGCGCTGGCGATTTTTTTCAAAAGTGATGTCACACATTTCCTGTTCTGGCCGATGCTTCTGGGAATCAGCCTTTTAGGCATTTTTGTGGGCCTGCTGGTCGGAAGTCTCCTGTCCGTGATGGCGCTTGGTGTTTTACTTCTGGTCGGCGGCGCGGGGTGGATTTTCAAAACGCCGTCTCTTTCCATAGGCTATGATTTTTTTGTGTTTATCGTGGTGGCGGGCCTGCTGGTTTGTTTTTTAACAGCCTTTTTTTTGAAAAAAGCTTCCTCATGGCGGCTGATTCGCGAAGAGACATCCGGCCAGCGTGCCTTCAAGCTTCCGGTGGCGTTTTCCTCTGAATGGGTGACGGCTCTGCCTGTTGTGGGCCCCTTTGTCCTTTTGACGCTCGTCCTGATGCGTCAGGACCCGGTGGCGCCCAATCCCGCCATGGCGGCCGGGGTTTGCTTTCTGGCCGTCGCGCTGTTTTTAGCACGCTATTTCAAAGCTCAGGAAATTCTGGTCGTGGCGCTTGCCGCCATGGCGATCACGCAGTTGAGCTGGGGGCTTCAAACTTCTTTGGCAATTCAAATCTCGTGGCTTTGTCTGGGATGGAGCGCGTTTTTCTGGACCGCGTCTCTGATTGTACCGCATATACTGAATCGCCCGGAGAAAGACTGGAAGATCGCCTGGTATGCCTGGTCGCTTTTTGAATGGGTAATGGCCTGCCTGATCCTTGTGTCCGTTGACAACCTCTGGGGGCGTGATATGGCAGGCTGGATTCCGCTGGGGCTTGCGCTGGGTAAATTGCCGTTTATGGTCTGGCTTCTTCAAAGGCTCGAAGGCACGGATGAACGCAATGCCATTGTGGCTTTTTCCGGAGGCGTGTTGCTCTTTTACGTCTCGTCGATCCCCGTCCTGCTTTTAGGCAACGCCTGGATCGGCGTGGCCTTTGGTATTGAAGCTCTGCTTTTGCTGTGGTTTAACCGCCGTATTGAACATCCCGGCCTGCGATGGGTGTCGCTTGGGCTTGCACCGGTGGGACTGATGTTTGTGCTTTCAGACCTCCAAGCGCTCAAGACCGCAGGTGACCTGCCGGTGCTGAATCTGGCGGTATTGAGTGTTTTGATTTGCGTTCTGGCCCTGTCATTTTCCGTCAAACTGGCCGGTTATCCGCGCCGGAAGCTCATCGGAGATTTTGATCTGCCGCTGTATTTCCTGTGGCTGGCCGCAGGCTCCGGCTTTTTTCTTTTGAACCTGATCATCACGGATATTTTCGGCGGCAAAGGCGGCGGATTTCAACTGGACATTCTGGGCAATATCCATCAGTACATCAGTCACACACTGCTGTGGACGGTCTTTGGCGCACTGCTTTTGCGCATCCGGCGCGTTCCCGCCGCACTGAAAATCGCGGGGCTGGTCGTCACGATCTCCGGTATCATGCTGGCTGCGGCTGCGCCATTTCATTTCAGATCGTCGATCGGCCAGATGACGCCCTTTTTTAACCCTGCGCTGATTCTCTTTGCCGTGATGATGGTTGTCCTCGTTTATCTTGGCCTGTCCCAGAAGAAAAACGACTGGGGCGGGCAGACCCTGAAAAACGTTTATATCGCCATGGGGCTGATCGTCGGCCTTCTGGCTCTGACCACCGAAGCGTCAACCGTCTTTAATGCGCAGGTCCCCTTCCATCTGATCAGCGGCCATTCCTCTGCCATGACGCTGGCACTGATTTTTTCGTGGTTTGTTTTTGGTCTGGGGTTTTGTGTCTGGCCGCGCCCGTTGCATCCGCATTTTCGTCTGGCCGGCGCGGTACTCATCGTCACCAGTCTCTCTCGCGCGGTGTACTACCCGTTGGCCTATGCGCGCGACTTTGGCGCGGTAACGCCTATCTTAAACATGCCAACCCTGATTTTCCTGATTTTAATCGCCGGTCTGCTCTTTCTTGCAATCCGTGGATCGGAATGGAAATGGGAGTCGATCTCGCCGCGTTTTATCTGGGGCGCGCTTCTGGTCGGATTTGCCTTTTACGTCACCAATGTCGAAGTCGCCTCTGTGTTTGGCATGTTTAATAAAGGGTCACAAGCCGGCCAATTCACGTTTTACACGCACGGGCGCCTCTCGCAGCAACTGGCCTACAGTATCAGCTGGCTGGTCTTTGCGATCATTCTGCTGGCCAGCGGTATTCGCCTGAAGCTGATCCATCTTCGGTGGGTGGCGCTTGCGCTTCTGGTCATTACGGCTCTGAAGGTGTTTATCAAAGACCTCTGGGTTCTGGGTCAGCTCTACCGGGTCTTTTCATTTATCGGCCTGGCCGTAACGCTCATGCTGGTCTCATTTATCTACCAGCGTTATCTCAGCGGCAAAAAGGACAAAGGAGAAAAGTCATGAAACGAATCCTCTTGATTCTCACGGCGATCATCCTGCCCTGGATTGCGCCACCGGACTCTCAAGCGACCTGGCGAGCGGAATCATCTCTGAACGTTTCGCAATCCGGCCTGGTTGAAGCGATTTTGCTGCCCGAGCTTCATTGCCGGCTCGACGATGCGCTGGATTTGAAAGTGATCGGCCCTGACGGCAAATCCCGATCCTTTGAACTTTACTGGCGCGAAGATACCGCAAAGACGACGCTGACCCTTGTGGAAAAATCTGCCCGGCTGGAAGGTCAGACATTTATCTGGGAGTCTCTCATTGACGAGAAAGACCGCATTCTCGTAAAGTCCATCTCCATTGAGGTGCTCTCGGAAAGCTATATCGGCACAGTGGATATTTTCGGACTCAAAGGCGGCAACTGGGTCAGTCTTGCCCGGCAATCCGCCCTTTACGCATCTGATGGCGCCACGCGTGGCGAGATTGAAATTGGATCCTACCCCTACGAAGGCATTCGTCTGCAATTCACCGCCTATGCCCAAAAACCAGTGCCGATCGGCCGTGTTTGGGCACTGGGCCAAAAACCGGGCAGGGATTACGCCGGTACTTCCGTAGATCTGACATATTCAAGAACGGACCGTAAGGATTCCGCAGACCAAACCGAAACCAATCTTTCAGCCACGCTTCCCGGCTCGGGGCTCTATCTGGAAGAGCTCGAATTATTCACGAAGGCGCAGTTTAACGGCCGGTGGCGTCTGGAGCGTCAGGTGCTTAAGGCCGGCCGCAAAGTGTTCATCCCTGAGATGACCGGCGCGGCCTTCGGTGTGGCCCAAGGCAGGGCGTCCTTAAAAATCCCCGTTGACCGCATTTGGAAAGACGACCGTCTGAATCTGAACTTATCCGCGCCGGAAGATGCGGCAAGCGACATTTCCTGCCTGTCAGTTCGCATCCGCCTGCCGCGTTTGATTTTTCTGGCGGACATGCCGGGGATTTACGTCGTGCGCACCGGCCTGAATTCAAAAGTCTCTGTCCGGGATTACCCGAGCGCCGGGCGTTTTGACGCGGCGCTCATTGAGTTTGACGCTTCGAGGATCAATGCAGACATAACCGAAGACGTCCTGCATGAGCAATACCGCGTGGGCGGCGCGCCGTTTAAGGCGGAAGGCTATGCGTGGCGCTCCGATATTCAAATTCCCGGACCCGGTTATTACCGGATCATTCTTCACCGCAGGGCCGGCCTTGAAGAAAATCCCCATGCGCTGCGCATTGTGCGAAACGGGCTTCAGCACCCCTATTTTTTTGAAAAGGGCGAAATTAAAGAAGAGAAGCTGGCGCTT
Organism: Smithella sp.; assembly: GCA_012522275.1. Taxonomy (GTDB): domain Bacteria; phylum Desulfobacterota; class Syntrophia; order Syntrophales; family Smithellaceae; genus UBA8904. The sequence continues at coordinate 6,043 of JAAYKU010000311.1, forward strand.
CGAGAAGCGCATGATGAGGCGACAAACACCACCACCTGGCATCTGGAATTGCCGGAGGCATCCTCGCGCTGGGAGCACCTGGTCCTCCGGGCAAGCGGCATCTTTCATCGGACCCTTTGCGTGGAGCGAGATCTGCCCAGGCCCGTCAAAGGCGCGGTCTGGAAAGTGCTCGATTGGAGCAACGCCTCTTCCGAAGCCTCAGAGCTTGCCATTTCGTTACGGGGCTTCCCCCGCACAGAGAAAAAAATACGTCTGATCATGAAACACGGCGACAACGAGCCCCTGAAACTTGGAAGCGCGCGGGCCCTGTATGAAGCGCCGGCCATTCATTTTCTGGCGGACGCAGCCGGCGGATACCAGATCTATGGCGGATGCCGAGACGCTTCCGCGCCCTCCTACGACATGCAATTGATCCAGGATCAGCTTAGCCTGCGCGAACCGCTTCCGGCCACAGTCTCCGAACCGCAACCGCTTGACGACCAGCCGCTGACAAAAGCGATTTTTGACCTGTTTGCAAAAAACAACTGGGGGCTCTACGCGGTATTAGGCCTGCTGGCCATTGTGCTGATGATCATCATCGCGCGGGTGTTTCCCAAAGCGGCACCGAAAGACCCGTCCTGACCCCCCGCGATCCGGCGTGAAGCAGACCCATGAGCCACTGGGCAGGATCCGCGTTAAAGTCATTCCCGCCCGGCATGCGCCGGGTAAACATCCGGCGGAAGTTCTCCATATTCCCGCCGAGGCGGACATGACGGATAAGTCATTTTTCAAGGATGCCGAAGCACAACACGTTCCAGGAAGTCTTCATTTCTGTGAGCGGGTTTTCACAAAATTGAAAGCCGGTCAACGCCTCTGCCTGATTATTCCAGTGTGCAGCTTGCAGAGCAGCCATCGCCGTCGAGAGTGTTGCCGTCGTCGCATTCCTCCACGATATCGCGGATGAACTTGATCGTGTCCACCGTTGTGTGTCCGTTGGAATCGGCATAGACGATCACCTTGCCGGACGTTCCGGCGGCGAAATTAAACGATCCCAGATGATAGCCCTGCTCGCCTGAGCCTGCGCTTTGATCAATAATCGTATTGAACTCGCCGTCTTGCGAAATTACCTTCACCGGCACGGCTGTCGCGTCGAGAGACCAGGCGCGCTGCCAGACAAAATAGACGTCGTAGCGGCCCGGAAGGGTCACGGTTGGCGTGAACGTGGCGTATTTCCCGGGGCTGGAGCCAGAGGAACCGTCACGGGCGTAAGTGTTTTTTAAGCCGTATTGCATGCCCGTGAAGTGCTCCCACTGGCCGGTCAAAACGCAGCCGGGATCGCTGTCGTCCACGAGAATTTTAATTTTCCGCTCTTCGGGCTTGCCGTTGCCGCAAATTGGCCAGTCCATGTTTTCAAAGCGGACCTGCGCAGGGATTTTGTTTTGGGCCGAAGCGGAATCCGGCCCGTAGGGAGGCCAGGCCAGCCCCGGCGTCCACCAGGCGGGCTTCGCGGCCAGGTAGAGCGACTCCGGTAGGCTTTGCGAGGCAATGGCCGGATCCCAGATGGTTTCACCGTTCACGGCATCATAATTACCGTGACGTAAAAGCGTGTTTCTGGCCAGCGGGTCGTATTCGGACAAAACCGCGCTGAACGACGCCTTGTAGCCGATATCGAAGATGACCGGCATATTCCAGGAGGGGGAATAATTTTCGGCCGCGACTTCATAACGGATAAAGTCCACTGTCGGATATGTGCCCAGCAGGTTTCCCGCGACAGTGAAATAGCGCGAATAGTAGGCGATATGCACGGCGCGGTTGTCCTTGTATGTGTCGGGCTGGTAGCCGCGCAGATTGTTGCGGAAGATCATGTGATGCGATGTCGTCCCCCAGATGAAATCCGATCCGACTTTGATGGCGAGGTTCCCTTCGATCAGGTTGAAAACCGGATGGGCGCCATGATGCGTGACGTCGGTTTTGATGCCGTAGCTGTTGTTGCCGCAGGTGGGAAATTCGGCGACGTTCGTACCGAAGTAATTGTAAGCCACCACATTGCCGCCGCCCGCGCTGGAAAATGACACTGGCGAGGCCAGATGTTCAAAAATGTTGTTTTCAATCAATGTGGACGTCACATGCCCTTGGAAACTCATCGCGTAGCCGTAGTTGCCTGTGTAGCAGCGGACATGGTGAAAGTAGTTTTCCCGGAATTCGTTGCGATAGACTTTGGTGGCATACAGATGAATCTGATTGACGCGGGCGGACTCCACGTTTTTCAGCCAGCAGTACGCGCAGTAGTAATAGTCAAAATTCTTGCCGATGGACGCCTCGTGCGATGTGATGTACAAATCTTCCACACCGATGGATTGCGCGTCAATGCCGGCCTTGATCACCTGCGGGGCATAAGCCGCTTTAAAGCCCCACAAAAGGCCCTGCTCCAGCGTCAGCGTGTTGCCGCTTTTGGCCGTTACCTTCACGATATGCCCCAGCGCGCGCTTTCCCCCTTCGCAGATTCCCTTGCCCGCGGCGCAGCTTTGCCCCACCTGCGGCTCATTCCATGCGCCGCACTTGGCGCGGACATCCAGCGAGCAGCGGGGAATGCCGCACCAGGTGCAGGGGCCGTCTTTTCCCTCAGACGTGGTGAAAGCCGGGTCGTTATCCTGATCGATGACCAGAAAGTCTCCGGCGCTGATGGACGAGGCGTCGGCAACGGTGATGGACGTAGAGCCTTTGGTATATCCGCCCGTGACGGGAATGTAGCTTCCCATGGCCCCTCCCTTGCCTACGATGATGGCCCGGTAGCTGTCGGCCAGGGAAAACAGAAGTGTTTTATCCGGCCCCGCGCCGCGCAGCGTGATGCGGCTCTTTGAAAGCGTTAGCGTGGAATTGAGCCGGTAGCGTCCTTCGGGAATAAAGACCGTTTGATTTTCGGGGCAGGCGTCAATGGCCGCCTGAATGGCGGGCGCGTCGTCGGAAAGTCCGTCGCCCGTCGCGTGATAGGGCGCTTCCCGGACATTGGCGCAAATTGTCGTCCGGGCCGGAATGCCGCCGGGGATGCCCGTCTGCGACCAGTCGGCGCGCCGCGATTCGTCAAGGATGCCGCCTGTCGCGCCGGAGCTCGACGATGACACGGCATCCGTTGAAGGCGAGCCCCCGCCCGAACAGGCTGAGATCAAACACAAACTGACAACAAGCCAAATCTTAAGCGCATTTTTCATACTCTTCTCCTTGAAAAGTAATTGCCCAGTGATTGGGGAGTAAACTGTAATTTTGGAAAAATAGGAAACTATCTTCGTTTACCACAAAGGAGTCCAAATTATGAAGAAATTATTTTTGCGGACTTTTTGCGCGTTGATCGTCACCACGCTTCCCGGGTGGTGCCTGGCCGAATATATCATTCAACTCAAGGGCGAAGGACAATACACCACAAGGCAATACGGGCATGAAGGCGGCTATCGACGCCAAGGATGAGCAGGCCGGAGAGGCGACCGGAGAAGACAACCGCAAAATTTCAGCCCGGGTGTGGCAGTTGACCAAAGAATTGAAAGAAACCGATGGCGTAGAGTTTTCCGCCGAAAGGAGCGGGGTGCTCGATGTTGTGGAGAAAAGGATTGGCGGTCATCTGAAAAAACGCAGGGCCTGCGCCGTTTATTTAAAGCCCTGGGAGGGCGGTCGGCTGCTGTTTGTTTTACTCACCGTTATATCCGCGATGGTTTTCTGGGGGGCGGTCTGGGTGTGGTTCGGATACAAAAAACACCGCCGTTGATGATTCTTCAATCGGTGTGTTTTGAAGTGGTCCGGCCGCCGGCATCACGGGGAATCAGCCCTGTGAGCCGGCTTTGGCCGAATGAATTCTTCTTTTTGTGTTATTGAATTTTCTGCAGCATATCCGCCATCATTTTGTGGATCAGGTTGATGGCTTTAAGCGGCCGGATCATCACCTTGAAGTCGGTTATTTTCCCGTCCTTCCCCCAGGTGATCATGTCCACACCGTTGATGGTGATGCCGTCGATCACGGTATGGAATTCCAAAACAGCGTTTGATCCGGAAACGACCTCGCGCAGATATTTGAATGAATCATTGTTCAAAACATGCAGCGCGGCCGTCAGGTAAAGCAAGGTGATGGGTTTTCCCACCTGCGGTGTATGCACGACGGGCGAGTGGAAAATCACATTTTCCGCCAGGATATTGTCCAGACCGGCTGCGTCGCGGTCCTTCACCAGTTTGTGCCATGCGGTCATCGTGTCTGTAATCATGCTCGTCTCCTTACTTAAAAGTTGCGCGGGTTATTGATGCCGTAGAATGTCGCCGTGATTTTGTCTTTATTGACCGGGGACAATCAGTCCGGATGCCTCTTTTCTTTGTGCCTCCTGTGCCTCGGCAATCATGGCCTGAACTGTTTTTTCAATGGCCTCCGGCAGTTTTGCCGCCGCTTCGGCCAGTGTTTCAGCATTTTCAATGATGCATGAGACGGGAATGGGCCCGTTGGGGGACATAAGTTGCGTCATGCCGGTAAAGATAGGCTCGCGGCTTTCATCGGGCGAGCCGTCTATGTTGACAGGCGTCAGGCGCCTGATGGTGGCAAAGTTCAGATCTGTAAAAGATTCTTCGAGATAGAGGTTGTCTGTGTTTATTTTTATTTCAGTTATTTTACGGCTGCCTGTTTCGTTCATGGGGTGTCTCCTTTCCGGGACGGGTTTGCTGGTTCATTTTACGCGAAAAAACAAAGACATGACGAAAGATTGCCTCCTTTTTTCGGCCTGTCGGGATATGCCTACACTGAAAGAGCTAAACGGGCAAGAAAAAAGGAGAAAGGTAAAAGGATAAAGGACGGAGGTTAAAGGCTAAAGGCTAAAGGTCAAAGGCTAAAGGCTGAAGGTACCAGAAGAAGCTCATGGCTCGCAGCTCATAGTGTGTGGTGGTAAGGTTCAAGTCTCCGGATTACAATACGGGGTTGTGTGCAGGGCTGAAAGCTTTGTGTTTGGCCGTGGGGGGATGAGGAAGAGGGGTCAGAGAAAGCATTTTGGAGATGCTTTTTGTTCCCTGGCCCCCTCTTCCTCTTCGGCAGGAAAAAAAGGGGATTGTCAGCGGCTGAAAGACATCAGCCGGGTATTTTATTTTTGTGTTTGGCCTTTTCCTCGTCCTGCAGGGCCTTGCGCAGAATCTTGCCTACCGCCGATTTGGGAATGCTCTCGCGGAATTCAACCAGCTTGGGCACTTTGTAGGCGGCAAGTTTCGTGCGGCAGAAATCGATAACTTCTTTCTCGGTCAGAGACTCTCCCTGTCTGGCCACGATAAAGGCCTTTACCGTTTCACCCCGGTATTCGTCCGGAATACCTACGGTGACGGCTTCCGAAACTTTCGGGTGCTGATATAAAACCTCGTCCACTTCCCGCGGGTAGATGTTGAAGCCGCCCGCGATGATCATATCTTTTTTCCGGTCAACGATATAAATGTAGCCGTCTTCATCCGCCTGCCCGATGTCACCCGTGTAGAGCCACCCGTCAACCAACTGCAATTTGGATTCTTCCGCATTGTCCCAGTATTCCTTCATGATGGTGGGGCCTTTGATCATGATTTCTCCCGGGTCACCCGGAGCCACATCATGAATGCCTTCATCAAGATCAACAAGACGGATATCATTGTCCATTACGGGCACGCCGATGGAACCGGTGCGGCAGGACATCAGAGGGTTGGAAATTCCGAGCGCTGATGTTTCGCTCATTCCCCAGCCTTCACTGTAGAGGATTCCTAAATCCTTGACTTTCTGAATAAGCTCCGCGGGCATAGGCGCGCCGCCGGAATTGATCAGGCGAATGCTGTTGGCGATATCTGCTGCCGAGGCTTTGGGATGATTGACAATTGCCGTGATCATTGTGGGAACGGCCGGGAAATAGTAAATCTGATCCATGCGTTTGATGGTTCCCAGAACCTCGTCTATTTCAAACCGCGGCATCAATATCTGCGTGGCGGCGCTGCAAGTCGCCCAGTTCATGGCCGAGACGTTGCCATAGATGTGAAAATAAGGGATGATACTTAAAATGTTACGTTTCTCGTGCGGCGTGAAAGGCAATATCCCGACTCCCCAGTTGACCGCCTGGAGAGTGGCGGCGACAACATTGCCGTGTGTAAGAAGTGCTCCTTTAGGAAGCCCGGTCGTGCCTCCTGTAAATTGAATGAGGGCGGCATCGGAGGCGGTGAGCTCCACGCGTGGAATCTGTGTGTGTGAGCAGTTTTCGATGAGTTCCGAGAAATGATGCCAGCCCTCTTCCAGTTCCAGATCTTTTTTTGAGCTGACGCCCATTCCGGCGGCGTAATCCGTCACCCTGGTGACGATCAGTGTCATATCCAGTTCTTTACCCAGGGGGCGCATGGTCTGCATTGCCGCGTCGAAAGTAATCAGTAGTCTGGTTTTTGTGTTTTCCAGCATGAATTTGAGTTCATCATGCGTGTAGTAGGGATTGAGATTCACGACTATGCCGCCCACGGACAAAATGGCATAGTAGGCGATAATGTACTGGGGGCAGTTAGGTAATGCCAGGCCGACCCGGTCGCCTTTTTTTACGCCTGTCTGCAAAAGAGCGTTAGCCAGACAAAGCACCTGTGTGCGTATCTGCGCATAAGTCATTTCCGAGCCGAAAAAATCGGTTGCGGTTTTTGAGGGACATTGCGAAGCGGCGATATGCAGCAAGTTCTGCACGGGAAACTTCGGGTACCTGATCGTAGCAGGTACGGAGTAGTCGTAATTTTTTTGCCAGGACCTTGTCTGCAAAGCCTTGCTCCTTGAAAACAGCGCACAGGCGCTGGATTGTCTTAATTTATGTGTTTTTCCCGCCATGGCAACGGATTAAAATTTATATATTTGTATTGGCGGTCGTTCGCATTTATATGCATTCAGCGTGCCAATGATGCATTAAATATATCCTGTTGATTTGTTTAAAAAAATAAATTTCTTCTTGATTTATGTATCATTAAATGATTCATTGCTGTCTCAATGAGACACAAATAAGACAGTAATGATACATTCCGTTGCAGGCAAAGCAAAATAACTAAGGCGGCAACTTAAACGGTACTTGCCGTGTAAAATCTGCATGGGCAGGTTATCTGAAATAAAAATAAGGCTCAAACCGGGCCGATTTGAAAATGGAGGCACATGGAAATGGCGGATGCGGCAACCATTGCAAAAAGGAGGCAGCTCAGGGACGTCAATCTGATGGGGCTGGAATACTATGAGAGATTTTACCAGGAGACATACAAGGAATGGCAGAAGTTCATTTCCGGCAATCGAGAGGTGGATTGTTCCGTCATTCCGGAGGAGGTTTATGAATCCTGGGTGCGTTGCGCAGAGCTGGGGCTGGAGCCTCTGGCCAGGCCGCAAAACAAGGTCCTGGAAGGTGATGAGCTCAACGATCTGTTGACACGCAACAAAGAATTGATCGATGTCGCCTATCCTTTCATGAAAAATCTCTACCGTTTTCTTGAAGGTTCGGGCTTTCTGCTGAGCCTTCTGGATCGTGAGGTCCATGTGCTGGCTTTTTTGGGTGATGCTGAAGAAGAGAAGTTGATCCGCACCGCCAGGGGATTTGTCGGCGCCTGCTGGGCGGAAAAGTATTCCGGCAACAATGTGGCGGCTTGTGTGGCTTTTTACAAAAAGCCCATGCAGGTGTTCGGCCCTCAGCAATATGTACGTCTTTACCACGGCGCGACCGGCTGCGGGGCGCCGATTTTCGATGCAGACGGCGAGTTTATCGGCATTGTCACCATTTTCGGGCGTTATTACCGCGCCAATCCCCATACCCTGGGCATTGTCGCCTCGGCGGCAAGTGCGATACAAAATGAGCTTAAAATACGCCGTGCGCTGATGGAGGCGCAGATGGCTGCAAGTTACCAGCAAACGGTGATTTCCTCAATTCAGGAGGCTCTTATTGTCCTTGATTCCTACGGGCATGTTACGCTGATCAATGAGATCGCCCGTGGCAAGCTGGATCTGGATAATACAAAAGTGCAGGGGCGCAGGCTGCGGGATATTCTCCCGCCGGAAAACGCCCCTTTTTTCGCACTTGTTGAAAACAATGAGACCATAACCGATACGGAGGTGCGGATTCTTTCCAACAAATCTTCCGGTGACTATACACTGACTTGCAGCCCGGTTTTGTCGCCCGGCGGGGGGACCACGGGGACAATCATCATTCTCAATGAAATTCGCCGCGCCAAGTCCATGGTGACCAAGATGATGGGGGCGACGGCCAATTTCAGCTTCGACGATATCTACGGCCGCAACCACCGTTTTCTGACGACGATTGACCAGGCCAGAATGGTTTCCCAAAGCTCTTCCAATGTTTTACTTTTGGGAAAGAGCGGCACAGGCAAGGATATTTTCGCCCAGGCCATTCACAATGCCAGCAGTCGTAAAAACGGCCCGTACGTTGCCATTAACTGCGGCGCCATTCCCCGGGATCTGATTGCCAGCGAATTATTCGGACACGAGGAGGGCGCCTTCACCGGGTCCCGCCGCGGCGGCAACCAGGGGAAATTCGAGCTGGCCGACGGGGGTACTCTTTTTCTGGATGAAATAGCCGAAACGCCGCTGGAGCTGCAGACGGCTCTGTTGAGGGTGATAGAGGACAAATCCGTTTTGCGCATCGGAGGGACCAGGGTGCGGCCGGTGGATGTGCGGATTATCGCCGCCACAAATAAAGACCTGCGTGCGGAAGTGCGCAAAGGCAATTTCCGCGAAGATCTCTATTACCGGGCCAATGTTTTTGCCATTGAAATGATTGAGCTCAAAGAAAGGATTGATGACATTCCCATTCTTGCCGACTATTTCATCAAGCGCTACGCCAGCGCCATGAAGAAAAGAATCACGCGGGTTGACAAAAGAGTGATCGACGCTTTCATGAGCTATTCCTGGCCGGGCAATGTCCGCGAACTGCAAAACGCGATCGAAAGAATGATCAATTTTCTCAAGACGTCCGAGCTGACATATGAACTTGTGCCGGAATATATGCGCAGACCCTCGTACGGCAGTGAATATCATGAAGAGTCTGCCGCACCGGAAGAGGAGGAGCGCCAGATGATCGCACGGCTTTTGCATCAGAAAATGCGCAAAAATCGCATTGCCGAAAAAATGAATATCTCCCGCGCCACGCTCTATAGAAAGATGAAACTCTACGGGCTGGGGTAGGGAAGGCGAGAACGGGCAACAGGTAATGGGTTGCTGTCTGAACGGCTAAATGACTTTTTTTGCGTTCTGGTTTTGCAACGGTATAAAACATAAAAAAGGGAGACAGGCGAGCCTGTCTCCCTTTTTTATGAGCGGTTTTGTTTTTTATTCATTCATCGCGTATTCGTCGTTCATCGCGAAGACGTATTTTTTCCAGACGCGGTCATACTGTGCCTCATCTTCCGCGGAGCGGATCATCATGATCTTCGTGAAGTATGCGCGCTGGTCATCGCGTGTTTTGTGCATCCCGAAAATCTGATGGGCGAAGCGGGCAAAGTCGCGCACCATGAAGTCGAAGATCTGGTTGATCACCTCCGGGTCGATATTGTCAAATTTGGCCTGCTCCAGAATCAACTGGCCATAGACCACCACGGAGAACATTTCACCCAGTGGCAGGGAAAAAGACGGATCCATATCCTGTGTCTTGTCCGGCCCGACTTTTTCCAGCATTTCCCTGAACAGCTCAATCTGCTGCATAAAAATTCCCACATTCGGCAGATTTTTGTTGGCCTCGAAGACCGGTTTGTAGTCGTGGAAGCGTACCGTACCCAGCCCCCTGGTCGGGCCCTGATTGAATAAGAACATATCGTCCTTCAGCTCAAAATCAGGATTCACCGGCGGGTATTCCATGGGGTTGAAAAAGTAATTTTTCATGAATTTACGGATGAGCTGAACGTTGACATGAACCGTTCCCTCCAGCTTGGACGGCCCGCGCACATCGGCGGAGGCCAGTGAAAAATATGTGTCTTTCTCAAAGCCCTTGGCGGCAATTACTTCCCACAGCAGGTTGATCACATCCTCGGCCTGAAGCGTCACTTTCATCTTGCTGGTGGGGTTGTACAGCAGATAGCGGCGATCGTCAGACGATGCGTTGCGGAAGTAGTCTGTCGCGCGCCTCTGGTAGAGTTTCATGCCGATGATCCGCAGCCACGCATCCATGAAATTTTTACGTACATGAGGCATGTCCGTCACGGGCAGGCCGTAGAGAATACGGTTGGCGGCGTGGGTAATCGCCTCGTAGAAGCAATGCTCGGTGATCCCGATCGATCCCGGCCCGATATTGAATTTGCCGATGTTAACCGTGTTGAGCGAGCAGTCCCAGGCGTGCGAGCCGCGGGAAAGAATGTCGTCCTCGGTGATGGGATAGTCATGCAAAGCGAAGTTGGAGACATACTGCTGGTGGGAGACGACGTTTTTTTTCAGCTCATACGCCTTGTGGCGGAAGTTGGTGACGAAGAAGGTGTAGTCGTCCGTGCCGTCCTTGATTTTCCCCAGCGTGGAGACCATCTCCGCTTCGTTGCCGTTGCCGATATAGTATTTTTCTCCGTTGGCCACCCAGGTTCCGTCGCCTTTCGGCGTCAGCGATGTTTCCGTGGAGTAAATATCCGCCCCGTGTTCCCGCTCCGACAGGCCGAAGGCGAAGATCGCGCCTTTTTTAAGCAGTTCGGCCGCCTTTTTTTTAGCCTTTTCGTTGGGGCTCATCCAGATCGGCCCCAGCCCCAGAATGCTCACCTGAAAGCAGTACCAGTAGCCCAGGCCGTAGAAGGCGAGAAGTTCGGAAAATTCGCTGTTGCGCGCCGTGTCCCAGCGGCAGTCCGGGTCGCCTCCTCCATACTTGCTGGGTGTGAGCAGTTTGGCAAAAATCTGCTCCTTGCCGATAAAATCGACAAATTCGCGGTACCAGACCTTTTTGTTGAAGTCTTCGGTAATCCTTGTTTTGCCCATTGTTTCAAAGAAAGAGATGGTTTTGTCCATGATGGCGCGGGAGCCTGCATCCGACATCAGACTCTTGTACTTTTTAGGCTGCAACAGATAATTCATGTTCGACTCCTTTTCCTTTGCTTTGGTTTCGAGTTTTTTAATGCCGAAGCGACAGTACGTGAATGAAGGTGAACTTACATCTTTTCATGGAAAAGCGCCAGAGGTAAAAATCATTTAACTATTAGCCATGAGCTGCGTCTCCCCCGCTGGAGACTGTGTCGTAATCGTAAAGAAGCCGTCACCATCGTCATACCGGCGAAGGCCGGTATCCGTGCGCCCGGGAGCGGGCGCGATCAGAGAGGTGAAAGTCCTCTCTCGGGGAATGCTCATCCCC
>JAAYKU010000312.1 GCA_012522275.1 Smithella sp.
GGGCCAGCTGCGCCGTCCCAGGTATTTTCAACCCGGTGGTGATCGGCGAAAACGTTTATGTGGACGGGGGAGTGGTAAGTCCCGTAGCGGTGAATGCGGCCAGACGCTTAGGCGCGGATGTTGTCATCGCCGTGGATATCTCATCGGGGCTCACCCCGGCGATGCCGGCCGGGGCGCTCGAAACCATCATGCAATCGGTCGATATCATGCACAATAAAATGTCGGTGATACAGCTTCAAAACGCGGATGTCGTCATCAGGCCGAAAGTAGGCTATATCGGCCCGGGCGATTTCACCAAAAGGCATGAAGCGATCATGGAAGGGGAAAAAGCCGCCGCCGTGGCAATGCCGGCCATAAATCAGGTTATAGATAGCCTTAGGCAGGGGGAGAGGCTTCCATAATCTTTCATTTTTACGCAAGCAGGAAAGGGGGAATAAAATGACGAGGATAAACAGCTTTTTAAATGTATTTTCCAAGCGGACTGCTCTGGCTTCAATTTTTTGTCTTCTATTTGTATCGTTTGCTTTGATCAGCTGCGGCGGCGGGGGCGCGGACGGTGGTTTTATTCAACTCAATCCCTCGAATCAAAGTTCCGCCAATAACATAACCGCGTTTTCCTTCACGCCCGCGTACAACAACGGCGTTATATCTCAGACAGTGAGCGGCGTTGTATCCGGAACGAATATTACCGCCTGGGTTCCCCACGCAACCGATCGCACGTCACTGGTGGCAACATTTTCCACCAATGGACAGACAGTTCGGGCAGGCGGCGTACTTCAGCAAAGCGGCGTGACGCCAAACGACTTCACGAACCCCGTGGTCTATACGGTGACCGCGCAGGACGATTCTACAAAGAACTACACGGTGACGGTCAGTGAGTCGCCCGCGCCGGGAGGCGCGATCATCGCCGACCACTTGGCGGCAGCGGCTTTTTCTTCAATACCGCTAGTCGACATTGCAAACGCCAAGACAAATTTGCACATCGCCTACGGCCACACCTCACATGGCAGCCAGCTGATTACCGGCATGAATGCTTTGTCTTCGTCCAACAGCCTGTATGCCTGGAATGCCTATGGAACAGGCGGAGCGCTGCGCCTTCGTGATAATCCTTTCTCCGGCGCAAATGATCTTGGCAATCCTGACCGGACGGCTTGGGCAAACGCCACCAGAACTTTTTTGAATGCCAATCCGGCAATCAACGTCGTTATCTGGTCCTGGTGCGGACAGGTGGACGGCACCCAAGCCCAAATAGATCAATATCTGAATTTAATGAATCAGTTGGAAGGCGAATATCCGGCGGTTAAATTTGTTTACATGACCGGGCACTTAGGTGGAACAGGGCAGACAGGGAATATTAATCAGCGAAACGAGCAGATTCGTCAATACTGCCGGGACAACAACAAAATCCTCTACGATTTTGCCGATATTGAAAGCTTCGATCCGGACGGAGACACAAATTACATGCAGCTTTACGCCAATGACAACTGTGATTATTCCGGCGGGCGCAACTGGGCAACTGACTGGGTGGTTGCCAATGCCGGCAAGCCGCTGACAACGCTGGCCGATAATTGCAGTGACTGTATTCATAGCCAGAAGCTGAACTGCGTTTTGAAAGGCCGCGCCGCCTGGTGGCTGTGGGCGCGTTTGGCCGGCTGGAACCCATAGCCTGGCATGGTGCACAAGCGCCACACGCACGATGTGGAAGAGAAAAGGACACAGGAGAAAGGCGAAGTAAAGAAAATCAGGCAGGCCGGATAATTGGAAAATCAACGAAGTGGTCAATGATTTTTCTTCCGGCCGCCATCTTTATGACCTGAAAGCCCACAGCATATAGCGTTAAACGCTTGTTGCAAGTGATCCTGCGCCAATGTTGTCCGGAAGTGTGTGAAAAAAGTGGTCACAATGTAGTTGACACTTTACAGCACCGGGCATATAAATATGATGAATTTTCAATCGCAGGAGCGTTTTCAGATTATGGCGATTCCGGCGTTAAAAAAAAACTCACCGGGCGGGCTTAATTTCAATA
>JAAYKU010000313.1 GCA_012522275.1 Smithella sp.
CCGTATATCCGATTGATTCGAGCATTTCCTTCGCGATTTGCAACACCGTGGCGTCATCTTCCGCCAGAAGTATGCAGCCCGTGCCTGACGGTTTGTGTTCATATTCCTCTTCATCCGGAGCCTCCTTTTCATCTCTCACACGCGGCAGATAGATGCTGAAGCTGGCTCCCTCGCCCGGTTCACTGTAAACATTGATGAAGCCTTCGTTTTGTTTGACAATGCCGTAAATCGTGGCCAGTCCCAGTCCCGTGCCTTTGCCTGCCTCTTTAGTGGTGAAGAAAGGCTCAAATATGTATTTGAGTGTTTCCTTGTCCATCCCTATGCCGCTGTCGCTGACTGTAAGACAGACATACTCGCCGGGTATGAACCCCGGGTTTGACTCGCAATACAGTTTGTCAAGAACGCGGTTTTCCGTCTGTATGGTTAGCCTGCCGCCGCCGGGCATCGCATCGCGCGCGTTGACCGCCAGGTTCATGAGGATCTGCTCGATCTGCGGCGGGTCCACTTTTACAGGCCACAGTCCACGCGGCCGGATGACTTCCAGCCGGATGTCTTCTCCGATCAGGCGGATCATCGCTTTTTGAGAGTGCCCAATCAGGCCGTTAAGATCTATGACTCTCGGCTCGATAATCTGCTTGCGGGAGAAGGCCAGAAGCTGTGTGGTGATGTCGCGCGAGCGCAGAGCCGCCTTTTCAATTTCAGCTATGTCATTTAAAACGGGGTGTTGTTTGGCAAGTCTGATCTTGGCCAGATCTGCATATCCTAAAATGACGCTGAGCATATTGTTGAAGTCGTGCGCCACGCCGCCGGCCAGCCTTCCGATGACCTCCATTTTCTGCGCCTGCGTTAACTGGTCCTCGAGCCTCTTTCTTTCCACCTCCGCTTTTTTTCTTTCCGTGATGTCGCGTCCGGCCAGCAGTATGCCGGTGGCCTTCCCCTGCTCATCGCGGATGAAAGACCCTGTGCCTTCCAGCCAGAAGGTGCTGCCGTCCTTGCGGATGATTTCCTGCTCGATGGTTCTGGAGGTGTACTTTCCAGTGTTTTCTTCGTTGAGTTCGCGTTCGATCTCCTGTGTGACCACTCTTACCGTTTCCGCCAGAGTTTCCGGCGTCATAAACTTTTCCATCGACAGTGTGGAGAGTTCCTCTGGTGTGTAGCCGGACAGAGGATAGCAAGAAGGACTCATGTAGGTGATTTTGAGGTTCATGTCTGTTGTACAGATGACTTCATGGACATTTTCCACGATCATCCGGAAGCGCTTTTCGCTTTCCCTGAGCGTTTCTTCCGCCTTCTTCTTTGCCGTAAAATCCTTCAGTAAGATGCGAAAGCCGGTTGGGGTTCCCGTATGGTCATATTTGACAGCAGCGTTGATTTCGCAAGTAACAGTTGAGCCGTCGGGACGCACGATGTCATAGTCGGTAAGGCGCACGGGATTGCGCGAATGATAAGCTTCGAGAAAAACCTCTTTTAAGTTGTCCGCTATAGAGGGAATCAGATAGTCGCGATAGCTCATACCGAGCAGTTGTTCGCGCGAATAGCCCATCAGCCGGCAGGCCGCGTCATTGGCGAAGGTGATCCGGCCGGTGAGATCCTCCTCCAGATAGCCTTCGGTCGTGATGTCCAAAAGCGTCTGATACCGTTCATTGCTCTGGCGCAGATCTCTTTGTGTGCGGATACGCCGGGAAACATCCCTTACCACTCCCCGGAAACCGACAGGCCGGTCTGCTTCATCACGAAGCAAAGCCACAGAGGCTTCCACGTTTATGGTTTCGCCGTTTTTCTTGATGATTTCCCAGTCGAACCCTTTGATCGGTTTGCCCGTCTGAAAAACATGATGAAACACCTCATAGACCTTTTTCGCGTTGGCCTCATCCGTCAGGTTTTTGAAATTGATGCCGCTGATTTCATCCGCCGTGTAGCCCAAATCACGCAAAACCGTGTCGTTGAAGAAAAGGAGATTCCCTTTCAGATCCACTTCAAAATACGATTCTTCAATATTGTCGAGTATATGACGATAGCGCTCCGCGCCTTGGGCCATGCTTTCCGCCTGCGCCCGCGCCTGCACAACGCCGGTTTCTGTTTTTTTGAGCACAGCGTTGACAGCCAGAACTATCCGACCCAGTTCGTCATCTTCGGACTCAAGGCCGAGTATTGCCGAATAGTCGCCGGCCGAGGCTTTTTTCAGTGCGTTCAGAACTTCTTCGGGCTGGATCTTTTTAGATTTCTGTCTCATTGGACACTCACCGGTTTGCACACTGATAATAACTTTTTATACATGCGGGTGCAAGTCTTTCATTATTCATGGTATCGGATGAATTGTCTCAAAACATGAAGGGCTGATTGTCCGAAATGACCCGTTCGCGGCAATAAAAGCGTCTTGTTCGTTTTGTTTTAATAATGACGCGCCCTTTATTGTGCGGCAAAATGCTGCGCATTGCCTGCGTCCATGAGACCCTGATCTCGTACA
>JAAYKU010000053.1 GCA_012522275.1 Smithella sp.
CCGGCCAATATCTGCTTCGGCGGCAAAGACCGGCGAACCGCATTTATCGGAAGCCTCGCCGGCACAAACATCCCCTGCTTTGAAGCGCCCTGGCCCGGCCAGCGGCTGGTGCATCAAAACATACAGCCTGCAGACCATGAAGATTAACTACAAACCATGTGAAAGGAGAAAAAGATGGAATATCAGAACATTATCGTATCGACTAAAGATTTCGTAACTACCATCACGCTCAACAGGCCGCCGATGAACTCCGTCAACCTGGGCATCCGGGAGGAGTTTTTTCTTGCGGTAAACAACATTGAAAAAAGCCCGGAAACACGCGCCGTGATCATCACAGGAGCGGGCGAGAAGGGATTTTCCGCCGGCATGGATGTTTCCGATATCGCCAACATTGCCAAAGGGCCTAACGGCAACGAAATCATGAACGCCATCTCGCGCTCCAAAAAACCCTACATCGCGGCCATCAACGGCCATGCCCTGGGCGGCGGCTGCGAAACGGCGATCGCCTGCCATTTCCGGATTATGACAGACAATCCCAAAGCACTCATCGGCCTGCCGGAGGTCAATCTCGGCATCACACCCGGCTGGGGCGGCATACAGAGATTGCCGAGACTGCTGGGAAAACCCAAGGCATTGGATATGATTCTTTTCAGCAAGCGTCTGACTCCTGTCGAAGCGCTGGCCATCGGTCTGGTCGATAAAGTCGTCCCGGCCGCCGATCTGATGAAGGAAGCAACGGCGTTTGCCCAGGCACTGGCCAAAAGGCCGCCGCTGGCCGTGGCTGCGGTACTCGAAGGCATCCACATCGGACTGGATAAGGGCTTTGACGAAGGCCTGCGCGTGGACATCGAATGGTCGAAAAAGCTCGGCGCCAGCAAAGACGCCATGGAAGGCATCACCGCCTTTCTGGAGAAACGCGAACCTAATTTCATTGGAGAATAAGATTCCCTAAAGAAGAAAGGCAGTGCTCACGCACTGCCTTTCTTTGTTAATCCAATTGGCCAATATCTACTTTATCTTCTTTCGGAGAGAAATAACTCCCGGAAGACCAGGCCCCAGAAGCATAGAAGTGGCCGGTTCGGGGACAGAAGAGCTTTCGTTGCCGGCAAGCCCCCCCTCTTGTACACTCAAGTTTCCAATATTGAAATCTTGAAATCCATTTGAATTGTAAATGTCTGAACCGGTTATTACAAAATTATTGAGATAAACGGTGGAAGCCAAGCCGGTTGTATAGCCGGCTCCGACAAATGGAAATGCCTTCATTGATTGATCTTTTATCAAACTTGAGCGAAACAGGTAAACAGATATAATCGATTAAGATATAAAATTGCGTGACCAGATAATCCTTTCGCCTTCAGCCTTGATCCTTTATCCTCTTTTCCGCCCGGAATCTTCCCGCCCGGATTTCCTTCAGAAAATCTTTTTCGTTCAGAACCGGATTTTCAAAAATCGTCACATATGAACCGATATTGAGAATTTTGTGCGCGTCGCTCCCGCCCGTTCCGGGAATTTTCATCTGTTCCATCGCCTTTCGCACTTTGCTCATGGCGGTCTCGGAATGATCCGGGTGGAAAAGCTCGATGGCATCGAGCTTTAATTTATAACCTGAATCCTGCATAGCCATAGTCAAAAAAATGAATAAACCATCTGGGAAACCTGTTGTATAAAGGGATAGGCAAATAACCCAATAGTAAACAGGAGGTACCCAGATGGTAAAAAAGCATAAGAA
>JAAYKU010000314.1 GCA_012522275.1 Smithella sp.
CGCCGCGCGCGGCGTCACAAACGGCCCGCGTGCCCTGCCGGTTCTGGCCGTCGTCCCGATGATATACTGAAAATCACACAACGCTTCCGGAGCAGAGTCCGCATATTTTATGTTGTCGACAACGTCCCTGGCCAAATGAGTCGAGCGCTGTTCCATCTCTTCACGGTCGAGCCCTTGGGCCCCGACAACAATAATCTGACTGATGCCCATGTTTTTCGCGGCCCGGGCGATAGCCCCTACGTTTCCCGCGTGTTTGGGCCTGAATAAGATTATACTGATGTTTGCAGTGCCGGCTTTTACGGGCATGATTTGGGCTTCCTGTAAAAAAAGTAGGGAACTTATAAAGCCGGTTTCAGGAAATTGCACGAAATATTTGTGCTCTTCAGGCAAAAAGGTCGATGACACCGCCCTGGGCGGCATGGGTGAGGGCTTCGATCTGGCGGGCATTGTGCAACAGCATATCGGCCATGGCCGCTTCAGCTTCGGCGTTCATCTTCACAATGGCCATGCTGATTGCATCCTGCATTTGTGACTGCTGCATGCTCATAAGGACGCCGGCGATTGATGTGATGTCGTTCATGACGAAAAAGCTCCTTAAAGCACAGATCGTCGTTTCCTTGAAAAAACTTTAATCCTTTCAGCCGAGGCCGTTCGTGACAACACCTTTTATGTGACGTGAATCTGTTTGGGATTGCCGGTGCAGGTTTTTTTTGTTATGGCTTGGTCATGTCTGAGGAAATGCAGCTTCTGAAAGAGGGGGCCGGACATCTGGGCGTAAGCCTTGATGACCGCCGGCTTGCTCTGTTCGATATGTATCGGAAGGAACTGCTCAAATGGAATGCCACAACAAACCTGATTTCGGAAAAAAGCGCCGGGGAAATCATCTGTCGTCATTTTCTGGACTCTCTGGCCGCGGCAAAATTTATCCCTGACGGTGAGAAATGCATAGTGGATGCGGGCAGCGGCGCCGGATTTCCCGGCATCCCGCTCAAAATTGCCCTGCCTCACATTAGAGTGTATCTCCTGGAGGCCAACCGCAAAAAAATTTCCTTCTTAAAACACGTAATTCGCCTTCTGGGGCTCGACAAAACCTGGACCCTTCACGACAGGATGGAAAATATTGTGCGCGAGGAAACCTGGCGGGGAAAATTTGACATAGTCACCTCCAGGGCCGCCTTTAAACTGCCGGATCTGCTGCCGCTGGCAGATTATTTTCTGGGACCTGCGGGCCTGTTGATAACCCTCAAGGCAGGTGACGTTGCGGCGGAGCTGGCCGCGACAATGAACATACCGGACGTTTCTGTAAAATATCATATAAATCAATATGATATCGACATTCCTTTTTCGGGTCCGCCGCGCAAAATAATCGTGTTTCAAAAGGTGGAATAAAGCAAAAAACCCTTCTAAAAAACCCTTTTTTGTGCTAGCTAACAGACAGTTTATTCAGATAAAAAACCCCTGAAGAGTTGCGTGTAAATAATGAATAAAATCATATGTATCGCCAATCAGAAGGGCGGCGTCGGCAAAACGACGACGGCCATCAATCTGTCCGCCTCGCTGGCCGTGGCGAACAAGAAAATTCTGCTTATCGATGCCGACTCTCAGGGTAACTCGACCAGCGGCCTGGGGATAGACAGGGACATTGCTGAAAAAGCCAATTTTTACCACGCGATGATCGGTCAGGTTCCTCTCGATGCCGTAATTGCGAAAACCGCGTTGCGCAATCTGGAAGTGGCGCCCTCCAATCAGGACCTAATTGGCCTGGAGGTGGAATTCGTGCAACTCGAAGACAGGGAAATCCGCCTGCGCGAGATTCTCAAACCGCTCAACGGAATCTACGATTTTATCATCATCGACTGTCCCCCTTCGCTGGGTTTTATGACCGTCAACGCACTGGTGGCCGCTGATTCATTAATTGTTCCACTACAGTGCGAATATTATGCCATGGAAGGATTAGGCTATTTACTTAACACGGTAAAGCTGGTAAAAGCGAACCTCAATCCTAACTTGGCGCTGGGCGGCATTTTACTGACGATGTTCGACCAGCGTAACACACTGGCTCATCGGGTCACCGAAGACGTCCGCCAGCATCTGGGGGACAAGGTTTTCAAAACCGTCATTCCGCGCAATGTCCGGTTGTCGGAAAGCCCCAGTCATGGTCTGCCCGTTATCATGTATGACTCAAAATCACGAGGGGCACAAGCGTATATGGAACTGGCCAGGGAAATATTGCGGGGGGAGATGTTGTAGATGGCGCAAAAAAAAGACGCCTTGGGAAAAGGCCTGGGAGCTATATTTTCGGATTTACTGGACAATGACGCCGGCAAAAAGGAAGGTCTCAGCAGCTGCGGTATTGAAGAGCTGAAGCCCAACCGGTATCAGCCCAGGAAAAACTTCAATGATGAAGAGCAAAAAAAACTGACCGCATCTGTCAGGCAAAGCGGCATTATTCAGCCGATAGTGGTGCGCAAGTCCTCGTCAGGCTACGAAATTATCGCCGGTGAAAGGCGCTGGCGCGCCGCCCAGGCAGCTGGTCTCAAAGACGTGCCGATTGTCATCCGTCATGCCTCCGATCAAGAAGCGGCGCAGTTGTCACTGATTGAAAACCTGCTGCGCGAGGAGTTGAATCCCCTGGAGGAGGCTGACGCTTTTGTGACTCTTATGGAAAAATTCAATCTTTCCCAGGAGTCCATTGCCGCGCAGGTAGGAAAAGACCGCTCGACCGTGGCCAACACAATTCGTCTTTTAAAACTGCCGGCCGCGATAAAAACCGCGATAATCAAAAAAAAGATATCCTCCGGACATGCCCGCTGCCTTCTTGCTCTGGCATCGACCGATGAGCAGCTGACAACGCTGGACATTATTATGAAACGGGGGCTAAACGTACGCGAAACGGAAAAGATAATTAACAAAATAAAAAATAAACAGGTGGAAAAGAAAGCGCCGGTAAAAGACCGGCATATGGCGGATCTGGAAAAATCACTGACCGCGAAATGTATGGCGAAAGTGCAGATAAAAGGTTCGGCCCGCAAAGGGGTTATAGAAATTTCCTATAAATCGATGGACGAATTAAACCGTCTGGCCCGTTATCTGTTGGATGAGCTCTGAGGCGCTTTATTATCAACACTTGTTGATAAATGTGTTTACAAAAGGGTTTTTATGGAAGCAGTTTGGGATAAAGCCACTAAAATTATTCAGGAAAAAGTGTCCAAGCAGAACTTTGACACCTGGATAAAGCCGGTCAGGATTGTCTCGATGGAAGACAAGCGCGTCCAGCTGGCCGTTCCCAATAGGTTTTTCAGAGACTGGCTGATGGATAACTATGTATCCATGATTAAAAATTCCCTGCAAAGCGTGACCGGCATCAGTGTGGACATAGATTTCAAGCTGAGTAAAGATAAGGAAAAATCTCCCGAAATGGCCGCTTTGCCTTTTGAGCAGGGGAAAAATGTCACCCCAGACGCGCCTAAAAGAAATATCTCTCATCTGAACAGTAATTACACTTTTGATCGTTTTGTTGTCGGCCCTTCTAATCAGTTTGCCCATGCCGCATCCATCGCGGTGGCCAAACAGCCGGCAAAATACTATAATCCTTTGTTTATTTATGGCGGCTCGGGTCTGGGAAAAACCCATTTATTAAATGCAATCGGACTGATGACGGTGGCCTCTCACCCGGATTTAAGTGTCATGTATGTGTCGGCGGAAGCATTCATGAATGAGATGATCAACTCCATACGCTATGACCGGATGGCAAAATTTCGTGAAAAATACAGAAATGTCGGGTCCTTGCTTATTGACGATATCCAGTTTCTGGCTGGAAAGGACAGAACGCAGGAGGAGTTCTTCCACACATTTAATACCCTTCGCGACTCGGGTAAGCAGATAGTCGTTACTTCGGATAAATTTCCAAAAGATATTCCCAATCTGGAAGGAAGGCTGCGCTCCCGTTTTGAATGGGGCCTGATTGCCGATATCCAGCCGCCGGAGACGGAAACGAAAATAGCAATCATTGAAAAGAAAATGCAGGAAAATAAAATAGAACTATCCCCTGCTGTAGCGCAATATATAGCCTCTCATGTCGAATCCAACATACGGGAACTGGAAGGCTTTCTAATAAGAATTTCAGCCTATTCCTCCCTGACGAACAGAGAAATTACACTCGAGCTGGTACGGGAGGTTCTTAAAAAACTCGTCTCGCACAACGATAAAGAAGATGTCAGTGTGGAAGAAATAATCAAGATTGTAGGCTCTAAATTAAACGTCAAGATAGCGGACATCAAGGCACACAATAAAAATAAAAATTTTGTTTTAGCAAGACAAGTGTCCATGTATCTGGCCAGGAAACTTACAAATCTTTCCTTTCCGGATATCGGCCGGAAAATAGGCGGCCGGGATCATTCCACGGTCATCTATGCAAATAAAAAAATTTTACAACTCATAGAAACAAACGCGGACATAAAAAAAACAGTAACTGACATAGAAGAAAATATCATCAACAGGTCTTCATAGAAGTGCAAACAAGTCATTAACAGGCAGTAAGTGTAAAGATATATGAAATTACAATTGAAAATAAAACGGTCAACATATCCACAAACCTTATTACTAATACTAGTTTTATTATTTAATTAAAAAATAAAGAGTAATTACCTGGGAGGCGGAAATGGAATTTAAAATCAATAGAAATACCTTTTTTGAAGGGATCCAAAAAACGCTGGGTATTGTAGAGAAAAAAACGACGACGCCTATTTTGAATAACGTTCTTTTAAAAACACAGCAAAATAAACTCAAAATCATCGCCACGGACAGGGAGATAAGCCTTCTATCCGATTACGACGCACAAATCGCCGAAAACGGGGAAATAACTCTTTCCGCTAAAAAACTCTATGAGATGGTCAGAGAAATACAGGGAGAAGAGGTGCACTTTTCCAAAAGCGCCAATAATATAGTCAAAATCACGTCAGAAAGAGCCGTCTACAAAATACCTGGTCTGCCTGCGGATGACTTTCCGAGTGTTGTGGAAAGTCAGGCGGATAATTTTGTGAATATCGCAGGCCCTGCCGTTAAAGATTTAATTAACAAAACTTCTTTTGCGATGGCTTTTGACGAAAGCCGGAAAAATCTCAATGGAGTATTTCTGGAGACATCGACAGACGGCACCAATCATATCTGGAGGATGGTGGCCACAGACGGACACAGGCTGGCGGTGGCCAAAGTAAACACACCCGAGCCGGGGCTGGAAATGGGCAAGGGAATCATTATTCCACGCAAAGGTTTGATGGAAGTTAGAAAAATAACTGATGTGCATGAAAACATCAGTGTTGGCATTCACAAAAACATGCTTGTGCTGAAGACGGACAGCACAATTTTAAAAGTCAATCTGGTGGATGAAGACTATCCTGATTACAAAAGAGTTATCCCGGCGGAAAGGGGGGTCGAGGTGACGCTGGAAAGGGATTCATTTCTGCACGCGCTAAGAAGGATGAATGTTGTATCTTCGGAAAGATACAGCGGAGTCATCATATCTTTCACAGACGGTAAAATGACACTCAATTCAACAAATCTTGATGTTGGAGAGGCAACGGAAGAAATATTTATCGAATATTCAGGAGAAGATATGGATGTCGGGTTCAATGTAAATTATGTGATTGACGCTGTTTCCGCCGTACCGACGCAAAGCGTTATTCTGGAAATCGGCAGCGGGCTGAAACCGACACTCATCAAACCATCTGAAGGGGATGATTATTTATGTATCGTCATGCCGTTAAAAATTTAGGAAGCTGGTAAGGTTTTATGACACAGATGTACGATGCGGACAGCATTAAAGTTTTAGAGGGGCTGGAGGCGGTGCGCAAGCGCCCGGCCATGTATATAGGTTCAACCGGCAAGGACGGGCTGCACCATC
>JAAYKU010000315.1 GCA_012522275.1 Smithella sp.
CAAGCTCACCTGTGTCAAAGGCATTCCCCGAGATGATGTATTCTTTTTTTCAGATCACTTATGTTATCTTGTAAATTTTCTTCGGACATGTTTTATCCTCCAGGCCAAACTCAAAATTAAAAAAACAGCCAGCAGTGCGAAGCTGACCGCAACCGGCCAGTCGCCGTGCCGCGCATAAAAAGACGGCACCTCAATAAATTTTATTTTATCATGAATTACATCTTTTTTAAATATTTCTGTACGTACGGTAATTTTCCCGCACGGGTCCACAACAGCCGAAATGCCTGTATTTGCAGCCCGCACCAGGTAGAGCCTTGTTTCCACCGCACGGAAAATGGCCATGGACAAATGCTGATAGGGAGCGGATGTCCTGCCGAACCAGGCGTCGTTCGTGATGTTCACCAGCACTCCGGCGCCTTCATTTTTGTACATCCGGCCCGCCTCCGGTAAAATGCCTTCGTAGCAAATCATCACGCCGATTTTCTCATTGTCCATGTTCAGGGGATGAAAGCCCGCCCCTTTGCCGAAATCCCCTATTCCCGCCGTAAGCGAACTGATAAATGGAAAAACATTTCTGAGCGGAACATATTCTCCATAGGGGACAAGATGCACTTTATCATATCTGCCGCGGATCTCACCTGCCGGCGACAGTAGATAGGCGCTGTTGAAAAAATCAGTATTTTGCTTATGCGGATTAAAACTTACCGCGCCGAAGACGAGCCATTTCCCCGTTTGGGCGGCGATGCCCTGCACCCGCCGTCTTAAAGAACTTTCCGCCTCGAAGTTAAAAGGGACAGCCGTTTCCGGCCAGATGACGAGGTCCTCCCGCCCGGAATCATCCTGTAGGGAGAGATGCTCATAAATATCGATTGTTTCTTTCTGGAAATTTGCGCTCCATTTTATGGACTGATCGATATTGCCCTGCGCCAGTGAAACGCTCATTTCCTTTTTGTGCTTCATCGCCTCCCTGACCTGTTCGACGCGGATCATGCCGTATGCGTAAACGCCGGCCCATAACAGGCAGACGCCGGCGGCAAGCGCTATGGTTTTCTTTGACCTTTCGTTAATCAGACCGGATATTGCCACGTTTAACAAAACGATCAAAAATGACAGGCCGAATACACCCGCAATGTCTGCAATCTGAATGAAATAGAAGTTATTGAATTGCGAGTAGCCGAGATTTTCCCAGGGAAAGCCTGTGATTACTTTAGATTTGAGGTATTCCGTAACTACCCATAAAAAAGGCGCGGCAAGATAAAGAGGCACCGTATTTCGCAAATAAACCGTTGCGGCGGCAAACAGGCCTGTATAAATACTCAGGTAACAGACCAGAAGGAGCATGCAGGCGATGCCCATATAGACGGGCATATGCCCGTAGTTGACAACAACATAGACAATCCAGTACAAAATTCCCGTATAGGCCGCGCATCCTGTGAGCCATCCCAGAAAAAAGGCTCTTTTCATCGTGTCGGTGCCACGCAGGGCGGCAAACAGCGGAACCAGTGCAAACCATGCCGCGAAACTCAGGCCGAATACAGGGAAAGACAAAAAAAGCAAAGCTCCGCTCAAAAGCGCCATAAAGATACAGTAGCGAAGCGGTTTTGTCTTTTGGTTAGTCTTTTGCTGATTTACACTATTTTGCTTCATCTGTCTTTTCTTGTTTTAATTTTTTTATTTTCACTTTTTTTATGCTTCGCTCATCCGCACTTTCAATGATAATTTCCATGCCGCCGATTTCAAGGCTTTCCCCCTGAGCGGGAATCCTCCGGATGGACTCGAGTATCAATCCGCCGATTGTTTCATAACGACCCTTTGCCAGGCCGATACCGAGACGCTCTTCGATTTCTTCAATCTCCGCACGGCCGTCCGCGATAATGCAGCCGTCCGTCGTATCTACTATCTCCTCTTCAAATGCGGCGCCTTCGTGCTCATCATGGATATCTCCCACAATCGTTTCCAACAGATTCTCGAGGGTTACCAGACCGGAGGTTCCGCCGTACTCGTCGATCACGACCGCCATGCGCCTGCGGTTGGTTTTGAACTCATAAAACAGCAGATGGGCGTTTTTCGTTTCAGGTATGTAATAAGGTTTTGTCAGGCCGGCCATGATATCGGCAACTGTAATACTGCGGGGGGCTATCTTGAGCAGGTCCTTTACATTCAGGATGCCGATAATGTTGTCCACCGTCTTGCGGCACACAGGCAGACGTGTATATCCGCTGCAGGCAATGTCTTTGTATATTTCCTCGATATTGTCGTCAATGTTTACCGAGGCGATATCCGTTCGGGGAATCATTATTTCACGAACAAGGATGGATGAAAAATCGAGGATATTTTCAATCATTTCACACGACGCATCATCCCATGCGCCCAGTTTCCGGCCCTTTGCCAGAATTGCCAGGATTTCCCGACGGGCAGTTTCAGGATCGCCTGCCCGGAATATATTTTTTATTTTTCGGATAAGGCTCATGGTATCGTCCGTTGCCGGCCGCTTTCAGTATAACGTCTGTGTCCATGATGCTTTTGCATCAACCTCACCAAAGCACAAAATGCGGACCCGGTTTTCCGGCAGCTTGTTTTTCTTTTCTTCTTGTGATGCCGTGGGACACTCTTTTTGAGCATTGCCTGAAAGCCAAAAAAGGGGAGCCGGCTGTGGCTGGCTCCCCTTGATTTTCTGGCGGGGTCGATGGGACTTGAACCCACGGCCTCCGGCGTGACAGGCCGGCGTTATAACCAACTTAACTACGACCCCGAAAATCATTTGACAATGTCTTTTTCTGGTAGGCGGGACAGGGCTCGAACCTGTGACATCCACGGTGTAAGCGTGGCGCTCTTCCAGCTGAGCTACCCGCCCGCAAGCTCAAAAAAAGCTGCATGGCTTCTAACAACATTAATTTTTCTTGTCAAGCTGTAATATTAAGAATTCTCCTCTAATTAAGAGGCGAAGCGCTCGCCTGCATTTCACCGGTCAGCAGATTGCCGAACGTGTCCTCGTCCTTTACGAAAGCGATATCGAGCACCTCATCGATGTGTTCAACAAAGACGATTTTCAAGGCCTTTTGAACATTTTTCGGTACTTCCGCCAAGTCTTTTTCATTGTCTTTCGGAATGACAACAGTTTTAATATTCCCCCGGTGCGCGGCGAGGATTTTTTCCTTAAGCCCGCCTATGGGCAAAACCCTTCCTCTGAGGGTGATTTCCCCGGTCATCGCCAGATCGGCCCGCACTTTTTTCTTCATCAGAACCGAGGCGATGGAAGTAGCCATGGCAATGCCGGCGGATGGCCCGTCCTTGGGAATTGCCCCTTCGGGGACGTGAATGTGAATGTCAATTTTTTTGTAAAAGTTTTTCATCAGCCCGAAACGTTCGGCCCGCGCCCTGATATACGTCAGCGCCGCCTGCACCGATTCCTGCATTACGTCGCCTAGTTTTCCCGTCATCACCATGCGTCCGGTGCCTTCCATGACGGAGGCCTCGATCGCCAGAAGCTCGCCGCCGATTTCCGTCCAGGCAAGCCCCGTCGTAAGTCCGATCTGGTTTTTTTCTTCCGTTTCACCGTGGCGGAATTTTGGGACACCCAGATATTTCGGCATGCCTTTGGAGGTGACCGTGATTTTTTTTGTCACTCCGTTGCTGACAATTTCCCTGGCTACTTTACGGCATACGGAAGCAATTTCCCGTTCCAGATTACGCACACCCGCCTCCCTGGTGTACTGGCGGATAATACGCAGAAGCGCACCGTTGGTGAACTCGATATTTTCCGCGGTCAGGCCGTTTGCCTCCATCTCCTTGGTGACGAGAAATTTTTTGGCGATCTGCATTTTTTCCTGCTCTGTATAACCGGCAATGCGGATCACTTCCATCCTGTCTTGCAAAGGGGCGGGGATGGTCTGCAGGACGTTGGCCGTCGTGATGAACATGATATCGGACAAATCATAATCAACGTCCAGATAGTTGTCGTTAAAGGCGACATTTTGTTCCGGGTCCAGCACCTCCAGCAGGGCGGACGAAGGGTCGCCGCGAAAGTCGGAGCTCAATTTATCCACCTCATCAAGGCAGAAAACCGGATTGTTGGAGCCCGCCTTTTTCAGTGACTGTATAATTTTACCCGGCATCGCACCGATGTATGTCCGGCGATGTCCGCGGATTTCCGCCTCGTCGCGCACGCCTCCGAGTGAAATGCGTACAAACTTGCGGTTCGTGGCCCGCGCCACGGATCTGGCGATGGATGTTTTACCCACGCCGGGCGGCCCCACCAGACATAAAATCGGCCCTTTGTTTTTCTTGACCAAGGTCTGGACGGCCAGATACTCGATGATGCGCTCCTTGACTTTTTTCAGACCGTAATGGTCCTCGTCGAGTATATTTTGTGATTCCTTCAGTGTGTATTTGTTTTCTGTAACTTCCGACCAGGGCATATCCAGCAGCCAGTCGATGTAATTGCGCACGACCGTGGCCTCCGCCGACATGGGAGACATCATCTGAAGCTTTTTTATTTCCTGACGGACTTTTTTGTGCGCCTCTTCAGAGAGTTTCTTTTGCTTGAGGCGCTTTTCCAGTTCCGCTATTTCATTTTTAAAATCATCTTTTTCGCCCATTTCCTTCTGAATGGCGCGCATCTGTTCGTTGAGATAATAGTCCTTCTGTGTTTTCTCCATCTGCTTTTTGACGCGGCGCTTGATTTTTTCCTCAACCTGAAGGATCTCTATCTCAGAGAGCATCAGCGAATAGATCGCCTCGAGCCTTTCCGCGATGCTGTATATCTCCATGATCTTTTGCTTGTCTTCGAGCTTCACGTTCAGATGCGTGACTACTACGTCGGCGAGCTTGGAGGGGTCATCGATGGCGATAATCGTTCCGAGCATTTCCACATGCACTTTTTTACTAAGCTTCAGATAAAGCTCGAACGACTCTTTGATGCTGCGCATCAAAGCCTGCTTGCGTACATTGGTCGGGTCATCATCGACATCCTCGATATCATCAACTTTCACGAGAAAAAAGTCGTCATTTTGCAGATATTCCCGTATGACACCGCGTGATTTGCCTTCGACCAGCACTTTTACCGTTCCGTCCGGCAATCGCAGAAGCTGGATGATGATGCCGATGGTTCCGACACGGTAAATATCCTCTTCGGCCGGATCGTCTTTTTTCGCGTTTTTCTGCGCCACCATAAAGATACCCTTTTCATACTTCATGGCGGATTCCAGTGCGGCGATGGATTTTTCACGGCCGACAAACAGAGGTACGATCATATGCGGAAAAACAACCACATCCCTCAGAGGCAAAAGAGGAATGATGTTTGCTTTGTTCTGATTGTCTTCGTAATATTCTTCGCTCATTAAACCTTCCTGTTTCCTGTTATCTATGATGCGGACGCGGTTTTGGCGTCGTATATCAAAATTGGTTTCTCCTTATTGAGGACCACTTCCTCACTGATTACGCATTCCTTGATTCCCCGCTGCTAAGGGATGTCGTACATCACTTCCAGCATGGTATTTTCCAAAATAGAGCGCAGGCCGCGCGCGCCGGATTTTCTTTCCATGGACAGTTTCGCAACGCATCTGAGTGCACCGTCGGTAAACTTCAGCTTCACATTCTCAAGTTCAAACAATTTTTTATACTGTTTGATGATCGAATCTTTCGGTTCCATCAAAATACGCACCAGCGCGTCCTCATCGAGATCATCGAGAGTGGAAAGTACGTGCAGGCGACCGATGAATTCAGGAATGAGGCCGAATTTCAGCAGGTCTTCCGAGCGCACCTCGGCGAGGAGCTCTCCTATCCTTCTTTCCTTCCGGCTTTTGATTTCCGCGCCGAACCCCATCGTGTTCATGCCGATTCTTCTGGAGATGATATTTTCCAGATCGTTGAAGGCCCCGCCGCAGATGAACAAAATATTAGTTGTATCCACCTGAATGAATTCCTGCTGGGGATGCTTGCGGCCGCCTTTGGGGGGGATATTGGCCATCGTCCCTTCCATGATCTTCAAAAGGGCCTGTTGTACTCCTTCCCCTGAAACATCACGCGTGATTGACGGGTTTCCTGATTTTTTGGCGATTTTATCAATTTCATCAATATAAACAATACCTTTTGATGCCCGTACGACGTCGTAATCCGCATTTTGCAAAAGACTCAAAATAATGTTTTCCACATCCTCCCCTACATACCCGGCCTCCGTCAGAGTTGTGGCATCGGCTATGGTGAAGGGAACATTGAGGAATTTTGCCAGAGTCTTCGCCAGGAGAGTTTTTCCCGAGCCGGTCGGCCCGATCAGTAAAACGTTGCTTTTCTGGATTTCAACCCCGTCGTCATTGCTGACATTCGAAAAGAGCCTTTTATAATGGTTATAGACCGCCACTGACAGGATTTTCTTCGTTTTTTCCTGTCCGATCACATATGAGTCGAGAAATTTCTTGATTTCCTGCGGCTCAGGTAAAACATTTTTAGGGCTTTTCTGGACGGTTTTTTCTTCTTCCTCGACGATACAGCGACACAACTCGATACACTCATCGCAGATGTAAGCCGTCGGTCCCGCAACTAACTTACGGACTTCACTTTGCATTTTACCGCAAAAGGAACAAAAAAGCATCCCCTGCCCCCGATTGTCTTTTCCTTTTTTTATCACTTAATTCTCTCCTTTATTTACTGCCTGACGCGACACTTTTTCTTACTACAATTTCGTCAATTAAACCATATTCTTTAGCCTGATGGCTTGTCATGAAGTAATCCCGTTCGGTATCATCCACGATTTTTTCCAGCTTTTGACCGGTCAATTCGGATAAAATCCCGTTTAATTCATCTTTCAGTCTCAATATCTCTCTGGCCTGGATATCAATATCCGTCGCCTGTCCCTGAAAACCTCCCAGGGGCTGATGGATGAGAATCCGTGAATGAGGCAGGGCGAATCTTTTACCTTTTTCGCCGGCAGCCAGAAGAATTGCCGCCATGCTTGCCGCCTGCCCCATGCAGACGGTGGATATAGGCGGTTTGATATATTTCATGGTGTCATAAATCGCCATGCCGGAGCTTACATGACCACCGGGCGAGTTGAGGTAGAAGAAAATTTCCTTATCCGGATCTTCCGCTTCAAGATAGAGCATCTGGGCGACAACCAGATTGGCCACGGCGTCATCGATGGCCGTTCCCAGAAAAATGATCCTGTCTTTCAGAAGACGGGAATAAATGTCAAACGCCCTTTCGCCCCGGCCGTCTTGTTCAACCACCATCGGAATCAAGTTCACTGCTGTCCCTCCTGAATCAGACCCTCTTGTTCAACTATCTTAATATTGGCCCGACTTTGGATAAAGTCAAATACCTTTTTCTCCATGAGTTCCGTCTTGAGAAAGCCCATGCGCTCTTCGTCTTCATAGGCCTGCCTGACAACCTCATAATCCGTTTGATAGTTTGCAGCTATCGCTTTGATCTGATCGTCAATTTCCTCATCAGTCACAGTGATGCCCTCTTTTTCGGCAATTTTTTTGATCAACAGAAAAGCCCTCACTGTTTTGAGAGCTTCCGGCTTGAACTGGTCGTGCATTTTGAAACTGAAATCCATGGCGCTTTTTTCATCCATGCCGGCCCCTCTCATTCTTTTTTGTGTGTCGGCCATCATGTAGAAAATCTGTCTTTCCACCAGTGTGGCCGGCGCTTCGAACTCATTGGCGGATAAAATGACATCCATTATTTTTTCCTGCAGCTTTGCATCGCTCTGACGTTTGGACTGTTCCTCCATCGTCTGGCGCACATCGTTTTTCAAATCTTCGAGCGAATTATATTTGTCAAAATTTTTGATGAAATCTTCATCCAGCTCCGGCAGAGTCTGCTCTTTTAGCCCCTTTAGCGTCACTGTAAAAAAAACCTCCTTACCGGCGATTTTCTTTTCATGATAGTCAGCGGGAAACGTCAGGCGGACTTCTTTTGTCTGATTGACCGTCATCCCTTCAACCTCCTCCTCAAAGCCGGGGATAAAGCGTTTGGAGCCGAGCTCCAGCATATAATCAGTTCCCTTCATTTCCGGCGGAGCTTCACCGTCTAGAGTGCCTTGAAAATCTATCATGACAAAATCACCCGTACGGGCGGGGCGCTCTTCGGTCACGTCCTGCATGGTGGCAAACATTTTGCGTATTTCGGTCAGGCGGGTTTGCATGTCTTTTTCCGAAATCGAGATATTTATTTTTTCCAGCTCTATGTCCGTGTAGCCCTGAGGCTCGAAAGACGGTTCCGTTTCAAACGAGGCGCTGAAAGAAAAACTGGCGTTTTCCTTCAGGCCGTCCTGTTCGATTTCCGGCCGCGACAAGGTTACAATCCCTCTATTGTCGAGCTCTTGCCAGTAGTACTTGTTGACGATATTGGTAATCGCCTCGCTTTCCGCATCGGCCTTGAAATAACTTTCAAGCATTTTTCTGGGAATCTTGCCTTGGCGGAATCCCTTTATTTTTGCTTTTTTCCCGATATCACGGTAAACACTGTCGAGCTCATCTTTGACAAACGGCCAGGGTACTTCAAAAGACATCTTCTTTTTGACCTGGCTTAAATCCTCTACTTGTACTGAAAGTTCTTCCACTGCGACATATCTCCTTGTCATGTTAATGATTTTTCATTTAACCGGTTCAACTGGTGCGAGAGAGGGGACTTGAACCCCTATCCGCTTGGGCGGGCTGGATCCTAAGTCCAGTGCGTCTGCCAGTTCCGCCACTCTCGCATTGTGACAACTGATTGATTATATATCCATTCCATCAAATGTCAACGCGGATTATATATTCACCGGAAAGCCTGTTGAACACGTCGAGCTCAATTTTTTCCCCGCACGTACTAGATGATAACATTCGTTAATGCAAGAAAAAGATAGCGGCTTTTTATCACCTGATGGAATTTTTCGCCGCGGACAATGTATTGGGCTTGACAAGAGAAAAAAGGGGCATTGAAGGTAATGGCAATGCAAAGAAAATTGGAAATGGTCGGGGCGAGAGGATTCGAACCTCCGACCCTCTGAACCCCATTCAGATACGCTACCAGACTGCGCCACGCCCCGACACATTGTGTGCAAAGTGCTGATGGCATTACCACCATCGCCGGACCATGTCAAGCGCAAACAAATCGCACAAAAAGAACTATAATGTGTCCGGTGCATTTAAGATATTGTTCACCGCCTCCGATAGAAAAGCAGATGCATGAAGCACAAGTGACAGGTATCACACAACAATTTTGTTGAAGTATTTTACGCAATAAAGTATTGGTAAAACATGATTTCCAAAGAGATGATCACTGGCCGAAAAACAGGCCGACTCACACGGGCCGTGCTCGCTGCCGTAGTGTTTTTATCTGTTTGTGCCGCTGTGCCGGCTTACGCCGATATTTTTAAGTACGAGGACGAAGAAGGCGTTCTTCATATCACAAACGTCCCGTCCAATCCCAGCGCCAAATATGTCCTGATCATGAAGGAAAAAAGGGTGCAGTTTCCCAAGAATATCGATTTTCGCAAATACGATAAAATCATTGCCCGGGTGGCGCGCGAAAACAATCTGGAAGCGGCTCTGATCAAAGCCGTAATCAGGGCGGAATCCAATTTCGACCACAGGGCCGTCTCGCACAAAGGAGCCAAAGGGCTTATGCAGTTGATGCCTCAGACCGCTTCGTCGCTCAATGTTGAAGATGTTTTCCACCCCGACCACAACATAGAAGGTGGCGCACGCTATCTTCGCTATCTGATGAATCTCTACAGGGGAGATATGCGGCTTGCCCTGGCCGCCTACAACGCGGGCGAAGGAGCAGTGGCAAAATACGGCGACGTCCCGCCTTACCGTGAAACACAAAATTACGTGCAGCGCGTCATGATTTTCTATGATGAGTTCAAAAAATCTTAAAGCACGCAGGAACTACTCATCCACATAAAGATACATCTTCAGGCGGGATAATGATTTTCTGCCGATGCCCTTAACTTCCAGCAGCCGGTCAAGATCTTCCAGTGCCCCGTTTTTTTCACGATACAGAAAAATCCGGGCGGCCAGTTTCGGACCTATGCCAGGAATCAGCATCAGCTCCTCTTTTTCAGCAACATTGACATCCAGCGGCAATCCCAGCGCAAGTCTTGTGGCGGCCTTCATCTGCCTTGTGAACACCTGCCCTTCCCGCGTGACTGAAAAAGCCGCCCCGTTTTTTATTTTACAGTCTTGCTGAAGCTGTGTCTTTATTCCAATATGAGATAACCATTGACTTACTGTTGTTTCCGGCCGGACATAATAAATACCGGACGCATCCCCTGCCTCGAGAAGCTCAACAACCGGCGAACCGTCATCGCCTGTTGAGAAAGCCGGAACCCTTGCCGCCGGCGTCAAAGACGTCAGAAATAAGAACAGGGAAACCATCGCCAGAATGACGCACACGGCAATGATCCCCCTGACCTGCCTTAAGAACATGAGACGGTTATTTCTTCCGGCTCAGTTGAAACGCCTCATGGAGCGCCGTCACGGCAAGCTCCGTATATCTTCTCTGGATGACGCATGAGATCTTGATTTCCGATGTGCTGATCATCATGATGTTAATGCCCTCGTCGGCAAGCGTTTTAAACATTTTCGCCGCGACGCCGGGATGGCTCACCATACCGACTCCGATGATGGAGACTTTGGCCACATCGTCGTTGAGCTCCACCTTTTTCGCCCCGATTTCCTTTGCGGTTGTCTCTACGATTTTTTGCGCCTGTTTCGCATCCTTTTTGGCCACGGTGAAGGTCAGGTCTGTATGGCCCTGGGCGCTGATGTTCTGAATTATCATATCAACGCTGATGTTGCGTTCCGACAGGGGCGTAAAAAGATTTGCCGCGACCCCCGGCTTGTCCGGTATATGAATAACCGTGATTTTGGCCTGATCGCGATCATAAGTAATCCCCGACAGCACTTCTTTTTCCATCTCTTTGTCCTCCTTAGTTACAAGTGTTCCGCCTTTATCGGAAAAACTCGACCGCACACAAACGGGAACATTATATTTCTGAGCCATTTCCACGGACCGGGGCTGCAGTACCTTCGCGCCGGTCATCGCCATCTCCAGCATCTCTTCGTACGATATCTTGTCGAGGCGTCTTGCCTTGGGGCAGATGCCCGGATCCGCCATATAAACTCCGTCCACATCCGTGAAAATATCGCAGCGCTGAGCTTTCAATGCCGCGGCAAGCGCCACCGCGCTGGTGTCCGAGCCGCCGCGTCCGAGCGTCGTAATGTTGTTGTCCTCATCTATTCCCTGAAAGCCGGCGACGATCACCACCTTGCCCTTTTCTAGTTCTTTGCCGAGAGTTTCAGTTTCGACTTTTGATATTCTGGCTTTCTGATAGCTTTTATCCGTGACAATCGGGACCTGAAACCCCAGGAAGGAGCGTGCCGGATAGCCCATGGAGTTGAGCACAATCGACAGCAGGGCTATCGTCACCTGCTCGCCGGTGGAAATCAGAGAATCATATTCTCTTTCGTCCGGCGTCTCGGCCGCTGAGTTGGCCAGATCAATCAGCCTGTTTGTTTCCCCCGCCATGGCGGAAAGAACCACCACAACGTCATTGCCGGCTTTTTTTTCCCTGATTACCTTTTGCGCCACGTTTTTTATTTTCTCGACATCGGCAACTGACGTTCCTCCGAACTTCTGGACAATCAAACCCATATTTTAAACCTCCGTCTTTATATCTCTCACCAGGGCGAGGATTTTTTCCTCCGGCCCCTTAAAGCTTATGATTCTTTTATTTTCAGCCGCGTAGCAAAAATCTACAATGACCGCGTCCGGCGGCAGGGCATCCGCTATTTTATCCGCCCATTCAATGACCGTGACACCGTCACCCGACACACATTCCTCATATCCCAGATCATCGAGCTGCCGGGAGTGATCGAGGCGATAGACGTCAAGATGATACAGCCGGCAGCGGCCCGGATATTCATTGACGAGGGTGAACGTCGGGCTGGTGACGGCGTAATCCTCACTGACGCCCAGGCCGCGCGCCAGGCCTGCGGCAAAGCAGGTTTTGCCCGCGCCCAGCTCGCCGCAAAGGGCAAACACATCACCCGGGCATGCCTTCAGGCCGACACAGAACCCCAGCCTGAAGGTCTGGTCAGGCCCCGTTGTTTCTTTCTGAAAAAGAACGTCTTCATCCGTCATGAAATTCTTTCCACCTTATCACTTAAGGAATCATTTTTCCAGCAGGACCATCGCCTGCGCGTAATTTTTTGTATGCGTGATGCTCAAATGAATATGCCTGATCCCGGCCTGCCGGACGTGTCTGAGCGCCTCACCGTGGAGCTTAAGCAAAGGCTTTCCGCCTTCCTCATGGCAAACCTCTATCTCCACCATTTGCACGCCTTTGCCCAGGCCGGTTCCGATTGCCTTGAGGAAAGACTCTTTCACTGCGAAGCGCGCGCCGTAATGGATGGCGGCCCGTGCGTGCCGGCCGCAATAAGCGATTTCACCGGGAGAAAAAACCCGCGACAGGAACTTGTCGCCCCATTTAGAGATTATTTTTTCAATACGATCGTTTTCCACAAGGTCAATACCGATACCGTATATCATAACTTCACCCTAGGCGCGCACGATGGCATCCGTCATCACGGCGACTTTCTTCATGACCGCCACGTCATGCACACGGACAATGTCACACCCCCCGTAAATAGAAGCGGCGACGGTTGCGGCAGTTCCCTCCGGCTCCTCAACGGAACGTTTCCACAACTTGTCGTAAGCTCCGTAAATAGAAGCGGCGACGGTTGCGGCAGTTCCTTCAAGACGCCCGTCGGGAGCAGAGTCCGTAACGGCGCCGATGAACGCTTTGCGGGATGTCCCGATAAGCAACGGAAGACCGAGCGTTTTTAGTTCACACAATCTGCCGATGATTTTGCAGTTGTCGGCAAAAGTTTTACCGAAACCTATCCCCGGGTCAACGGCGATCCGCTTTGCCTCTATCCCGGCCAGGCGGGCTTTTTCCAAGCTGCTTTTCAGGTAATCGATGATCTCGCCCATCAGATCCGCATAGACCAGATCTCCCGTCTGCATGGTTCGGGGCGTGCCCCTCATGTGCATTAAAATCAGCCCGGCCCCTGCCGCCGCAACAATTGCGGCCATTTCCCCGTCATTGTTCAGGGCGCTGATATCGTTTACAATTTCAGCCCCGGCAGACAGGGACGCTTTTGCCACCTGAGCCTTGGTGGTATCCACAGACACGGGGACACTAAGACTGTCTTGAAGGCCGTCGAGTACGGGTAAAAGCCTGTCGATTTCTTCAGCCGCGGTGACAGGTTCGGCCCCCGGCCTGGATGAGGCCGCTCCGATATCGATAATGTCGGCCCCCTCCTGCTGCATTCGCAAAGCATGCTCGATAGCCCTGTCTGTTTCAAAATAAAGATTGCCGTCCGAAAAGGAATCGGGTGTAATATTGAGCACGCCCATAATCAATGTTTTTTCCCCGAGAACAATTTCACGACGTGAAGTTTTAAAAATACGGCGGTTTGGCTCGATATTGCCCAGAAGAGTCTGAAGTTCTTGAGCGATAACATCGAGTCCGAAGGGCTGCTTTTTGATTTTATCCGGCAAGGCGCGAAGCTGCTTCAAGGTTCCCATCAGCAAAACATCCGTCCGGTCGATTGAGCATGCGACACTGCCTCTGGCAACGGCTGCATCCGCGCCAAGTGAAAGCATTTCCTGCTTGAGAATATTGGCTGTCCTGCACGGTTGCCCCGTGAGCATAACATTGAGCTGACGGGTTTTCGGGGCCATCGCCGCGACCCCGTACGGATCAACATCGATTTTCTTTAATATTTTAACAGCTTCGATTTGATTGTCGATTTTGACGATTCGCAAATTCCTTCACCGTATGCAAGTGAAATCACTGTTTAAAATAAAACAGGCATCGCGGATACAAGTCCCGGCGTGCCTGTTTTTCGTACAAATCGCCGCCGGCGACACATAGTCGTGCAGGCGGCGGGTCTGCAATTTATCAGACCTGCGCGAGATGCTCGGAAGGCAGAGCGCTGCCGATAATCTCATCGATTTCCGCTCCGTTGAGAACCTCTTTTTCCAGCAGTTCCTGCGACATCCGGTGAAGAATTTCGATGTGTTCGGTTAAAAGAGAGACAGCCTTGTCGTAGTTGCGTTTCACAATCGTGACGACTTCCTCATCTATTTTTCTGGCTGTATCCTCACTGTAATCCTTATGGGTGGCAAATTCACGCCCCAGGAAGATCTGTTCCTCTTTTTTCCCGTAGCTCAACGGTCCCATTTTCTGGCTCATCCCCCATTCGCATACCATTTTACGCGCCAGGTTGGTGGCCCTTTCAATATCGTTGCCGGCGCCGGTGGTGAAGTCTTTGAGGACCAGCTCTTCGGCCGCGCGGCCGCCAAGCAGTACGGCGATATTGCTTTCCAGGTATTTACTGGGATACGTATGCTTTTCGTCGATGGGCAACTGCTGGGTCAACCCCAGGGCCCTGCCCCGCGGGATAATGGTGACCTTGTGGATCGGGTCCGTGCCCGGAATAAGACGGGCAACCAGTGTGTGTCCCGCCTCATGGTAGGCGGTGTTTCGTTTTTCCGTTTCACTGATTACCAGGCTTCTTCTTTCCGACCCCATCAGAACCTTGTCTTTGGCAAATTCAAAATCCGCCATGGTGACTTTTTCTTTATTCATGCGGGCGGCATTGAGCACCGCTTCATTGACCAGATTTTCAATATCCGCGCCGGAGGTACCGGGCGTGCCGCGCGCTAAAACGGCAAAGTCCACATCATCCGTCACCGGCGCGCGCCGGGCGTGGACTTCAAATATCTTCTCGCGTCCCTTTACGTCAGGCAGAGGAACCACCACCTGCCTGTCGAAACGGCCCGGGCGCAAAAGCGCCGGGTCGAGCACATCCGGCCTGTTCGTGGCCGATACCAGAATGACCCCTTCATTCGATTCGAAACCGTCCATCTCGACGAGCAACTGATTGAGGGTCTGCTCTCTTTCATCATGCCCGCCGCCCAGGCCCGCGCCGCGATGCCTTCCCACGGCGTCGATTTCGTCAATGAAGATGATGCACGGTGCGTTTTTCTTCGCCTGGCTGAACAGGTCTCTGACGCGCGAGGCGCCGACGCCGACAAACATTTCCACGAAGTCGGAGCCGCTGATGCTTAAAAAAGGAACGTCCGCCTCGCCGGCAATGGCTCTGGCCAGAAGGGTTTTCCCGGTTCCGGGGGGGCCGACCAGCAAGAGCCCTTTGGGAATGCGTCCGCCTAGCTTCGTGTATTTTTTCGGGTCTTTCAGAAAATCGATAACCTCTTCGAGCTCGGCTTTCGCCTCGTCGATTCCGGCCACGTCGGTAAAAGTCACTTTCTTTGACTTGTCTGTAATCAGACGCGCCCTGCTTTTGCCGAAGGACATGGCCTTGCCGCCGCCCGCCTGCATCTGGCGCATAAAGAAAATCCACACGCCGATGAGCAAAAGCATCGGGAACCACGACACGAAAATCATGTACCAGGGGTTTTCCTCCGGCGGCTTTGCGGTAATCCGGACTTTCTTTTCTCTGAACATCGCCACCAGGCCGTCATCTTTCGGGGCGTAAGCCTTGAAAATACTTCCGTTGGCCAGCTTCCCGCTTACGGTATATCCCTGGATGGTAACTTCCGTTATCTCACCGTTTTCGAGGTGAGACAGCATCTCCGTATAGTTTATCTCTTTTGTGCCCGGTTTTTGCTGATTGAACAGCTGCCACACCAGAAGAAACACAAGAAGCACCGTCAGAACGAGTGCGATATTTTTTTGAAACTGATTCAATATTTCTCTCCTTTAACACGTTTGTCGACCCTTATAATAATATCTGTTTTAACTCAAATATTTTCTTGTGATACCCCGGCGGCGGACGTCTGAGACGGCAAAAGCTCGAGCATCACGGCATTCTTCGTTTCGGGCGTTATTTTGACCCTTTCACTCAAATGCAGATTTTCAATCCATATAATGGACTCTTTGTCAGCCAGCAAGGCGATGCGGTCGCGCTCGCGCCTGGGGATTTTACGGTCAATGAAGAGCTTTTTTACTTTTTGCGTACCGGACATACCCAAAGGCGCAAAACTGTCTCCCTTCCGGCGGTTGCGCAATACCAGAGGCCCGCTTATTTTATCCTCATCGAAAAAGACCCTCCCATGAACGCCGTAATCGACTGACGCGGCCGGCTGCCGGCTGAGTCTGAACGTCATCTGTCTTTCTTTTATAATCACTGCAGACGGAATTGTCACCCCGTATTCGTAATCCAGGTGCTTTTCGTCCTCCCGGCAGGTGATCACGACACGGTCATAATCCTTTCGGACGGCAATACCATACGGCAGTGAAATCCTTTTTCCGGTCTTGCCGGCGGAAATGAGACGCACAACGGATTCAATATGCGAAAATGAAAATCCTGCGCCTTCCGGTCTTGCTCCCTCCAGCAGCATTTTGACCAGGCGGAAAGCGGGCGCGGCATGCAGAGTTTTAAAATATTCCACGGACAGAGAAATTTTACCGTCTGCCCTCTCTATGTGTTCCGAGGAGGCAATTTCTCTGACATACATGTCAGACCATTCGTCTTCGCGGCGTAAAATCCCGGCCATCCGTGAGAGGTTTTTTTCGATGGAGGGATTGTATTTTTCCTTCAAAAAAGGAATCAGCTCCTGACGGACGCGGTTACGCAGGTAAATGCCGCTTGCGTTGGAGGCATCCTCGCGAAAGCCGGTCCCTTCTTTTTCGAGGTAAGCGCTGATCTCACGCCGCGACACCTCGATGAGCGGACGGATATACAACCCGTCGCGCATCGGCAAAATACCTTTGAGTCCGGCCGGGCCTCCACCGCGCAGCATATTGATCAAAATCGTCTCGGCCTGATCACCGCGATGATGGCCCAGTGCGATTTTATTCGCACCGTATTTTGAGGCGACAAGGTTCAAAAAAGCATACCTTGCGCGTCGGAAATAATCTTCCGGCGACATGCCCCGGGGAACGGCCGCCACGTCGATTTTCCCCGCCTCCAGAGACAGACCGTATTTTTGGGCCAACTGCCTGCAGAATGCCTCGTCCGCGTCCGCATCGGCACCGCGCTGGCCGTGATTGAAATGCGCAGGAAAAACAGTTATGCCAAACTCAGCCCCCAGGCAATGCAGCGCCGATAAAAGGGCGCAGGAATCGGCTCCGCCGGAAACGGCCGCAACAACGCGATCCTCTTTTTCCAGCAGCGAGTATTTGATGATTGTCTTTCTGATTTTTGCGATCATTACTGAAACATCGTGTTGATTTCGATCAGATCTTCACAATAAAAATCAGCACCCATTCTCAGGAGCGACTTTCTGTCCCCCAGACCGTTCAAATAACAGCAGGAAACTATCCCTGCATTTTGGGCCGCCGCAATGTCATTGACCCCGTCCCCGATAAGAACCGCTTTTTGCGGTGACACTGTGTATTTTTCCAGAAGATACTCCACCGTGCGGGGGTCCGGCTTCTGGTAGGGAGTGGAATCGGCGCCGACAATTTCCATGAAGTAGCGGTCAACACGCAAACCACGAGCAATGCCGGCAGTCAGATGATGACGCTTGTTGGTGAGGACGACCTTCATTTTATGGCCGAAATACTTCAGCACGCCTTCTATGTTCGCGCACAGAACCGTCCGGTCCATCATGTGCTTTTCATAGTGAGAGCTGAAGATCGTCATCGCCTCTTCTATTCTGGCCTTGTTTTCTCCTCCCAGCGCTCTTTCCAGTAATTTGACGACACCGTCGCCTACAAAACTGATAATTTCAGCGTCTGTCAGAGGTGTGAGCCTCATCGACGCCAGAGTGTAATTAACCGAAAAGACAATATCCGCACCCGTGTCCGCGATTGTCCCGTCAAAATCAAAAATCATCAAATCCACTTTTTTCATTATTCCCCGACCTCCGGGCGGTTGTATAGCCGACAGGCGGCACAAATACAAGCGTCATCACCGGATAACCGCCTGCCAAATATAGTTTGACGCCTATCATACGGTATGTTAAAAATCCAATACTTGCACATGAATAACCAACAGGGCAAGGCGGCTCGGATGTCGGTTGTCTGTTTTTCTGCAACCGTCAGGGCATTTCCGGTAAGTGATGAGCTATGACGAAAACTAAAAACCCGATGACGTTTGCCATCATCGGCACCGGTATGGTCGGCACAGCCATCGGTATTCTTTTGAAAAAAGCGGGCCATCTGGTTTCAGCCCTTGCCGACACATCGCCGGCCCACCTGAGACGAGCGGCCGCCCGCCTGGGGAAAATTCCCACATTTCACGATCCCGGAAAGCCGGCGGCCTATGCCGCCTGCCTGCTGATTACCACGCCCGACGACATCATCGCACAGGCCTGCGCGCAGGCCGTCCGCGGCGTGGATATGCGCGGCAAGACGGTATTCCACATGAGCGGCGCAGGAGGGCTCGACCTTCTGGAGTCCGCGGCGCAGGCCGGGGCGAAAGTCGCCTGCATTCACCCCCTGCAGAGCTTTTCCACCATTGAAGGCGCCGTGCAGAGCATTCCCGGCAGCTACTTCGGAGTGACCGCCGGACGAGGCGCAAAAGCGCTCGCCTCTGCTGTGGTGCGTGACCTCGGAGGGATTCCCCTTGTCATCACTTCCGGACAAAAGCCTCTTTATCATCTGGCGGCCTGCATGGCCTCCAATTACCTGGTCTCGCTGATGAGCCTGGTCGAATCAGCTTACCTGCGTGTCGGTTTTTCCCGAAAAGACGCACGCAGGGCTTTTTTGCCGCTCGTTTACGGCAGTCTTAAAAATATCGAAGCGCACGGGTGCGCAAAAGCCCTTACGGGGCCGATCGCCCGCAGCGATGCGGGAACAATACGCAAACACATGCAGGCGCTGGCGGAGGCCCCGCCAGAGATCGCTTCAGTATATGCCGAACTGGGGCGCATCACGGTAAAACTGGCCATGGAAAAAGGAACACTCAAGCCGGATCAGGCAAAAACAATTACGGGTCTTTTGAAAGGAGTCAAAAAATGAACACGCAAAGTAAAATCACCCGCAAGACAATCATGGACATCAGAAAGATGAAGGAACAAGGCGAAAAAATCTCCATGCTCACAGCCTATGATTATCCCATGGCCTGTATCCTGGATGAATGCGATATCGACATTATCCTCGTCGGCGATTCGCTGGGGAATGTTATTTTAGGCTATGACTCGACATTGCCCGTTACAATGGATGATATGGTGCGCCACACACAGGCGGTCACGCGCGGTGTGCAAAAGGCCATGATCGTGGCGGACATGCCTTTCATGTCCTATCAGACATCGGTGGATGCCGCCCTTGCCAACGCCGGCCGGCTGCTCAAGGAGGGCCATGCGCAGGCGGTAAAACTCGAAGGCGGCCGCGAGCACGCGGACATCGTCTATAAAATGACCTATGCCGGTATTCCCGTTATGGCACACCTGGGACTGACGCCTCAATCCGTCAACCAGTTGGGCGGCTACAAGGTCCAGGGCAAAAATGAGGACGCGGCCAAAAACATCATGCGCGACGCCAAAATCCTGGAAGAAGCGGGCGCTTTTTCACTGGTGCTCGAGTGCGTGCCCGAGGCGCTGGCCAAAGAGATAACCGCCACCTTGTCCATGCCGACCATCGGTATCGGTGCGGGGGTGCACTGCGACGGGCAGGTTCTGGTGATAAACGACATGCTGGGAATATCCGGCCGCGCTGTGCCGAAATTTGTAAAAAAATATGCCGAGTTAAATCAGGAAATGAAAAAAGCAGTCAAAAGCTATATCAGCGAGGTGAAAACAGGCGCGTTTCCTGATGAGAGATACAGCTTCAAATAGCGCCTTCTTGCCGGTCGTCGGCAAACTGTTTGAGCATTTGCGTATAAGTGCCGACCAGAATATCCGGATGGACAAAATAGTCCGGCCTTAGCTGGAAATGCACATCGACAAGCCGCCTGGCCGTCTGTCCCATATCGGAATTGTCTTTGAGCGCTTCGATGAGCCTGTGTGTCATCTGCCCGGCCGCCTTTTTGCTTTCGGCAATGTAGCGGCCGGCCTCTTCATTCATTATATATCCGTAATGGTCCGCGCAAATCAGCGCCGCATCGAGCCTGCCTAGCTTGTCCAGGCTTTTCTGATACTTCTTGAAACTCGATCCCGCCGCGATGACATACTCGTCGCGATAAGGAATGGCTACGGCATCGGAGGGGAATAAAGCCCTCAATTCAGGGATATATGCGGAAATGGAGCAAGATGAATGGCCGGGCGTTTCGTGAAATTCAACAGTCAGCCCGCCCAGGTCCAGGCTGCTTCCCTGCCCGACAATCTCCCCGTGCATGTCGTCGCGCCACTGCCAGTCGAAAGCGTCAAGAAATTCCGTGGCGCCTTTGACCCTGCGACATACTTTGA
This sequence comes from Smithella sp., assembly GCA_012522275.1. GTDB lineage: Bacteria > Desulfobacterota > Syntrophia > Syntrophales > Smithellaceae > UBA8904. Next base: position 20,374 of record JAAYKU010000315.1, read on the forward strand.
GCATATACTCGTTGATGACGCCCGCGGCGCGCTGTCTGCCCAGAAGCTCCCAGGCGCGCGCCGATGCATAAAGCGTTATGTCAGGATATGTTCTTTTTAAACAGGGGGCAAGGCCTACGTGATCGAAGTGGCTGTGCAGCAAAATGATATGCTGTATTTTTTCCTTCCGGATGCCCCAGGCATCGAGCTGCTGAAAGTAGTCAGGCAGAGCATGGCTCAAGCCCGCGTTGATCAGGGCGGACGATCTATTGCCTTGTGCCAGATAAACGCTCGACTCCGGGGTGCCCAGCATCCAGAGCCCTGCGGTGATCAATCCCGGCTGTTTAATTCTCATCAGTTCTCGTAGTAGATGATGTCCGCTTTTTTGCGCAGCCCTTCGAGCAGCCTGCCGAAAATGTCCGCTTCCTTTTGCTGCTCCAGGTGCAAGGCGATACTGTCTTTTACCTCGTCGAGGGGCACGGTGCTCTCAGGCGTCTTGCCTAAAACTTCAATAACATGATAGCCGAACTCAGTTGTCACGACAGGCCCGACAACATTGACCTGCTGGCCGAATGCCGCATCCTCAAAGGGTTTGACCGTCTGGTCTTTCTTGATTTCGCCCAGGTCTCCCCCGTTTTCTTTGCTGGGGCATTCTGAATTCTCTCTGGCGACCTCCGCAAAATCAGCACCTTCCAGTATTTTTTTACGCAGATTTTCTATTTTCTCTCTTTTTTCCGCTTTGGTTTTTTCATCGTCTTTCGGATCCAGCGTCACGAGAATATGACGCACATGGACTGTTTCGCTGGTTTTGAACTTGTCGGCATTTTCCTTGTAAAAGTTTTTGATTTCCTTTTCCGTGGGGGCTGCCTTGGCGCCCATTTCCTTTTCGACCAGTTTTCTTATTTTGATTCCCAGGACGATGTCGTCGCGTGTGACATTATTCTCCTTGAGAAAAGCGGACAGTTCCTTATCCGGGGGAAGCTGACTTTTGATTTCATCATAAAACATCTCGATATCTTTTTGAGTGGCGGTGATTTTTTTTCTGTCCGCCTCCTTTAGTAAAACTGTTTTCACCACAAACTCTTCAAGAAGCTGCTTTCTGACGCCCTGCTCCAGTTCCTTTATCTTGTCCGCGGGAATCATATCTTTGTAAGGCTTCATTTTATTCTTGACGTTCGCGGCCAGCTCGGCTTTTTTCAGGACTTTCCCGTCCACACTGATTACCACATCTTTTTCGGCCTCCTGCTTTTGAGGCTCTTCTTCTTGCGCCTCCAGGGCCGCATCCGAAGGCTGGTCTGCCGGCTCTTCCGCCTGAGGTGGATTTATTTGCACATCCGGAGGCCCGGCCTCCTCTTTTTTGCCGCAGCCTGTGCACAGGGCAATTGTCATGGCTGCCAGTAAACATACAATTTTTTTGGTGTAATTTTCTTTCATTTATGTCCTCCCGCTCAACAGCAGTGATTATAAAAACGCGCCTACGCTATAGTCAAATACAACGCGGCAAGTCAAGCGGATAATCCGCATAGGGCGATTGTCAGGTCAGCCTGCGCAGGCACGCCAGCGCAGCGGCCGGGTCCTGCAATGACGGAGATTCCACAGCGCCGCATTGCGTACCGAATGCCGGGCCGCCTGAGGCAAACATTCCTTCCAGCGCCTGTCTCCAGCCCGTGCGCGGCAAGGATTCACACGAAAGGAAGTTGATCAGCTTGAGTGTTTCGAACCCGTCAAACCAGTGGTGAAAATTCTTCAGTAAAACCTGCTCAGAAGCG
>JAAYKU010000054.1 GCA_012522275.1 Smithella sp.
CGCCTGGCCACACTCAAGACAGCCGCGGTAAACTCGGGCCAGGCCAGATTCGGCTCGTGGCCCGAAAAGAGGATCAGATCGTTTCCGGAGCCGCTTTGCCAGAAATAAAACTCGTTGGCCGGCTCATCCATGGACTTGACCAGACCCGCCTCCACGATCGTGTGCGGCCTCATAATCTGCGCCGGGTCGTAGCCCGGAACCTGCCAGATATAAAAGTTTCGCGGATCGATGGAAGCGAACCTGCGAGCGCCCAGCCTGCGGCGCAGATAGTCGATGCAGCCGGTGCTCACTTCTCCGGCATTGAGCCAGCCGCGGTAGCCGATGAGAATGTAGGGATTTGCCAGCTCAGGCGTTTCGTGGAAGATTACAGAGTCGTTCATGAGGCATCCCGGACAATCAAGTTTTCGATAATGAATAATATTTTTAAAATAACTGCGTGACGGACCATCATTTTATGCCGCCGCTTCGGCATACTAAACGCTTGTGCTTTTCCTTCGCAGCAGACAAAGCAGCCGCTTGAGAAAATCACCCGGGAAACGCACGGTTCCCGCGTCGAGGGAAGCGCTTCACCCCCCGCCCAGCGGGATGTCGGCAAACTCTTCGTAGTCGGCATTTTCCTGAGCCGGAAAGGTGGTTTTGCCTTTTTCCGTTTTCGTTTTATTTTTTGCTGTCATGCACACCCGCCTGCCTGATCCGTCCAAGAAAAAGCTTGTTTATCACACGAATCCATAATAGACGAAACACTTTAATAGTTCAAGGGGAACCGTATGGACGTTGTACAGGCGGTCATTCTCTCCATCGTGGAAGGAGCCACCGAATTTCTGCCCGTCTCCTCGACCGGGCACATGATTCTGGTTTCCTACATGATGAAGATTCATGACCAGGCTTTCGTGAAAACTTTTACCATCGCGATCCAACTGGGTGCGATTGCCGCCATCGTGATGCTTTATTACCGGCGTTTCCTGCAGGGCATCGATATTTACATCAAGCTTTGCGTCGCTTTCATCCCCACGGCGATAGTCGGCTTTCTGGCTTACAAAACCATCAAAACCTATCTGTTCAACCCGCTGGGCGTTTCACTGGCGCTGGTGGTCGGCGGCATTGTTTTGATTGTTATCGACAGGCGGGTCATCGCCCGTGAAAGCCGCTATACGGCGCTTGAGGACATATCTTACAAAAATGCTTTTTTTATCGGATTAATACAGTGCCTTTCCATGATCCCCGGCGTGTCGCGCGCGGCGGCAACGATTATCGGCGGTGTGTTTAACGGACTGGACAAAAAGCAGGCCACCGAATTTTCCTTTCTTCTGGCCGTGCCCACCATGTGCGCCGCCACCGGCTATGATCTTCTGAAAACAGACGCTGCCGTCGGTTCGACTGAAATTATGCTTCTGGCCTGCGGATTTATCGGAGCTTTCTTTTCCGCCTGGGTTGCAGTAAGGCTTTTTGTCCGCTTCGTGGAAAACCACGGTTTTAAGCTATTCGGCTATTACCGCATCGCCATCGGGATTGTTTTTATTTTATATATGACCCTGGGCGGGTCGGCATCATTGCTGAAAAATCTGTAAATCGCTATAATGGCGCATTGTTTTGCCAAAAATATCAGGAGGCGCAAGAAATATGGTTAAAGTCACTCAAGAGATCAAAGACAGTCTGAAAGCCACAAAAGTCATGTATCTATCCACGGCATCGAAAGACGGCTCGCCCAATGTGGTGCCGATCGGGGCGGTCAAGTTTTTGGATGATGAAACCCTTTTGATATCCGACCAGTTTTTTAACAAAACACTGGCCAATCTGCAGGAAAACCCGAAAATCGCGCTGGCCTGGTGGGGAGAAAAAGAAGGCTATCAGGTTAAGGCCGATATAACTATCCATACTGAGGGAGAAATATTCCGGCAGAATGTGGAGTGGGTGAAAAGCCTCAAGGCGACGCTCAATCCCAAATCGGCAATTGTGGGAAAAATCACCAGCGCGTATATCGTGAAGGCCGGTCCGGACGCGGGGAAACAGATTCTTTGAGCAACCGGCCATTGCGGTACAATTGTTTTTTCCTCCGGATGGAGAAGAATGTTTAAGGAGTGGAAAAGTGGATCAGACAGAAAAAACCGAAGAACAGATCAAAAAGGAAATGATCGACCTTCTGATGGACAAGATCACCGGCGGCCTTTCCGAAAGGGTGGTGGATTATGGCAGTGACCCGCGCAATTGCGGGAGCCTTGACCGACCCGATGGCTACGCCAAAATCAAGGGGCCCTGCGGCGATACGATGGAAATGTTTTTGAAAATCCAAAACGACAAAATTGTGGACATTGCCTATACGACCGACGGCTGCATGACCTCGCACGCGGCGGGCTCCGCCGCCACCGTCATGGCCAGAGGAAGTTCTGTGCGCGAATGTTTAAAAATCAGCCAGAGCACGATTCTGGATCATTTAGGCGGCATGCCCGACGAGTCGAAGCACTGCGCGCTTCTGGCCGCCAACACGTTTCACAAGGCCCTGCGCGGCTGGGCCGTAGGGAAGAAAAAATGAGGAAGAGATGAAAAAAGCAGCGGACGTCGAAAGGGGCCTGCGGATTACGATTGTCTGCGACAACTACACGGCGCGTGACGATATGGAAGCAGCCTGGGGCTTTTCATGCCTGATCGAGTATGGCGATAAAACGATTCTGTTCGATACCGGCAGCGACGGCCTTGTGTTGTCGCGCAATATGGCAAGGCTCGGCATCGACCCGGCGGACATTGATCTTTTAATGATTTCTCATCAGCACTGGGATCACACAGGCGGCATCTATACGATTGTCGATGCCAACCGGACGCTGGAGGTTTTGGTGCCCAAATCTTTTTCCAGCCGTTTCATAGACGACATGAAACGCTACGGAATCAGCGTGGAGCCGGCGGACGGACCGCGTGAGATTTATCCCGGTTTTTTCACGACGGGTGAAATGGACGGCCGTACGCCGGAGCAGACGGCGATTATGAAAACAGATGTCGGCGTGGTGGTCATCACCGGCTGCGCCCACCCGGGCATTGTCCGGATTGTCGAAACCGCCGGAAGTATTTTTCCGGAAGAAAAAATCGCATTGGTCATGGGCGGGTTTCACATACTGGACAAGACAGACGAGGAGATATTAGAGATTATCGCACGGTTTAAATCAATGGGGGTGCGTTTTGCCGCTCCCTCCCACTGCAGCGGCGAGCGGGCCAGGAAATTGTTCCCACGCGAGTATGGAAAACGCTTCATCGCGCTGGGCGCGGGAACCGTTATCACCAAAGAGAAGCTGAAATAAAAAAGCCGCCGTTTGTCTGCCGGACAACTCACACTTTAAAGATGCTGCCCGCGATTTTCATGATGGTCACAGCTATTTACCCCCTGGTCATTTTGCTGATGGAAAAATACTTGCCTGTAAAGATGATTTGACCCGTGTCTGATGCACAAAAACCCTGTATGCAAACTGGATGAGAGCACACCCCCCGTGCGGTCAATAATTTATTGACATTCTTGATTTTTTCTTATACGAAAACTACGTTTTTCCCATCAAAAAATTTACATTCTTTTATTTTGGCAGGAAGTCAGGATCGAAACATTTTTTCGGGCGGATCCGCTATTTCCTGAATTAAACCTTAAAGGGGGTCGTTATGAAGAAAAGTAACAAGATTGTCATGTTTACAGTATTGATCACAACTTGTATTCTGATCGCGTTTGGTGCTCAAGCGGCCAATGAGACAAAAAAGGCGCCAAGTCCCAAACAGCAGGCGCAGTATGAAAAAATGAGAGTCTGCAACGCCGAAGCCAAAGCCAGAGCTCTCAAAGGTGATGAACGCAAAGCGTTCATGAGTGAATGTCTGAAAAATAAGCCGAATGAGGAGACACAAGGCGCTTCCGTAACCAAAGCGGACGCTGAAAGATAAGGACCAGTGGCGCCTGCTATGGGCCAATGGAGTTATTGAGGTCGCCCGGAAAAACATAATGCATTGTCCGATGCTGTTTCATGAATCGAGCATTATTACAGACCGGTCAATGTGTGTATTAAAGAAGCCGGCCCCGCTTTAAAAATGGGGCCGGCTTTGTTTGAGGCAGGCCAATAAAGGAAGCCGCCGTTATTGACGAAGAAATTATGAAACGATCATTTGAGGACCGCGACCGCGGTCAGCAACTGCTCGTCCCTCACGTAAAGCCTCCGCCCGCTGGAGCGGTAAACGAAGTCGCAGAGGACTTGGCGGCAAAAACGGAAAGCTGTTTTTCCGTGTTTTTTTTGCCACAATGGGGGCAGGCCTGCTTTTTTGACGCCTCCGATATGGAAACGAGTTGTTCAAAATTACATCCGCAGTCTTTACATTTATACTCATAAAACGGCATAATTTTTTCCTTTCTGCTGCATATTCTTGTAGTTGAAGATAAAGCCTGTGGCTCTTCCCGTCAAGGGGCGCAGTTCTGACGAAGCAATGCGTCCGCTTCATCAGAGCCGGTGTCATTTTGATTTTGTATCAGTTCGATAAAGTGCTCCGCGTCGCGCGGGCTGGTAATGGTCCATATCGGGCGCCCCGCGAAAGGTTTGGTATCGACGCAGGCAGTGGCACAGCCCGCGACGATCAGCGTTGCCTGGGCCTGCCGGTCGTCGTGGGGCACAAATTCAATTTTACCCGCAAGTCTTTGTGCAATGGATGCGGCTGTCTGAATGCGGTCATATTCGGATTTGCACCCGCCGCAATATTTCAAGCCTATTTTCGTTATCTTATACTGGGCCATCTCATGTTCCAATTTTATGATGCAGCATTGTATCCGGTTTTAGCAAAGCACGGCAGCGGGGTTTATTATCATATTTTTCGGGATGACACTCATGGGAATGCAACATTTTTAAAACCCATTCGGCAGCCGTTGTTTATACGTAACATAATATCGGTTTTCTTCCCGGAGGTCATTGATTTAAGTCAAGGCCCGCCGCCTTTGGCCTCAACGGCGACGGGCCGGCTGGGATTACCCGGCAGCCGGCCCGTTTGTCTTACGGCGATGATTTATGCATCGTCTTGTTTCTATTTTTGGTTTTCCAATTCACCGAGGCGCTTTTTGACGTCGGACAAGGCGTCTTCAAAATACTTCGCCTGTCCCTGGAG
>JAAYKU010000055.1 GCA_012522275.1 Smithella sp.
CCGCAGTCCGGCTGATAGCAGGTTACATTGATAAATTCACATTTCTGCTTGCATGCGGGGCAGGTCTGCGGCGGTGCCGTCTGCACGATGGTATTGCCGCAGTTGCTGCATTTCCAGGTGTTTTCCGGAAGATTCGGTTTGGTGTCGGACATGGTTTACCTCCTTTTTATCGATCAGCTCAAATTATCATAAGCTGAAAATTGAAATTCAACATAATCATCAAATCATCCGGCTGCAACTGTTATTTTTGAGCCGTCCAATTTCCCCTCCGGCGTCACTGTTTTTATCCACCGAATTTTCTTGATATATCAGCCCGGTTTCGATAAAAACAAACAAGTTTTGGTGCAGGGGGGCAAAGATGGGAAAGAAAACGCTGAACAAAGATTTAAGCGGGCTCACGCTGCTGGGGTCGGGAAAAGCCGCCCGGCCCGCGCGCAAACTGGAAACATTTCCCAATCATACGAAGCGCGACTATAGTGTGACGCTTGCCACCGACGAGTTTACCTGTGTCTGCCCGATGACCGGCCAGCCTGATTTTGCCAAAATCACAATCGAATATATCCCTGACAAGAAAATCGTCGAGTCTAAATCTCTGAAACTATATTTCTGGTCTTTCCGGGATCAGGGCGTCTTTCACGAGCACGTCACCAACATTATTCTTGACGACCTTGTCGCCGCCCTTTCCCCCCGCTGGTGCAAGGTTACCGCAAGCTTTGCCGTACGCGGCGGCATCGCCATTACTGTTGAAGCGCAATATTCTCAGAAAAAATAATAAGGCAACCCCCATTGCCTTATTCACCGGCTGTTTTCTGTCACAATTCCTTTGACAGTCATGACCATTGCCCGTATACTCCCGCGGCAAAAACGCTGCTTCCGGCGCGCAAATACTACTCCAACGTGAACTGCGAGGAAAATATGGCAAAACGTGACGACATAAAAAAGATTCTGATTATCGGTTCCGGGCCAATCGTGATCGGTCAGGCCTGTGAATTTGACTATTCAGGCACACAGGCCTGCAAGGCGCTGCGCAGCCTCGGCTATGAAATCGTGCTGGTAAATTCCAACCCGGCCACCATCATGACCGACCCGGGCATGGCCGACGTCACATATATTGAACCCCTAAACGCTCAGGCGCTCACGGAAATCATTGAAAACGAAAAGCCGGACGCGATTCTCCCCAACCTGGGCGGGCAGACAGGTCTTAACCTGACTTCCGAACTGCATAAGACAGGAGTGCTGGCACGCCACGGAGTCGAAGTAATCGGCGTGCAGGTGGAGGCTATCGAACGCGGCGAGGACCGCATCGCGTTTAAGGAAACGATGAGCCGGTTAGGCATCGACACGCCTCAAAGCGCGCCGGCCACCTCGGTGGAGGAGGCGGAAAAAATCGCGGCGGAAATGGGCTACCCGGTCGTTGTCCGGCCCGCCTTTACGATGGGCGGCACGGGCGGCGGTATCGTGTACAACCTCGAGGAACTGCGTCTGGTGGCCGGCCGCGGCATTTCGGCAAGCCTCATCGGCCAGATTCTGATTGAAGAATCCGTCATTGGCTGGGAGGAGCTGGAACTGGAAGTCGTTCGCGATGCCAAAAACCAGATGATCACCGTGTGCTTCATTGAAAATATCGACCCGATGGGCGTTCATACAGGTGATTCGTGCTGCACCGCGCCGATGCTGACAATTTCCGACGAGCTGCAAAAACGCCTCCAGGGATACGCCTACAAAATAGTCGAAGCCATCGAGGTCATCGGCGGGACCAACGTGCAACTGGCGCACAACCCGGAAACGGGCCGCGTCGTCGTCATTGAAATCAACCCGCGCACGTCGCGTTCGTCGGCGTTGGCCTCCAAAGCCACCGGCTTTCCGATTGCGCTTATCTCATCGATTCTGGCCGCCGGCGTCACGCTTGACGAGATTCCCTATTGGCGCGACGGATCCCTGGACAAATACACCCCCTCCGGCGACCATATTGTCGTCAAGTTCGCCCGCTGGGATTTTGAAAAATTTCCCGGTGTGGCCGACAAGCTGGGCACGCAGATGCGCGCGGTCGGCGAGGTAATGAGCATCGGCAAGACCTACAAAGAAGCCTTCCAGAAAGCCATCCGTTCGTTGGAGAAACGGCGCTACGGCCTGGGTTTTGTCAATGATTTCCATGCCAGATCGCTGGAAGAGCTGATGGAAAGCCTCAACGAACCGTCCAGCGAGCGGCAGTTCATCATGTACGAGGCGCTGCGCAAGGGCGCGACCGTGGAAGAGTTGCACAAAAAGACTTTCATTAAAAAATGGTTCATCGGGCAGATGAAGGAGCTGGTGGAACTCGAAGAGGAGATACTGACGTACAAAGGAAAGAAACTTCCGGACGATTTGCTGGTCCGGGCCAAAAAAGACGGCTTCGCGGATAAATATCTCGCCATCATACTGGATGTCAAAGAAGAGCAGATTCGCGCTCAGCGCCTCGCCGCGGGCCTTGCCGAAGCATGGGACGAAGTGCCGGTCAGCGGCGTGGAAAACGCCGCCTACTATTATTCCACCTACAACGGGCCGGATAAGGTTTCCGTCAGCAAAAAACGCAAAATCATGGTGCTGGGCGGCGGCCCCAACCGCATCGGCCAGGGTATTGAATTCGACTACTGCTGCGTGCATGCGGCTTTCGCCCTGCGCGACGAAGGCATCGAGTCCATCATGGTCAACTGCAACCCGGAGACAGTCTCCACGGACTATGACACATCCGACAGGCTGTATTTCGAGCCGCTCACGGTAGAAGACGTTCTGAGCATCTACGCAAAAGAAAAACCCGAAGGCGTGATCGTCCAGTTCGGCGGCCAGACGCC
>JAAYKU010000056.1 GCA_012522275.1 Smithella sp.
ACAAAACAGGAAGGTTTGGCAAAATACATATCCATTGTGGAGGACTTGCTCCGTCGTGACCCGTATGCCGGCTTTTTTACTGCGGCGAATCAATTTGAAGACTTTCGGACGGTTCAGTGAGTGCTTCGCGAATAGCTGTTTTGACTGATTCGGCCTCCAGCGCCTCCAGACACAGGCTGCGCCCGTTGTTGTCGCAACCCTTTTTGAAGCAGGGTACGCAATCCATTTCCGGCACGACTACGCGATGCTGCCTGCCGACGGGCGCCCAGTCCTTCCAGGATGTCGGACCGTAGATTGTGACGGTGGGAACGCCGGTTGCGGCGGCGATATGCGGCGCGGCACTGTCCACACCTGCATGCAGCTTGGCAAGAGACAAAAGGCCCGCCAGTTCGGCCAGTGTTGTCAGCCCGGCGAGGTTAAACACGCGCGCCTCGCACTTCCTGATGATCGCTTCGGCTTTGGGCCGTTCCTGGGCCGAACCGACAGCAATGACGGGAGCGCCAAATTCTCGCCACAGCCAGTTGATGAGTTCAACCCATTTTTGATCCCCCCATTCCTTGTAGGACCAGCGGGAAAAGAAATTGACCGTTACAGGCCGCACCGTCAGGTCGGCCTTTTCATCGGCAAGAATTTCGTGAACTCTCTTTTTGACGGCATCCGCCACCCACAGCCGCGGGATCGTGTTTTCTGTGTCGATACTCAACCCCCTCAGGAAAGACAAGGTCTGATCCGCCGCACCGTAAGTGTCCGGGAGGGGCTGCGGTGTCACCCCGTGTGTAAAAAAATATTTTCTCCAGGAGGGGACCCCTTCAGGATGATGCTTTGTGACACGATAGCGCGCTCCTGACAGGAAAGACAAAAATGCGCCTCTGTCGCCCAAGCGCAGGTCAACCGCCAGATCGAAGCCGCCCGCCCTGATTGATCTTAAAAATTCCAACTGCCCGGCTGCCTGCGAAAAGATATTTCCGATTCTTCTCTTTGTTTCGAAAACATGTTTGATGGACGGGTCCGCCTCCAGCAGCCCGCCGAAGCCTTCCCGCACCAGCACAGAAATCTCCGCCCCCGGGACGCAGTTTTTTGCGGCGCGGATTGCAGGGGTTGTCCATACTACATCGCCTATGTCGCCCAGTTGAATGAGCAGAATTTTTTTTACATCAGGCGGAAATCTGTATCCGGCTTGATCGATCACCTGCATAGGCTCATCCCTTGATCCTTTTGGCATCGAGAATCTCTGTGTAGATTTCCTGATACAGCCGCGCCGTTTTTTCCCAGGAATTTTCCACAGCGGTTTCGCGGGCGGCGGCGGACATTGCCTTGCGCCGCTTTGCGTCGAAAAGCAGGCTTACACGCGAGGCTACGCAGCCGTGGTCGGAGGGGTTTTCGATGACAAAGCCGTTTTCGCCTTCGCGCACCAGGTCCTTTGCCCCGACACGGCCGGAGATGACCACCGGCAAACCCGCCGCCATGGCCTCGGGTACGACCATGCCGAAGGTGTCGAATTGCGAAAGCATCATGTATATGTCGCCTGCCAGATAAAGATTGACTAATTCGCCTCCCGGCACGACACCGGTGAAAATGATCCGGCCGGCCATTTGGGCATCGCCGGCTATCTTTTGATATTTTTTGACGTTGCCTTTGCCGGCGACGATAAGCCTTACCTTATTATCCTGCGTCTGTAATTTTGCCAGCGACTGTATGATATGATCCAGGCCTTTTATTTCAAAGTTCATGGAAGCGAAGATGACGACAAATTCATCACTCGCGATTTGCAGGGCTTCTCTGACGGTGCGTCTTGTTTGCTGCCTGTCTTTGTTTTCGTACGCCGAGAGATTCACACCGGGATGAATGACACAAACGCGCTCCGGTTCGACTTCGTATTCCTCCAAAAAAATCTCCCTGGTCAGCTCAGAGACGGCGATAAATTTCCGGCATCCCCCTTCATAAACCAGTTTTTGTTCCACCCGCGCCGTAGCCCGGTCAAACAGGCTCATTTTTTTGCGCCGGACCCG
>JAAYKU010000057.1 GCA_012522275.1 Smithella sp.
CGCGGATACGTGAGCGCACCGTGCTGCTCGATGAATTGAGAACGTATTTCAGCGCGGCGGCAAGCTGCGTGGCGCGGCTGGCCGGCTGGTCCAGTATAGTGGTGGTATTCATGGCAATCGTCACAAAACCGTGCGAGGCCAGTCTGCGGGCGAACCAGGAAATTGAAGAGCTCGTCCCGGTAAAACCGGGGCAAACAGCGATAACGCCGTACTGACCTGATGTGCTCGGGTAGTAAATTGTGCCGCTGCCGAAGCCTCTTGCACTCAACATGCTGACACTGCTACTGGATACGGAAAAAGGTCCGTCCTTGTTGAGCGCGGCGGATGTGGGCGCGGGACCGATCTGCACCGCATGGGCAAGGCCGGCGATCATGAACACGGTTAAAATTGTCGTAAACATAATTCTTAACGCTTTCATAAAACTTCCTCCTTTTTGAAATAGTTCCCCTGTTTTTACCGTTCCCTGCCCTCATTAAGGAAAGGTAATGGCAAGCATGAGCCTGCTTTTATCCAACACGGACACATCAAATTTATATGCCCTGCACGGCAAAACCAGAATCCGAAACGGCGCGTCAGTCTGATTACCGCTGGAATCAAAGGGGTGTGCGTTGTGTGTCGGGATAATCTGATGAGCACAATACGTGCCATATCAGCTCCAGGGTCCCAACCATCCAAGAATACTTATGAAATAAAAAGACTTGTGAAAATATGGTTCTGTAGCAGAGCGATTTGTCTCAAAAAAGTCTCAATGGTATCACTTGTATTTCCTGCCCTGATACCCGTTTGAAACGATATGCATTCCGGCTGCTGCCCGGAAATGCACGCTTCTGCGCCAGCTTTGCTTTATCCGTTCTTCCCTTCGTATTTTTCCAGCTTCTTGCGCAGGGTTTTGCGGGTGATCCCCAGACGCCTCGCCGCTTCACTTTTATTGCCGCCGGTCGCCTGAAGCATCTCCAGAATGCTTCTTCTTTCCACTTCTTCAAGCGGCAGCCCCGCAAGGCCTGTTGAGGCGGGGGTGGCACACGGCAAATTGTCCTGCGGCGCCGCCAAGTCCTGCATCGGAAAAATCAGTCCGCCTTCGTCGATCATGTCTGAACGGGATAAAATCACGGCCCGTTCCACCGTGTTCATCAGCTCACGAACGTTTCCCGGCCATGCGTAGGCCGTCATCCGGCCAAGCGCGCGCGGCGTGAAACCGGCAATGAACTTCGCGTTTCTTTCGGTAAAGATTTTCAAAAAGTGCTGCGCCATCAGTGCGATATCTTCGCGCCTTTCCCTCAAGGGCGGAACAGTCAAAGCCACGACGTTAAGACGGTAGAAAAGGTCTTCACGGAAACGCCCCTGCCGGATTTCTTCTTTCAGGTCTTTGTTGGTGGCGGCAATCACGCGAACGTCAACCTTGATGACTTCCGAGCCGCCCACGCGCGTAAGCTCACGCTCCTGCAGAACACGCAAAAGCTTCACTTGCATGCCGGACGACATTTCACTGACCTCATCGAGAAAGATACTGCCTGCATCGGCCTGCACAAATTTTCCCTCTCTTTTGCGGTCCGCGCCGGTAAACGAGCCTTTTTCATGCCCGAACAATTCCGATTCCAGCAGCGTCTCCGTAAGAGCCGCGCAGTTTATTTTCACAAAAGGGGCAAGCCGGCGGGTGCTGTTTTGATGAACGGCATTGGCGATGATTTCCTTGCCCGTTCCTGATTCCCCCGTAATCAGAACCGTCGCCTGCGTCGGAGCCACCTGCTCGACCATTTCCAGCAGTCCGGCCATCGCGGCGCTTTGGCCGATGATATTCTGCCGATCAAATTTTTCGCCGAGCCTTTCCTTCAGGTATTCGATTTCCTTTTTCTGCTGATTGTGCTCCGTGGCCCGCGCAATTTTTATTTGCAGTTCATCAAAATCCAGCGGTTTGGTCAGGTAATCGTAGGCTCCCTTTTTAAGGGCGCTCACAGCCGTTTCCACAGAAGCGTAGGCCGTCATGATAATGACCGGAACGGAGGGATTGATCATTTTAATCCGCTCCAGCGCCTCGATGCCAGAGACGTTCACCATGCGGATATCCATCAGAATCAGGTCAAAAGACCGGCGACTCGCCTCTTCAATGGCCGCAGAGCCGTCATCCGCCTCGAATACACGGTAGCCCCAGCCGCCGATCAGTTTTTTGAGCATCACCCTGTGTGCCGCGTCATCGTCCACAATCAGAACTTCCAGCGCCTCTTGCATTTTATACCTCCTTTGCCGACAGGGGAAAGCCAAGCAGAACTTTCGTGCCCTCACCTGCGCGGCTTTCTATCTTGATCGTACCTCCGTGCGCATCCATTATTTTTTGGGCGATGGCCAATCCCAGACCCGTGCCCGCCGGTTTGGATGTAAAATAAGGGTCGTAAATCCTCGGCATGTCGTGGTCGCTGATGCCCCCTCCCGTATCGGAGACGGTGAGTTCTAAAATATCGTTTTTCCGGGTCAAAGCCACCGTGAGCCGGCCGCCCGCCGGCATGGCCGAAAAAGCATTCAAAACAATATTGAGCAGCACCTGTTTAATCTTATCCGGGTCGATCATTACCGGAGGCAAATGCCCCTGCTCTTGCATGTTTACTTCTATCTCGTTTTTTTTCGCATCCTCCTGCGTCAGGCGCAGTGTTTGAAAAATCAGATCCGCCAGATGCGCAAGCTCTTTATTGAGTGTCATCGGACGGGCGAACTCGATGAGTTGACTGATGACCCGGTTGAGCCTTTCCGTCTCGGCAATCATGACATCCGCCGTTTCTTCGTCTTCTTTATTACCGGCCAGCCTTTGTTTGAAATAGACGGCAAATCCCTTGATGGAGCTCAGTGGATTGCGGATTTCGTGCGCGACCCCCGCCGCAAGCGACGCGATGGCATTTAAATGCCGGCTGCGGACAATTTCACGCTCCATCCGCCTGAGCGCCGTCACATTGCGCGCCAGCAGTATTTTGCCTTCGGAGGCCTCATCATCGGCAAAGGCGGCCCCAACAACCTCCCATGTCCGCGGCTCGTTTGTTTCGGAGGGGACCGCAATATCAGCTTCCACCGGCTCTTCCTGCCGATCTATTTTCTCCAGCAGTTCCGAAAAAGCCGCGGGCAACACACCGGCTGCATCCTGTCCGGTGGCTTCGTGAGTGTCACAGGCCAGAAGCACCCCTGCCTGCTCGTTGCAGGCGGTGATTTTGCCTGCCTTGTCCACCGCCAGAAGCGCGATAGGCAGATTTTTGACCAGCGCTTCCGAAAAAAGAGTGACGCGGGAAAGTGAAACGCGAGTATGACGGTACGCCTGCACGAGGAACAAAGAAACGATGGCAAAAGAGCCGATGATGATGAGAATCACGGCAAAAAGAAGTGTCCGCAGCGCGTCCTCGCGTGATGCCTTGTCAATTTTGTCCATATTGAAGCCTATGAAGACTCTCAGCGGGGGCTCGTCTTTTACACCCGGGGCCCGCGTGGGGGAGATGAGCCGGTAAACCTCAAATGTGTCCGCGCCTTCCGGATTGGCGCTTTGCCGCCAGTGCACGGAACTTTTGCCCTTTTCTTTTATCGCCAGGTCCAGCCCGTAGCTTGTGCCCACCATGACCGGCTCGCTGTCTGCCACGATATTTCCGTCGCCGTCGGTTACAATCATATAATCAATGTCCGGCTGGTCGGCGGTTTCCATCAGAAGCTTCTGAATATGAAACATGTCGTCCATATCCCCCCGGCAGCGCAGCCCCGCCTCGAAGGACTGGATCAGCGTCGTGCCTTTTTCCACAAAAAGAGTAACCGCCTGATTCCTTCTTTGCTGGTACTGCATGAAAATCATCATCGTCAACATGGCAATCACGACGCCTACCGCACTTAGCAAAACCCAGGCGGAAATATCGAAGCGGATTTTTTTCTTTTTTTCTTTTTTCATTGTCTATGCCCCGCATCTTCTGGTTACAATCTGCCCATTGGATACCTTAAGTGGGTAGTGATTATCCACTCATTGAGGGTAAAACGCAAATATTATTTCTTCTGTTATGTAAATAACTCCATAATTACAAACACATAAACAGAATGGCATGTCGTATGCAATAACCTCGGGAGAAAGGTTAGCATAAATCATACGAAAGGAGAGTA
The DNA here is from genome assembly GCA_012522275.1 of Smithella sp. Lineage (GTDB taxonomy): Bacteria > Desulfobacterota > Syntrophia > Syntrophales > Smithellaceae > UBA8904. The sequence goes on from JAAYKU010000057.1 coordinate 4,117, forward strand.
ACCATGAAAAAATTAACCCTTATATTGGCAGCAGCCACGCTGGGAGTGCTTTTAGCCTCGCAGGCATTTGCCTGGGGCCCTGGTTTCGGGAAATCCAGAGGATGGAACTACAACCGTGGCACGGTCTGGGACGAGCTGCAGTTAACCGGCGAACAGAAAACGAAAATCGAAGCGTTGCAGGAAAGCCACTACAAAGCGACCAGACAACTGCGCGAGAAGATTTACGACAAATCCGTTGAGATGCGCAAACTGTGGCGCCAGGCCAATCCGGACAGAGAACAAATCGCGGCCGCACAGCAGGAATTAAGAGCATTGCGCAATGAAATGGAGGACAAGGCCACGGCGCTGCGGCTGGATGTGCGCGCGGTTTTGACCCCACAGCAAAATGAAAAGCTGGCCGATTTACGCTGGAGCAAAAGCTACGGTTTCGGGCCGCGCCACGGCATCAGAGGCCGCGGCGGTTATGGTCCTGAATTCTGGCCCGGATGCGGCGGGCAGGGATTCGGCTTCCGCGGCCCTATGATGCGCGGGGGCGGCTATATCCCGAACGTGGATGAGGATTAAGGGCGGGTAAGTCTTATCAGCCAATGCACCCGTCCCTCCTTTGCAAAGGGGAGCGTCAAGCTCCCCTTTTCTTTAGCCGGAAGTTTTGAGCCCCTTTTCCCTGTCTCACAAGCACCCCTTTATCAACTCTTAATCCGGTCAAAACTTCGCCAATAAATTTCTTGACACATAAAAGTCACCTCAATATACTTCGCGGCCTGTCAGGAAAGCCCCGTCAGAGACCTCTGAACCAGCGGCCACAGGGGGCGGGAAGCGGCGCTTTATTCCTGCGCCGAAACGAGCGCATTATCCGTTTTGTTAAAAAACATCAGGAAAGCGAGGTTATCGAAAATGGCACAAGAGTCTTATAACGCCTATGTGTCGGCACAAACCCAGTTTGACAAGGTGGCCGACCAGATCGGTCTTGATCAGGCCACACGTGATCTACTGCGTCAGCCGAGCCGGGAATATCATTTTACCATACCGGTGAAAATGGACGACGGTACCACGAAAGTTTTCAACGCATACAGAATTCACCACAATGACGCGCGCGGACCGGCCAAAGGCGGCATCCGCTTTCACCCGCAGGAAACGGTGGATACGATCCGGGCTTTGTCGATGTGGATGACGTGGAAATGCGCGGTTGTCGATATACCGCTCGGCGGCGGCAAGGGCGGCATCATCTGCGATCCGCGCCAGCTTTCCCTCAATGAACAGGAGAAGCTCTGCCGCGGCTATGTCCGGCAGATCGCCAAAAATATCGGGCCGGTGCAGGATGTGCCGGCACCCGACGTCATGACGAACAACCAGCACATGCTTTGGATGATGGATGAGTTCGAGACTATCCACGGAGGCCACTATCCGGGCTTCATTACCGGAAAACCGGTCGGCATGGGGGGGTCTCTGGGCCGGACGGAAGCCACCGGCTACGGCGTCATTTATACACTGCGCGAAGCCCTCAAAGCACTGAATATAGATATTGCCACGACCACGGCAAGCTTTCAGGGGTTCGGCAATGTCGCCGAATATGCCACGCGCCTGTATTGGGAGATGGGCGGGAAGGTCATCGCCATCGCCTGCTGGGACAACAACGATAAAAAGTCCTACACCTTCCGTAAAAAAGAAGGCCTCGATATCGAACAGATGGCGTCGATCAAGGACTCCTTCGGGACTATCGATAAAGACAAGGCGCAAAAGATCGGCTGCGAACTGCTCGAGGCAGACGCCTGGATCGCCCAGGAGGTCGATATACTGTTGCCTTGTGCACTGGAAAACCAGGTCACGCCCACCACTTTTGCCAAGGTGAGCGACAAAGTCCGTGTACTTTGTGAAGGCGCCAATGGCCCGACCACACCGGATTGCGACGAGTTGATCAGAGCCAGAAACATCTTTCTGGTGCCCGACTTTCTGTGCAACGCAGGCGGCGTGACATGCAGTTACTTCGAACAGGTTCAGTGTAACACCAACTATTTCTGGCCGAAGCAAGAGGTTCTCGAAAAACTCGATTTCAAAATGACCTCCGCTTTTCACGCGGTGCACGAACTAGCCCGGGAAAAGGACCTGTACATGCGTGACGCGGCCTATGTCATCGCCATCAACCGGGTGGCTCAGGCGGCGAAACTGCGCGGGTGGGTATAATGGTCGGGCCGGGCCGGCGTACTCGTCGTTTTTTAAAGAGAACCGGCACACAAACGGTCATGTGTTGATTATCTGCGTATCACGGGCGGGGGCCGCTCCCCCGCCTGAAAATCCTGATGCGCCGGTTGAGAAAAAATTGCGGGCACTCATTTCCAGGGGGACAATAAAATGGCAGAACAGAATCTCGTCTATCGCGGCAAATCGAAAGATGTTTTCAAAATACCCGGTGGTACATACAAAGGCAGGTACCGGCTTGTCTTTACCGACAGGGCCACAGGCTACATTGAAAATGGAAAAACTGTTTTCGACCCGGGCCGCGACGAGGTAGTCGGCGAAATTCCGGGCAAGGGGGCGATTGCCTGCCGCTTTGCCACCCACTTCTTCAAGCTGCTTCAATCCAGAGGAATAGCAACCCACTACGTTGATACCGTAAGCGACAACGAGATGATCGTGGAGCCGGCAAGGCCTCTTTCCCTCAAGGCGGCCGCGCCTGAGTTGGCCGGTGCGGAACCGCTGGCGAATCTGGAATTCACCTGGCGTAACAACGCCACCGGCAGCTTCTGGAGACGCTACCCTTTTGTACGCCCCTGCAGGAACACGAACAGACTTGTGGAGATTTGGACCAAAGGCGACAGCGACATTCTGATCACGAAAGAGGCGCTCGAAGAAACCGGCGCTCTGACAAAAAAAGAAATCTCCGACAGCGTAAAACTGGTGCAGAAAATCGCTAAAATCGTCTCGGAAGAGTTCGCCGCCAGAGGCCTGCACGTCATTGACGGCAAATTCGAGCTGGGCCGCCTCAAACGCACAGACGGGAAAATAGTGCTGATTGACGAAATATCGCCGGATGTCCTGCGCGTGTGCCGCGGCTACAGGCCGGACAAAGATGGCCACTGCACGATTTACAGACAGTGCGCAACAACCTCCTTCACCGGCGGCAGGCGGGCGATCAAAAACAAAAAGCAGGTGCCCGCGTCAGATTTTATCGACATCTTTTTGTAAAAAATATCCACGCGGTGAAATGCCGGGATGCGGCTAAAGCCTTTGGCGTGTCACAGCATAGCGCCTCATGCGGGCAAAAACACGGACCGCCTGCTCCGGAAAGTCAAAACAGGGAATGCCCGCCTCCTCCAGCATGCGTTCGCTCGCTTCTTTATACTGCCTGTCCCCCAGCAGTGAAACAAAAACCGGCTTGCTGCGGTTGGCCGCCACCGCATCGGCCAGGGGCTGATGAAGAGCGGGGTCTTTTTCAGCCGCGGAAATGAAAACAACCCCGTCCACACCCGTGTCGTCCAGAAGCGCCTTGACAATCCCGGAGGTGGTTTTTTCATACCCGTGCGCCAGCCAGTCGGGAAAAATGTCGATGGGATTTTTTGTCTTTGAGGCAGTCGCGACCACGCGGCCGATTCTTTCGAGTGTGCCTTCGGCAAACGTCGCGGCCTCCAGCCCTTCTTCCACTGCCGCGTCAATGCTCATGATTGCCTGAGCGCCGCTGTAAGTGACGTAGGCAAGACGCCCGCCCGCCGGAAGAGGCATGTTGAGGAACCCTTTTAACGTCCGGACAAATTCATCTATACCGGCAAGACGCAGCCCCCCGGCCTGCCGCACGATACCGTCAAACACCGCGTCTTCGACCGCCATGCTCGCCGTATGAGAGGCCGAAGCTTTCGCGCCGGCCTGTGTGCGGCCGCTTTTAATAATCAGCACCGGCTTTTTCCCCGTGGCTTTTTTCAAGGTTTCCGCAAAGAGCTTCCCGTCTTTTACATCCTCCAGATACAGGCCGATGATTTTCGTCTGCTCATCGTCGGCAAGGTAGGAAAGGGCATCGGACTCATTGACATCCACCTTGTTGCCCAGGCCGATTCCTTTGGACAGGCGCAGGCCTTCAAGCGAACTGAGATAGCGCAAAAGAGCGCCCACAAAAACACCGGACTGGGCGGCAAAACCGATCGGACCCGCCTTCAGCATACGGGAAGAGGAAAAATAGGAGGTCGTCAGCTTTGTGGCGGTATTGACCAGGCCCAGTGTGTTGGGGCCGAATCCCCTCATTCCGGATGATTTCAAGATTGCGCGCACATCCTGCTGATAACCGGCCCCTTCAGTCCCCGTTTCAGCAAATCCCTCAGCGGAGATTACCACCCCCTTGACGCCCTTGTCCGCACACTCGCGCAGGGCGGCCGGAACGAAACGCGGTGGTATGAGCAAAACCGCAAGGTCAACTTCGAACGGCACATCCCTGATGTTCGGGTACACGCTGACACCGAACATCTGTCCCCCCTGCGGGTTCACACCGGCGATGCGCCCCGCATAACCAACCTCCCGCAGAACCTTGAGCAGTTGAGAACCCGGTTTTTCCGGATCCCGCGACGCTCCGATCACGACCATGCTTTTTGCTTCCATTATTTCACGAATCGGCCGCATTTTGTTCCTTTCTCCGGGAAGCCTTTATTTGTCCCGGTTTAAATTTTACAATTTTTTAGCAAAATAGCCCTGCGGATGCAACGACATTGCGAAAAATAAAGAAAATGGCGAATAGCCCTCCGCTCAATGGGTGTTAAGCTTTGTTGCAGACTCGCCTGCTGATTCCGAGGCAATGGCAAAGCCGGCCGACGCGATACGCTCCGGGGCAGCGTAACCTCCTGTCCGGTTGCATCAGAGCACGTCATTTGTATTGAGTTAAACGTGTCTTGTATGAGATAAGGCGATAACCCGATCACAAAACTGACAAAGAGGGAGGGGGAAATGAAAAAAATAATCACACTGGTTATGCTGTCGGCGTTATTGATGACCTGCTGCTGTTGTACAGAGGTTAGATGCAAGGCAGAGCAGCTGTCGTGCCGGTTGGATTGCCCGGAAACGATCGGCCTCAAGCAGGCATGCCAGCAGAAGTGCAATTTTTTATACGATGTGTGCAAAAACAAATAACCGTAAAGCCCTGAAAAAAGTGTCGCACGCCGGTCTGTCTTGACAAAGCAGGCCTCGCGTCTATATGTTATCTTTAATTGAAAATAAAAGGATGGAAAAATGTCATTTGTCAGACCGGATATCATCAGGCCCCCCAGCGAACACGCCAGCTACTATCTGCCGCTTACATCAGGCTGTTCGAATAATTCATGCACTTTTTGTAATTTCTCATTCACGAATCTGGGTCTGCGCGACCTCGAAGACGTCAAGCGCGAAATTGACGCCATGTCCATGTTCGTCAGTTCCCGCGTCTGGGTGCCGGGCCAGCCTGATATCGTTTACGCGATTTTACACGGCTGGGATGGAAAAAAAGTATTTCTCCAGGACGGCGACGCTTTGGTCTATCCCTATCCGAAGCTCCTTGAAGCACTAAAATATCTCAACGCTAAATTCCCCCGCATAGAGCGCATCGCCAGTTACGCCACACCGCAGGACATCCTCAGGCGCAAGGTCGATGAACTCGAGGCGCTGCGTGACCAGAAGCTCGGTATTCTCTACATGGGCGTGGAAAGCGGCGACGATGAGGTGCTGCGGCACATAAAGAAAAACGTGACCCAGGACCAGATGGTGGAGGCGGCGCAGAAAGTAAAGAAGGCGGGTATTCTTCTTTCTGTAACGGTAATTCTCGGGCTGGGTGGTGTCGAAGGAAGTGCAAGGCATGTCCAGGAAACGGCAAGGGCGCTCACGCGGATGGACCCTGATTATGCCGGCGCACTGACTTTGACCCTGGTTCCGGGAACTGAGCTGCACAAGGAAGTACAAGACGGCCGGTTTGAACTGATAACGCCGTTTGATTCGCTCAAGGAATTGCGCTCTATGGTGGAGCTGTCCACTTTCACGAACTGCTTTTTCAGCTCGATGCACGCCTCCAACTACTTCGCGATACGCGGCACACTCCCGCGAGATAAGCAAAGAATCCTCGACCAGCTAAACGCGCTTATTTCCCGGCAGGACCCGCGACTTTTGCGCCCCGAGTACATGAGGGGCTTGTAAAAAGCCATCGGCGTCTTTCGATTCCGTAATTTTCATTACTGTCCCCCGCCGGCGTGGGTGGCCCGCTTCAGCGGGCCGGGGGTGGACTTGCTGTCTTTGGCTTCCCGCCATCCATTATCAGCTACTCGCTATTTGCTTATTCTGTTCTGGATACCGGCCTTCGCCGGTATGACGATTTAAAAAGAGGGTGTATCATTGACAGAGTCATGCATTATCAACGCAACACCGGATGTTGTTTTGTTCGATTATGGCGGAGTGCTTTCAGCAGAGGGATGGAAAAAAGGGCTGCGGGTTATTGCTGAGGCCAACGGACTGGATGCCGATTCTCTTATTCAGACCGCCGCCGACACAATCTACGACACAGGCTACATCACCGGAAAAGCATCTCAGGAAGATTTTTGGAATAAG
>JAAYKU010000006.1 GCA_012522275.1 Smithella sp.
AGTCCGGTTCGGAGGGAGGGGCGACGCAAATCAATGCGTCGTTCCTACCCCTATAGAACATGCTGAAAATACTGGATTCCCCCGTGTCAGGCACGGGGCAGGCTCAAAGTCGCGCTTCGCTTGCACGGAATGACAAAAAAGTAATTGCGACACAGTCTCCCGGCGGGGGTGCCTCGATTCATCGGGGCGGGGGTGGACTTGTTATTTTGTGTTTCCCATCCTCCCCCTCGGCTCCCTCCAAAGGGGAACACTACCGGCGGCACAGCGCTTATCACTTATCACTTATTACTTATCACTGTATTTCTGCCTCAGTTTTTCAGGTCCGTCTTGAGTCATTTTGGGTTTTGTGATAAAAAGTAAAAAAAAAATCAGTCCATGATCCAGAGCATTTCAAAACAAGCGGCAATTCAATCACCATTACCTGACTCAGATTATTTTACAGATTACGTTTATGCAGGCAGTATGTATTGCGGGTTTATCCGATTTGGAAAAAACAATCTCGTATGTATTTGTTCAAAAGCGGATATTTTCCATAAAGAGCATCTGCCCGCAAAAGATTAACCGATGATTTTTCAGACGCGAACAGGTTGTTCATACAGGCAACCGGCAAACAAGTAAAAGGAGGAAAATATGAAAAAAGAGAAGATGTCATTATCCAGAAGGAATTTTCTGAAAACAGCGACAGGGGCGGCTGCCGTGGCTGGGCTGGCCACAGGCGGTGTAACGCTGGCACCCTGGAAGGCAGAAGCGGCGGCAGTTCCCCAAAAATGGGATGAAACATTTGATGTCGTTGTCATCGGCAGCGGCTTTGCCGGTCTGGCTGCCGCCTATGAGGCGAAAAAAGCCGGGGCGTCGGTAGTCGTGCTGGAAAAAATGCGTACACCCGGTGGAAACTCCATTATCAACGGAGGCGTGGTTTCGGCGGCCGGCTCGCCGCTTCAGGCCAAAGAAGGCATCGAGGATTCACCGGATCTGCTGCTCAAGGATATGCTGACCGCGGGGTTGCATCTGAACCATGTCGAGCTGGCTAAAATGGTGGCCTTCCAATCCAATGATACAGTTCAATGGACGATAAACGAATTGGGAGTCAAGTACAAAGACAAGGTCTCGCAGGAAGGCGGGCATTCTGTGCCGCGCATGTACAGCACACACAACCAAAGCGGATCGGCCATTGTCTCGCAGCAGTTGGCTAAACTCAAGGAGCTGGGTGTGGTTCCCAGAATGCAGTGTTACCTGACGCAGATTTACCGCGACGCCGACGGGCGGGTCAAAGGTGTGCAGATTCGCGAGAAATATGTTTTCCCGAATGCCGGAAGCGGAAATTTGAAAAACATTAAAGCGGCAAAAGCGGTCGTTTTGGGCACTGGCGGGTTCGGTGCGGACGTTGGTTTCCGTACGCTTCAGGATCCGCGCCTGACCGCGGAGGTCCAGACGACCAATCAGCCTGGTGCGACATCGGAGTCGTTGCGTGAGGCCCTTCGCGTCGGTTGTATTCCAATTCAGGTTTCCTGGATTCAGCTAGGCCCCTGGGGCAGCCCGGATGAAAAAGGCATGGGGCTTTCGCCCTTCTTCGCTCAGCTTCTGGGCGCCATGTACGGCCTGTGGGTGGATACGATAACCGGTAAACGTTTTGTCAACGAACTGGCCGATCGTAAAATTCGTGCAGACGCGATCATCAAGGCGGGAAATAAGTGCATCGCCTTCACCGATGCTGCAGGCTATGCCTACGGGCAGATTGCGATCGCGGAAGCCCTGCCCAAACTCATGGAAAGAGGCGTTGTCAAAAAATACGAAACGCTGGACGACATGGCGACGGCATATAGTATTCCTGCCGGCGCACTGAAGGAAACAGTCGAGAAGTGGAATAAGAGCGTGCTGGCCGGCAAAGACGAGGAATGGGGCAGGTATCTGCAGAAAAACCAGAAGCCGCTTGGCCCCGGCCCGTGGTACGCTTTGCGCCTCATGCCGAAGGTTCACCACACCATGGGAGGCCTGAATATCAATACGAGGGCGCAGGCCATGGATGTGATGACGGACAAGCCCATTGCCGGCCTTTACGCGGCGGGAGAAATTACCGGCGGCGTGCATGGCGCGGTAAGGCTGGGCAGTTGCGCCGTTTTAGATTGTCTGATTTTCGGCCGCATTGCCGGTAAAAACGCGGCGGCGGAGAAAAAGTGGGGCTAAAAAGTAAATCTCAAACTGACCAAAGCTACAATGGCCGCCCCCACGGGGGCGGCTTTTTTTAGAAAATCACGCTCGGGTGCAGCCTCCGGGCTTTTTACACACTCGTCAAATTTGTCTTGACTATTGCGGGCGCTGGGGCAAAATGTCCGCCATGACAGATTTTCTTTAAGGAGTTGGTGATGAAGGAATTGAATTATATGAGCGTTGCCGAAGAGGCAATGGCGAAAATAAGAAAAGGCGCTTTTTTGACCGTGAAGTCAGAGGCGGGCCTGAATACGATGACTATCGGCTGGGCCACGATAGGCTTCATCTGGCAAAAGCCGGTTTTTATGGCGGCGGTACGCCCCACCCGCCATACTTTCGGGATTATTGAAAAAGCCGCCGACTTCACGGTGACCGTTCCGTCGGGAGATATGCTCAAAGAGACTACATTTTGCGGCACAAAATCGGGCCGCGATGTGGACAAGTTCAAGGCCTGTAATTTGAAAACACAAAACGGCCGGCACACGACATCGCCCATTATCGAGGCAGCCGGTATTCATTTTGAATGCCGGATTGTTTTCAAGTCCGCCATGAATCCCGATTATCTCGATGCGGTCTTCGACCGGGCCATTTATCCACTGAAGGATTATCATACCCTTTATTTCGGCGAGATACTGGCATGCTACGAAACCCAATGAAGGAGGAATATATGTTTACGTACCACGATGTTCAGTTGGAAGTTAAAGACAAAATCGCCACGATTGTGCTCAACCGCCCCGAGGCGAGAAATGCCTTTAACGGAGGTATCCTCAAAGGGCTTTATGACGCGGCGGCCCATATTCTGGCGGATCCGTCCATAAGCGTGGCCATTATCACCGGCGCGGGGGACAAATCATTTTGCGCGGGCATCGACCTGAAGATGATCGCCGCCGGCGAGGATATGTCCAGTGAAATGAAACGCCACGACCGTTTCGGCCACATTCAGATCTACCGTGACTGTTTCACCGCTTTTGAAAAACTGCCGGTTCCGGTCATTGCCGCCATCAACGGTTTTTGTTTCGGTGCGGGCCTCGAGCTGGCGCTGGGATGCGACATCCGCCTGGCGGACGAAACGGCGCAATTTTCCATTCCCGAGGCGCAGTTGGGGATTATTCCCGACGGAGGCGGCACACAGCGCCTGCCCAGAGTTGTAGGCGTCGGCAAGGCCAAAGAGCTCATTTACACAGGCAGAAGAATCGACGCGCCGGAGGCGTTGCGTATCGGTCTGGTCGAGCACGTTTATCCCAAGGCGAAGCTCATGGAAGAGACGCTGAAGCTCGCGCAGGAAATAGCAAAAAACGGCGAGCCGGTAATCGGCTGCAAGCGGGCGATCAACATTGCCGTGAATTACTCATCCGATGTGGGGCTGCTGTTCGAATCATCGACACAGCAGGCTTATCTGCAGGCATTCCAGGACGGAGCGGACAAAATGCTGCAGAGCGTGAAAAAGGAGAAATAATTCCGGCACACTTGAAAAGGGGCGCTTAAGACACCATCTCGGAGATGATTTTTGCGATCGGTTTTATGTCTTTGATGAGCGCACCCACCTGGCCGCAGCCGAAAGCCGCGCGTTCAAAATTGCCCGTAGCTTCCGGATTGCGCTCCAGAAGCGCCGTCAGGTTTTTCACCGATGGATCGGCGAGCTTTTCCTTGATCCAGGGAGTGATGATGAGCCTTTGCGCCATGCGCGTGTCCTCGAGCGGAATCAGGCCGGTTCCGCCGTCGGCGCACTCCATGATCGCTTTTTTCCATGCGGCGCCTGCCGGGCTTTCTTCAGATGCCAAAAACCTCGTGCCGATCTGAACCCCCTGGGCGCCCAGTGCCAGAGCCGCCCTGTAGCCGCGGGAATCGGCGATGCCGCCTGCGGCCACAATCGGCACATCTACGGCATCGGCCACCAGGGGGACGAGAACCATGGTGGAAGATTCAGAGCCGGTGGTTCTGAGTCCTCCCGCTTCGGAGCCTACCACCACCAGGCCGTCCACACCCGCCTTTGCCGCGCTTATTGCATGGGCCGCCGCCAGGACCACGTGAAGGCCCTTCATACCCAGGTCGTGGATGACCGGGTAGATATCTCGGGGAGAACCGACGGAGGTGGTTACGGTTTTCACGCCCGCGTCCGCCAGTATTTTCAGAAACTCGCCGCTGGAGGGATTGAGCAAAACGACATTGGCGCCGAAAGGTTTGTCTGTCAGCTTGCGCACGTCGTCAATGAGGCGGCGGACCGTGTCTCCTTCATTGATAAAGCCCACCGCCAGCAGGCCGTAGCCTCCCGCCTCGCTCACAGCGGCAACCATTTCGGGACTGTTGAACATACCGATCGGACCCTGAATGACAGGGTAGCGGCATCCGAGCATTTCCAGCAATTTTGACATAACGGCAACCTCGTAAAATAATTTTTGTATTTCAAGTTACCTGAGCCCTGCCTGTTATTTCAAACGAAACAGCAAGCGGGCAATGGCCTGCGGGCTTTGGCCCGCATCGAGCTTTCCACTTCTTCACGCCGGGTCTTTGAAGTTGGGCGGAGTTCCACCCAGCTGGGAGTTTACCGCCTCAAGCTGGTTGGCGCTGCCCATCAGCGTCATCATCAGCTCGGATTCCATCATGAGCCCCCGGGCGGAATCACCATGCCAGACCTCGTTTACCAGCTTTTTAGCGGCGCGGATGGCATCCGGGTTTTTCGAGGCGATCTCGCCGGCGAGCGCCATGGCGTCATTGTAGGGATTTTCACATACATGAGTTACCAGCTTCAGCTTGAACGCTTCTTCCCCTTTGATGATTTTACCCGTAAAAATAAGTTCTTTGGCCACGTCAATGGGAAGGACATCACGGATAGTCTGTGTCACGCTCATGTCCGGGATCAGTCCCCAGCGCATTTCCATGACTGAAAATTTGGTGTCCGGCGTGCAAAATCTTATATCGGCCCCCATGGCGATCTGCAGACCACCCCCATAGGCGACGCCGTGGATGGCGGCGATCACCGGTACGGGCAGCTCTTTCCAGCCGTAGCAGATATGCTGAAAAATGTTGGAAATTTTATCCTTGTAGCGATCTGTCAGGTCAGGGAATTTCTTTTCGCCGGATTGCATGGCCGCAAAGTTTTCAATGTCGAGCCCTGCGCAAAAACTTTTGCCTTCTCCCGAGATGACCACCGCCCGCACGCCCGGCCAGGCCGCCAGGCGGTCGATGGCCTCTGCCATGGCGTCGATGAGATCAAAGCTCAGGGCATTGTATTTATCAGGACGGTTGAAACGGACATCTGCTACATGTTCAGTGATTTCGATTTTTACCAGTTCGCTCATATTGATTCCTTTCTTTTTAGACCGCCTCCACCCGGCAGGGCACAAAGCGGTGCTGCGGTGTGCCGAAGCGGTCGCGGTGCGTGTTTTTTGTCAAACGGTTTACGTTGGCTCCGTATTTGACACCGTCATACACCAGGCCGAAACCGTGCGGCATGGTTACATGGCCGACCCTGGCCGTGTCCGTGATTTCCAGTTCAATCTCCTCCGTGCCCGCCTCGGTGCTGACACGCACCTGCTGCCCGTCTGTCAAATTCAGAGACGCCGCATCGTCGGGGTGCATGGTCAGTGTGCAGGCGCGCCGGCCCTCGTTCCATGCCGGATCGCGCATATTCGTGTTCGCGTTAGTGTCCACATGCCGCCCGGCCATCAGAATCAACGGGAACGCGGCGGGCAGCACAAGCGCCTTTTCTTCCGGCGCCGGTTCAATCGTCTGCAGTTCGTCGAGCAGTTCGGGGATATGCAGGTTAATTCTCCCGTCAGAAGTTCTCAGAGCCGAGAAGTTATCATCGGGATCGACTTTGCCCACCCAGATGCCTTCCGGATGATCGACAAGCCGCTGAAAGATTTCTTCGCTCAGGCCCGGCCCGGGCTTAAATCCGGCGCGCGCGGCGTTTTCATAAAAAGAATTGGGAGCGGCCTGCAGCATGCCCCAAAGCGCCGCCAGATGTACCGACCCCAGGGCTTGGCCGAGTGTTTTCCCCAATATAAACGGCATGGCTTTGAAAGCTGTCGGTTCGGCCCCAACGTATTCCATCAGGGCTTTCGCGAAAGCCGGACGGCCCTCCAGCGCGGCCTGATAAAGGTTCTCCGGAATCTGCGGAATGAGCCCCAGCTTGTCGGCGATGCGCAGATGAATTTCACCCAGTTCCAACTGTTCTCCTTCCGGTTCGATAATCGGGCGGCGCATTTGAAAATGGATGCCGGGATAAGTGAAGGGGAAAAAAGTGCTGTCCCATGACTCATAACCGCTTCGCGAAGGCAGGACATAATCTGAAAGGGCCGCCGTTTCCGTCATGGCGATTTCCGCCGTGACCAGAAGCTCCAGCCTCCCGAAAGCCTTTTCATAGGCAGTGGTGTCCGCATAAGAGCGAAGCGGGTTGGAGCCCGCGACAAGCACCGCCCGCAGGCGCTCCGGGTGATCGGAGAGAATCTCCTCCGGCATGACGTTCGGGGGGAAAACACCGCAGACCGGAAAGGAATTTGTGGCCGCCGTACGCCATGTTTTGGGGTTGGTTTCATCCGAGTGTGAACCGATGGGCATCATATGGCCGTGGATGACATTGCCGCCTTTAACGCACAACCTGCCGCAGATGGATTGCAAAATGACAATCAGATAAGAGTTAAGGGGCCCATGGCGTCCCATGAAAATTCCCAGATCGTTACGCAGGGCCGACTTGCGCGTGGCGTAAATACGGGTAACCTTATAGACTTCGTCGAAATCAAGTTGGCAGACCTCCAACGCGGCGCGTGCGTCGAAATTTTCAAAATAAGATCGTACCCGGTCAAAGCCGTTTGTGTGTGCACGGATGTATTCTTTGTTTTCCCATCCTTCCTTCAGAATAATGGAAATCATCGCTTTGAGCAGCAGCGAATCCGTGCCGGGCCGGATGGGCAAATGAATATCGGCAAGCTCTGCCGTTTCAGTTTTGCGCGGATCGACAACAATCAACACCTTGTTTTTGTCTTTGGAAAACCGTCTGAGCTTGACAGGCGCCTGAGGCATCTGGTGGCTTTGCATACCGTTCCAGCCTAAGGTGAAAAGGACATCGGCATTGTCCACATCAGGGGAGTCATGAAGATACTGGCGCCCGTGCGTGTGTCCGATCACCCAGAAGGCGCCGGCGAATTCCTGGCCCAGGGCGCTGTAGTGGTATTGAGAGCCGAGGCCGCGCATGAGGCGGATGCCGAAACCTGCTTCAAAATGGCATCCCTGCGTGGAGGCTCCCATATAGGCAAACGAACGGGGGCCGTGCGTGCCGACAATGCTTTTGAGTTTGGCGGCGATTTCATCCGTGGCCTGATCCCAGGAAATTCGCTCAAATTTGCCGCCGACCTTTTTGAGCGGGTATTGCAGGCGGTCGGCGTTGTGCTGGTGGTAAGCGACATTCATGCCCTTGCGGCAGACATAGCCTTCGCTTTTGGCGTTGGTTTTATCAGCCCTGACCTTGACGATGCGGTTTGCTTCCACTTCGATTTGCAGGCCGCAGTTTTGCGGGCACAAGACACACCCGGTTTTATGAATCGTTCCCATAATTGCTCCTTTTCTCCGGTCGCGATGCCGGGATGGTGTGCGTCGTCAGGTCTGCGGGCTGGAAAGACGCAAAGTTTGAATGATGTTGAAGAGTTCCTCTTTTTGTTGGTCGTCGAGCACCTGTAAAAATTCCTGATTGGCGGCCATCAGAAGCTCGGTCGTTTCATGTCCCAGCGACCTGCCTTTCGGTGTCAGATGGATATGAATGGAGCGGCGGTCATCGGGGTTGCTTTTGCGCTCCAGGAAACCCGCCGCCTCCAGACGATCCAGAATGCCGGTGAGCGTCGCACTGTCGAGTTCGGCGCGCCTGCCCAGTTCGCTGGAAGTGATCTGATCTTCCTGTGCCAGAAACCCAAGCACCATGGCCTGGACGGCGGTGAGATTCAGTGAGGAAACTTTCTGTGTGAGAAATCGGCTGGAGAGCTGATAGGCTTTGGCAAACTGAAAAAATATACAATCATTTCCCTGCATCGAATACCTCAGTATGCTTGCGTACAAATTACTTGTATGCGAGTATAATCGGAAAATAAATACTGTCAAGGATTATTTTCGGAGGGGGGCGATGGGGAAGATGGAAGGCCAGGGACGAAAGATCCACCCCCGGCCCGCTGGAGCGGACCACCCCCGC
>JAAYKU010000058.1 GCA_012522275.1 Smithella sp.
TGATCTGACGGCCGTGCCCGAGGCGATTTCGCTTTCGGCTTTGACGATGAGAGTCATCAGGCAGAACCTCTTCTGGGCGTTTATTTACAACATCATCGGTATTCCCATCGCGGCCGGCGTGCTTTACCCGTTTTTCGGCATACTGCTCAACCCGGCGTTTGCGGCCGCCGCCATGGCGCTGAGCTCCGTTTCGGTGGTAAGCAATTCCCTGCGGCTCAAAAGAGTGTGGGCGAAAAGGCGCATCGCAAAAGATTGATGTCCGAGACAGGCAGGCGCAAAAAACAGCCTGCTGCGTATATTTTCCGATCTTTACGCCTGTGCTGGGCGTAGTATATCAACAAAGTCAATAAATCAGGACAAAGGGTTTTAAATTTTAAAATCTTATGATAAGGCCCGAGGCGGCTCCGGCAGCAGACAATGTGCCCGGTGCTTTTTATTAAAAATTGTCTTTAAGGCACGGATTCTGGCGACCCTATATCGAAAAGGTCATATATGTCGTTATTTTGATTGCGGCGACCTGCGCAACGCTTTGTCCGCGTCAAATGTAAAAACTGTGGCCACCAATGCCTGTTGGCGTTTTCCTGTAAAGGGCTCCATTTCTGCCCATCTTGCCACCAGAAGCGTGTCGTGGAGCCCACCAAAGCTCCCGGGGCGTATGGCGTTTATGCCATCTTCCGCCGCTGGTGACCAGACGGGAGATTGGCGCGCTCAAAAAGCTTGCGTAGGCGGGAGATCGATTTTCTCGATCTGACCAGGTGCAACAAGGAATACCGGAAAATCATCGATCGTATATCGGATGCCATCCGGTTCATGTCCACGGTGACCGGCCAGATCATTGTACACCTGGTCGCCCTTCGTTTTTTCTTCCGTAAAATTAGAAAGAGCAATACAGAGAGTCCCGGCAATGATAAAGAACAAACGCGGCGATTGAAGTTAATCACCCCGATCACCGCCGAAGTTAGATCGGATTATTTTGTTTATTCCTTCCATGTCTGGCATAGGTATCGATAATTATATATTATTTTAAGTATTCCATAAAGTTAAGTATGCTTTATATAACATATTGACTATTTTTGACTTTTGGTCAATGTATGCGTGACTTGATGTAGATAAAAACGACAAAACAAAGGAAGATGTTATGTCCACCACGTTAAAAATTCATCGCCGATGACGAGCTCCTGAGGGGCTTGTAGAGCTCCCTGAGAACCGTTTAGTCGCCTTCCTCCCCCCGCAGACCTCCTAGGTTTTCCCGACTGCTCTGCCGGATAGATTGGCGGCGCGCAGAAAGGAAACCGAGTTTGGTCACCACATTTTACCAAACCCGTTTAGAAAATTATTTTAAAGACACAGCATCGGCTGACGCCGTGAGCATTGTTAATATTGCGTCCGCTTTTAAGCAGGTGTGGTGCTGTGTCTTTAAGGCAATCAGTATTTCTCTAACAGAAAGGAGAAGGAGTTCATGAACATCAGCAGAAGAGGGTTTTTGAAAATGTCCGGAGCTGTGGGCGGCGGGGTTGCCCTGTCGTCTCTGGGGTTCAATCTAGGTCCGGCCAGAGCTTATGCCGACGAGCTCAACAAGATGAACCGGGTCAGGATCGCCAAACAGTCGACAACGATATGCTGTTACTGTTCCTGCGGATGCGGGCTGGTCTGCAGCACGGATAAGGCGACCAATAAGATCATCAACATCGAAGGCGACGCTGACCATCCCATTAACGAGGGAGCGCTTTGCGCCAAGGGTGCGGGATTCTTCCAGATGACGGAAGCCAACGAACACCGCCTGCGCAAGGTTCTCTATCGCGGGCCCGGCGGCACGGCGTGGGAGGAAAAGGACTGGGAATGGGCGCTCCCGCGCATGGCTCGCCTCATCAAGGACACACGCGACAAGAACTTTATCAAACGCAATGCCAAAGGCGAGCTGGTCAACCGCTGTGAAGCGATCGGTCACTATGGCAGTTCCAATGTGGATAACGAAGAGTGCTGGCTCATCACCACCGTGGCGCGAGCGCTGGGAGTCGTCTATATGGATCACCAGGCCCGGGTTTGCCACAGCCCGTCCGTCGGCGCGCTGGCCGAGTCTTTCGGCCGCGGCTCCATGACGAACCATTATATCGACATGCAAAACGCCGATGTCATCCTCATCATGGGGAGCAACATGGCGGAAAATCACCCCATGGGTTTCCGCTGGGTCACGAAAGCCCAGGAAAGAGGCGCAAAAGTCATCCATGTCGATCCCCGTTATACCCGCACTTCCGCCCGCTGCGATTTCCATGTGCCGCTGCGCTCCGGAACGGACATCGCTTTCCTGGGCGGCATGATCAGCTACATTATCGAGAATAAGAAGTACTTCAAAGAATATGTTCTTAATTACACCCACGCCTCGTTCATCGTGGATGAGAGTTTCTATTTTAAAGACGGCTTATTCTCGGGCTACGATGCCAAGAAGCGTAAGTACAGCAAGGATACGTGGGTTTATGAATATGACGCAAACGGTGTTCCCCGCCGGGATATGACCCTTACGCATCCCCGCACAGTGTTCCAGATTATGAGAAAGCATTACTCGCGTTACACGCTCGATAAGGTTTCCAGCATCACCGGCGTGTCCAAAGAAAACCTGCTGAAGGTTTACGAGATTTACAGTGCAACCGGCGTTCCGGACAAGGCGGGAACGGAATGCTACGCCCTGGGCTGGACACAGCATACCGTCGGCGTGGAAAACATCCGCGCCATGACGCTTGTCCAGATGCTCTTGGGCAATGTGGGTATCGCGGGCGGCGGCATCAACGCCATGCGCGGCGAGCCCAATGTTCAGGGATCGACCGACCATGCGATCCTTTACCACATTCTTCCCGGCTACTTGAAAACGCCGCCTGCGTCACTGGACACCCTGGACAAATATTTAAAGAAATACACGCCGGTCTCCCACGATCCGAAGTCGGCCAACTACTATTCGAATTATCCGAAGTTCATGGTCAGTCTACTCAAGGCCTGGTTTGACAAAGCAGGCACCAAAGACAACGATTTCGGTTATTCCTGGTTGCCGAAGATGGACGACGGCAAGCACTATTCGACCATGCACATGTTCGACAGGATGTATGAGGGCAAGATCAAGGGATTCTTCTGCATTGGCGCGGATAACGCCGTCAGCTCGCCTAATGCTGGAAAGGTGCGCAAAGGGCTCGAAAAGCTCGACTGGCTGATCGGCGAAAATATTTTTGACAATGAAACCTACCAGTTCTGGCGGGCGCCCGGTGTTGATACGAAAAATATCAAGACAGAAGTTTTTCTCCTGCCCGCATCCGCCTCCATGGAAAAAGAAGGCAGCATTTCCAATTCCGGCCGCTGGGTGCAGTGGAAGGAAAAAGCCTGCGACGGACCGGATCAGTGTATTCCCGTAGGCGAAATTGAAATCAAAATCATGCAGGCGGTCAAAGACCTGTATGCAAAGGAAGGTGGAGTTCATCCCGAGCCCATCTTGAATCTTTACTGGGACTACCTGGATAAAGACGGGCATTTCAGCGCGACCAAGACGGCTCAGCGGATCAACGGCGTTTTCCTGGAAGACACCGTCATCGAAGACAAGGCCAAGGGCACAAAAGTCGTATTTAAAAAGGGCCAGCTGGTACCGGGCTTCGGCAATCTCCAGGCCGACGGGAAAACGGCCTGCGGCAACTGGTGCATATCCGGAAGCTACACCGCGGACGGTATCAACAAGATGAAGTCCCGGGGCAAGGAAGATCCGACGGGGCTGGGTCTCTTTCCCAATTGGTCGTTTGCCTGGCCGGTTGGCCGGCGTATCCTTTACAATCGCTGCTCCGTCGATCTCAACGGAAAACCTTACAATCCCAAACGAAACCTTCTGGAATGGAAAGACGGCAAATGGGTGGGCGACGTTCCGGACGGTCCCTGGCCTCCGCAGGCGGAAAAAGAAGGAAAATATCCTTTCATCATGCAACGGGATGGTCTGGGCGCTTTCTTCGGTCAGGGTATGGCCGACGGGCCCCTTCCCGAACATTACGAACCGCTGGAAGGTCCGCTCACGAAGAATCCTTTTTCCTCACAGCTTATCAATCCTGCCATCGAAATCTTTGAAGGCGAGATGGACAAGATTGAAAGAGCAAGCGAGAAATTCCCGTATGTCATCACCACGTATTCCTGCACCGAACACTGGTGCTCCGGCGCGCTGACGCGCTGGCAGTCGTGGCTTCTGGAAGCGCAGCCGGAACAATACATAGAAATGAGCGATGTGCTGGCCAAGGAAAAGAGCATCAAAAACGGCGAACGCGTGAAAGTCAGTTCCGTGCGCGGATCAGTCACGGCCGTCGCCATGGTGACCCAGCGCCTTAAACCGTTTACGATTGAAGGGAAAACAGTTCATCAGGTCGGGATGCCTTTCAATTATGGCTGGCTCTTCCCCAAGGATACGAAAGACGACACGACGAACTTTTTAACTCCAACCGTTGGCTGCGCGAACACCTTCTGCCCCGAGTACAAGGCGTTCATGGTCAACGTGGAAAAGTTGTAGGAGGGAATAGACGATGAGCACGAAACCAGAACTCGTAAAATTGATCGACACCACCTTATGCACCGCCTGCCGCGGCTGCCAGGTGGCCTGCAAGCAGTGGAATGAAATGCCGGGACTGCGAACCAAACAGGTCGGCACGTATCAGAATCCACCTGATTTGCAGTGGAATACCTGGACGCTGATGCGTTTCCAGGAATATCGTGATGATGACGGAAAATTTCAGTGGCTTTTCCGCAAAGACGGCTGCATGCACTGCACCGACGCGGCCTGCGTGAAAGTATGCCCCAGCGGTGCTCTGTATCATACGCCGTTAAAAACCGTCGGCATCCGCCGAGACAAATGCATCGGCTGCAAGGAATGTATTGCCGCTTGCCCGTTTGACGTTCCGCGTCATGACGCGGCAACCGACAAGGTTTATAAATGCGACCTGTGCTATTCCCGCATCGAACAAAGCGTTCCGCCCGCGTGTGTGAAATCCTGCATAACCAAGGCTTTAACGATTGGTCCGAAAGACGCAATGATCAAAAAAGCCTACGCCCGGGTGGCGGAACTCGGCGGGGACGCCAATGTTTACGGAGACAAATTTGTGGGCGGCACTCATGTGATTTATGTGTTGCAGTACAAGCCGGAAGTTTACGATGAATTGCCGGTGAATCCAAAAGTGCCTCTGTCCGTGATTGTCTGGAAAGACCTGCTCAAGCCCTTGAGCTTGCTGACGGCCGGCGCCGCTGCAGCCGGCGTGTTTATCCACTACATTACACATGGTCCCAAGACGCCGCATGATGACGGGCAGGAACAGAAGGGAGGAGAATAACCATGAAAAAGGGATATGTACAGGTCACCGATAGTTATGAGCGGATTATTCACTGGACGATGGCCATCTCCTGCTTGCTTTTGTGCCTGACGGGGCTGGGGATGATGTTCCAGTCGTTTAACTTTATCGGCTATTTATTCGGCGGATTGAAGAATCTGAAACTGGTTCACAACTTCACCGGACTGATTTTTGCCGTATCGCTATTAATGGCGATACGGATGTGGTGGAAGGAAGCGGGCGTGTTTGTGTTTCCTGAGGATATGGATTGGATCAGGGCCGCGGGCGGGTATTTGTGGCACGTGGACAAGGTTCCGGAAACCGGCAAATACAACCCCGGCCAGAAGGCCTTTTTCCTGGTCGTGGCGGTTTTCGGCGTGATCATGATCATTACCGGATTGATCATGTGGTTTCCGACGGCGCTTCCTGTGGCCTTGGTCCGGTGGATGTATCCGCTGCACGTGCTGGGATTCGTGGCTATCTTCACGTTTTTCTTCGTCCACCTGTATCTGGGCACGATCGGCAACCCCGGTTCCGTTCAGGCGATGTTCAGTGGCTGGATGGACAAAAAGGTATTGACCATGCTGCATCCGAAATGGGTCAAAGAGATGGAGCATGAAGGCAAACTGGTGGCCTGGGGCGAAGAAAAGAAATCCGACGCCCACGGACATTCCGCGTAAGAACCCCGTTTAATCATTGCAAACGGTAGGGAACGGTCGTGACCGCTCCCTACCGTTTTTATGACGACACACAAAAGGAGGGCTGGAGCATTCATGATTTCAGGCAGTACTACTTATGACATAAGTCAAATCCTTGACCGTGCATTCGAACAATATCAACATGCAGGCGACCTCTTAAAAAAAATCGGGTCGGTGATCGCAAGGCAACGGCAACTGGCGCAAGACGCGCCGCTTGCGCCCTTGAACAACTTACGAATTGATAAAGAAAAACTCAAAAGCGGCGTCTCTGTGATCCAACAGATCAGTCTGTTGGGAGACCGGGAAGATTTAAAACACATCACGCTGGTTTTGGCCAAAGTCGTCAAAGAGGTGCTTCCCGACCTGGGCGAAGATTTGGATCACTTAAGCGAACTCATTCAAAAAGGAAGACTTGTCCCCTCTGATTATTTTAAACCCTCCGCAAAAGGCGCGGGTGATATGGCGGAAGTTTGGGGTAATAAGCTGAAAGTTTCTCCTTCAAATGCCGCATTTATCATGAGCCTGGTGAGTCGTGTGGTCCTGGAACAACGGGCAAAGGAAGTGCGCCAGGCGTTAGGTGCGTTTGAATGGGAGAAGGGCTACTGCCCCATTTGCGGCAATTATCCATCCATCGCGCTCATTGAAGAAGAAGGCGGCAAACGATTTTTGTATTGCAGCGCGTGCGGCCAGAACTGGCGCTACACACGCGTGGTTTGTCCTTACTGCGAAAAAGAAGCCTCAAAGGGAATGGATTATTTTTATATCGAAAACAAGACGCAGGAATCGGCTTTTGTCTGCGATGAGTGCAATAAATACCTGGTGACGCTTTATCGCGCGGGAAACCTCTTTGCTCGCGATATGGATGTTTCGGCCATCGGCCTGATTCATCTGGATATCCTGATGCAGGACAAAGGCTATGAACCCATGACGGCCTGTGTCTGGAATGTTTTGAAATGATTGAAAGGAGAGATCATGATGAGCGATACATTTATTTTAAACGGGAAGGAAACGTCCTACCAACCGGGACAGATGATTCTGGATGCGGCAAAAAACGCCGGCGTAACGATCCCCACATTGTGTTATCTGAAAGGATTCACGCCGACCGGTGCCTGCCGGATTTGCTGTGTGGAAGTCAAGGGAGCACGATCCCTGATGGCCGCCTGCTCAACGCCGGTAACGCCGGGCATGGAAGTGACCACTGAAAGCGATGCGATTCATCGCGCCCGTAAACTCAATGTCGAGTTGCTTCTGGCCGCAGGCCGGCATAATTGCCTGACCTGCCAGGCCAACGGTGATTGCCGTTTGCAGGATTTGTCGTACTTTTATAAAATCACGAGCCTGCAATTTAAGGAGAAAGATAAACAAAATATCTATCCGACCGAAGATGATAATTCTTTTATCATCCGTGATTTCAGCCGCTGTATCCTTTGCGGTCGTTGCGTGCAGGCCTGCAACGAGCTGGTGGTGAATCGCGCCATCTCGCAGGGGTATCGGGGTTCGGGAAGCAAGATCGTCACCGGTGGCGATAATCCCTACAGCGACAGCGAATGCGTCTTTTGCGGCCATTGTGTACAGGTCTGCCCGACAGGTGCTCTCACAGAAAAGAAGGCCGAGGGTCTGGGACGTGCCTGGGATATCAAAACGGTCCGCACCACCTGTCCATATTGTGGCGTCGGCTGCCAGCAAAACCTTCACCTCAATGGTGAGCAAATTGTAAAAATCACCGGTGTCGAAGACGGCGCGCCCAACTACGGCCGCCTGTGCGTGAAGGGGCGCTTTGCTTATGATTTCATCTACTCCAAAGACAGACTCACCACGCCGCTGATCCGCCAGGACGATGGCTCATTCAAGGAAGCCTCCTGGGATGAAGCGCTGGATCATGTCGTGAAAAGATTCCAGGAAATCATCAAAGAATCCGGTCCGGATTCCGTGGCGGGGATCAGCTGCGCGCGCAGCATCAATGAAGATTCCTACAACATGCAGAAGTTGTTTCGCGCTGTTTTTCAAACCAACAATATCGACCATTGCGCCCGTGTTTGTCACGCACCGACGGTTGCAGGTCTTGCCGCGTCATTCGGATCCGGCGCCGGCACCAACTCGATTGCCGAATACAAAGACGCAAAGATGTTTTTCTGTATCGGTACCAACATGACGGAGGCCCATCCCGTGGCCGCTTACTATGTCAAACAGGCGAAATTGAAGGGCGCGAAACTGATTGTTGCCGATCCGCGTAAGCACGATCTGGCGCGGATGTCCGATATTTTTGCACAGATTAAAGTCGGCTCCGATGTCGCTTTTATAAACGGCATCATGCACGTTCTGATCAAAGAGAATCTCTACGACAAAAAATTCGTTTCGGAATGCTGTGTGGGATTTGACGAACTGAAAAAGGTTGTTTTGAATTATCCGCCCGAAAAAGCCTCCGAAATATCCGGCGTGCCGGTCGAAACCATTGTGAAAATTGCTCATGAAATGGCCGCAACGAGGCCTTTAATGCTGATCTATACCCTGGGTGTGACCGAACATTCCTGCGGCACAAACAACGTGATGAGCTGCGCCAATCTCCAGATGCTCCTGGGCAACATGGGCGTTGAATTCGGCGGCGTCAATCCGCTGCGCGGGCAAAATAACGTGCAGGGCGCCTGCGATATGGGGGCGCTACCGGGTGTCTTCCCTGGTTATCAGAGCGTCACCGAGGCCGCAAACCGCGAAAAGTTCCAGAAGGCATGGAATGTGGAAAGTCTTCCGGACAAGCCCGGCTTAATGATTCCGGATATGCTCGAAGGGTTGCCAACCAAAAAAGTCCGGGCCCTGTGGGTGTTCGGCGAGAATCTGGCCAATGCCGAACCCAATATCACCCATACGGAAAATTGCCTGGCTTCCGCTGACTTTTTAGTGGTTCAGGATATTTTCCCGAACGAAACAACAAAGTTTGCGCATGTCATTTTGCCTTCCGCCGCCTGGTGTGAAGACGAAGGAACCTTCACCAGTCTGGAGCGGCGGGTGAGCATGGTCAGAACCATCAAAACGCCTCCCGGCATCGCCAAACCCAACTGGTGGATATTCAAAGAGCTGGCCCGGAAGATGGGTCACGATTGGCCGTCAAATAGCGGGCGGGATCTCTGCGACAAAGAACTGGCCGTCTTATGCCCGATGTTTGCCGGCATCACTTTTGACCGCATCGAAAAAGATGGTCTGCAATGGCCCTGCCCCAGCCCCACGCATCCCGGCACGCCGATTGTTCATAAGGACGGAAAATTCACGCATGGCAAAGGTATTCTCAAAGGACTCGAATGGACGCCGCCTGCGGAAGTGGCCGACAAGGATTATCCGCTCGTTTTGAGCACGGGCCGAAGGTTATCTCAATATCATACAAGAACACAGACCGGGCGAAGCGACATGGATACGATTTACAGCCGCGAAACCGCCGATATCTCCATCGACGATGCAAGGGAAAAGGGAATAGATGATGGAGAAATGATTGTTGTTCAATCGCGGCGCGGCAAAGTGACGGTTCCGGCTCGCGTAACCGATGTGGTCCCCAGAGGCATGGTCTGGATGACTTTCCATTACCGCGAGGGAAACTGCAACTGGCTGACCAACAACGTGGGCGACACGGTGACAAAAACGCCCGAATTCAAGGCATGTGCGGTGCGGATTGAGAAAGTAACATGAATTGTAACCAGACGGCGATGGAAGATGTTCTCCTCCATCGCCGTCTGGAGTGAACACTTAAATAAAGGTAAATTTTCGCTGACCGGCAGAACGTGCACAGTTTTCCGGCCGACTTCACTTCCACTGCCATTCTTTTACCAGCAGTACATTGAACGCTTTGACTACAATTTTAACTTTGTTACCTTTCTTGATACCCGGTTCTTTCAGGGAGTTTATGGTCATCACCGATTCCATGTAATCACAGACGACATCTTTAATTGCCGGAGTAATAATGTCAACGTGTTTAAAATATTTATGCGCATCGTAAAAGCTTGATGTCCGAGACAGGCAGGCGCAAAAAACAGCCTGCTGCGTATATTTTCCGATCTTTACGCCAGTGCCGGGCGGAGTATATCAACAAAGTCAATAAATCAGGATAAAGGGTTTTAAATTTTAAAATCTTATGATAAGGCCCGAGGCGGCTCCGGCAGCGGACAATGCGTCCGGTGCTTTTTATTAAAAATTGTCTTTAAAGACAAAAAATATTGTACGCAGGATTCAGGCAGCGACTTAAGTACGCCTTTACAGATAATCCGATAACACCATAAATCCCGTCAAACAGCCTCCCGGTGAGTATAATCCTGTCAGAGGCCTCCCGGCGGACAATGTGTCACCGGGCGGGAATTTGTTTTTTGTGATCAAGGGGATGTTGATGAAAAAAATAATGTTGACTTTGATATTAGCCGGCCTTCTTTCGTGTTTGCCGGCCATGTCCGCGCGGGCGGACATCATTGAAATGGACAACGGATCGAAAATTATCGGAACGGTCACTAAAATCAATGGCACTGCGGTGACAGTCAAAACAGATTTCGCAGGCGTGATTGCCGTTGATCTGGCTCATATCGTTTCCTGCCGCACTGACGGGGAGTTGAATTTTTACTTTTCCGACAGACAAAAGGTTTTCGGAAAGCTCACCCTTACAAAAGAGAGCGCCCGTGTCCGTCTGCCCGAAGGCGGAGAGTTTGTCAGTGAGACTCCGCCCGGCCACGCCTGGCCGGAAGGGGAGCGCGACCCGCTGGGCCGTCACTGGCGTTTTGAGGTAGGGATCGATGTGGCGGGCAAGACGGGAAATGCAGAGCGCTTCAGCGCCGGCGGCAGAGCGTCGGCCACGCTTCAGGGACCGGATGACCGCCTGGTTTTAAGCGTGCGTTCTGCAGTTGCCAGAGATGACGGTGTGGAAAGTGACAATCATGTTGTCGGCGGTGTTGATTTCGAATCCTATTTTCGCGACAGACATTCCTGGTATGCGCGTGTTGAACTGGAATACGACCGGGTCAGAAAAATCGATCTGCGCACCACGGCAGCCGCCGGTTACGGATATTATTTCCTCAAAAAACCCCATCATACTCTGCGCGGCAGGACAGGCCTGATGTACCGGCACGATTCCCTGCGGGATGAGCCGTCACAGTCCACGGTTGGACTCGATCTGGGAATTTCCCACATGTACCGTTTCCGCAACGAGTGGCGCCTCATCAATGACATTACATACACGCCCAGCGTCGAAACGCGCCGGGATTACCGGATTTATCACGAAAGCTTCTTTGAAATTCCCCTGGTTGCCTCTCATCTGTGGAAGCTGCAGCTGGGTGTAACCAATGATTACGTGCGGCCTCCGGCGCGACAAAGTGAGGATCTGGATACGACATACTTTGGCCGGCTTGTTTTTTCATGGAATTAACCGGGTTAGTGTCCGGACAGGACTGTCCAACAAAGGCAGGAAGGATTTCCAGCAATAGCTGAGGGCCCGATTGTCCGTGGTTCAGACAAGAAAGCGGCCGGTTGGTTGTGTTTTGTCTGATCATTCGCATACACAACCAGCTGGCCTTTTACCATTAGGTCTTTGCTACTCCCCTATAATTTTCACCAGGACTCTTTTTTTTCTGCCTCCGTCAAACTCGCCGTAGAAAATCTGTTCCCACGGACCGAAATCCAGTCTGCCGCCCGTCACGGCGACGACGACCTCCCGCCCCATGACCTGTCTTTTGAGGTGTGCATCGCCGTTGTCCTCCCCGGTCCGGTTGTGGCGGTAAAAAGACGTCGGAGCGTGCGGGGCCAGCCTTTCGAGCCAGTCCTCATAGTCCTGATGCAGACCCGGTTCATCGTCATTGATGAAAACGGACGCGGTGATATGCATGGCGTTGACCAGCAGGAGGCCTTCGCGGATATCGCTTTTTTTCAGCGCCTCATTGACGGCGCCGGTGATGTTGATGAAGGCCCGCCTTTGGGGAATGTCGAACCATAATTCTTCACGGTAAGATTTCATAAAAAACGTCCTCCCTGAGTCAAAATGTAATTAACTTTACAAGCTTAACGCCTTATGCTATGCAACCATAAAATATGCAAGTCCATCTTTTGTCAGGAGCGAAGCTATATGTCCGGCCATTCCAAATGGAGCACAATCAAAAGAAAAAAAGGGGCGCTCGACGCTAAACGCGGCAAGATTTTTACCAAAATCATCAAGGAAATCACCCTTGCGGCACGCCTCGGCGGGGGAGATATCGAAGGCAACGCACGTCTGAGACAGGCGGTGATGGCGGCCAAGGAAGAAAACATGCCCAAAGACAACATCGAGCGGGCAATAAAAAAGGGCACCGGCGGTGGAGATGGTGCGAACAATTATGAAGAGTTCACCTACGAGGGCTACGGGCCGGGCGGCGCCGCGGTGATTGTGGAGATTATGACGGACAACAAAAACCGCACTGTTGCGGAGATCCGCCATATTTTTTCCAAGCATGGCGGGAATCTGGGAGAAAACGGCTGCGTGGCCTGGATGTTTGCTAAAAAGGGAAACATCGTCATCGATAAAAAGGCTGTCGATGAGGACGCATTGATGGAAGCAGCGCTCGATGCGGGTGCGGAAGATGTCAAAACGGAAGGAACGGAATACGAGGTGATTACGGAGCCGTCGGATTTCGAGGCGGTCAAAAAAATCATCGATGATAAAGGCATTAAATATCTGGAGGCGCGTATCAGCATGCTGCCTTCCAATACGGTCAAACTGGAGGCGGACAAGGCGGAATCTATGCTGAAAATGATGGAAAAGCTCGAGGATAATGATGATGTCCAAAATGTCTATTCCAATTTCGACATCGATGAAGATGTGATGGAGAAGTTGAGTTAACGTCTCATCCATGCCCCGGTTCGTTTGGAAAGGGCTTGGATAGCGGATAAAGTTTAAATTCCTCAAGCGTGTTCCGGACACGATTTTTTCTGTTGACACAATAATATTTCTTGGTTGAAGCGATACCGGTTTCCCCGGCCGGTCGGAAGTGAAAGCAGGTAATTTGCGAATTTTAGGCATCGATCCCGGTTCTCATGTGACAGGCTACGGCGTGATTGATAAAAACGGCAATTATCTGCGCCATGTGACACACGGCGAGATAAAGGCCGGCAGGAATTCGCCTCTCTCCATAATACTGACGGATATTTTCCGCGAACTTAATTGTGTGATTGTTGAAACAGACCCGCAAGCGGTGAGCCTGGAAAATGTATTTTACGGGAAAAACGTGCGCAGTCTTATCCGTCAGGCCCAGGTGAGGGGCGTGGTCATTTACGCCTGCGCCAGCCAGGGGATCCCCGTTTATGAGTATTCGCCACTGGAGGTGAAAAAGGCGGTGGTCGGTTACGGCCGGGCGGAAAAGCGCCAGGTGCAGATGATGGTGAAAGCGATTCTCAATCTTTCTTCCGTTCCGCCCGCGGACGCGGCGGACGCACTGGCGGTGGCCATCTGCCAGGCCAACTTTTTGAAGGAACAGACCCTTTGATATGATCGCGCTACTTTCCGGAAAAATCGCCTACAAGGGTATTTCTCATATTGTCGTGGACGCCCAGGGTGTCGGTTATCGTGTCTTTATCCCGCTCACCACGTTTTACGAACTTCCCGAAGTGGATGAGGCCGTCACTTTGCATATTCACACATCGGTCAGGGACGACGCCATCACTTTGTTCGGTTTCTACTCCCGTGAAGAGCGCGAGCTTTTCCAGCTTATGATTTCAGTAAGCGGCATCGGTCCGAAGGTGGCCGTCAATATTCTTTCCGGCATTTCTTCGCCTGAACTGCTCGAGGCGATTTCCACGGGCAACCTGGCGAAACTGGTGACCATTCCGGGGATAGGCAAAAAAATGGCCGAACGCCTTATCCTCGAACTAAGAGAAAAAGTCATCAGGAAAATGGCGCTGGATAAAGCCGGCGCCGCCGACGCCGGAAGAAGGGGCAATGACGAGATGAGGGAGGATGTGCTTTCCGCCCTCGTCAATTTAGGTTATAAGGCCGCTAAGGCCAGAGGCGCGCTGGACAAGGCGGTTTCCGACGCGGGCGATGAGCCGGCCATGGATCAGCTTTTGAAAAAAGCTCTCAAGATTCTGGCCGGCTGAAACTGTTCAAACAGGTGAAACATGGCGGATAGTCATCTGAAAAATCCTTTAATCAATCCGGCTTGCGCCGAAGATGAAGGGGAGCTGGAAATCAGCTTGAGGCCCCCGAAGCTTGTCGATTACATCGGTCAGGAAAAAATAAAGAGCAACCTGTCGATTTTTATCGAGGCGGCCAAAAAACGCCGCGAGTCCCTGGACCATGTGCTTTTATACGGCCCGCCGGGGCTGGGCAAAACCACACTGGCCTATATTATCTCCCGCGAACTTGAGGTGGACATCAAAGTGACTTCCGGTCCGGTGATCGAAAGACCGGGGGATCTGGCGGCCATTCTCACCAACTTGCATGAGCATGAGGTTCTGTTCATCGATGAGATTCACAGGCTCAGTCATGTGGTGGAGGAAATACTCTATCCGGCGATGGAGGATTTTCACATCGATATTTTGATCGGCCAGGGTCCATCGGCCCGCTCGATGAAGCTTGATATTCCCAAATTCACGCTGGTGGGAGCGACCACGCGCGCCGGTTCTTTGACCTCGCCGCTTCGCGACCGTTTCGGCATGCACTTTCGCCTCGAGTTTTACACTCCGCAGGAGCTGGCCGTCATTGTCAGTCGCTCCGCCTCTATTCTGGGTGTGCCCATTACGGCGGCAGGTGCCGAGGAACTGGCCGGACGGGCGCGCGGCACGCCGAGAATCGCCAACCGCCTGCTCAAGCGCGTGCGCGATTATGCGGAAGTCAGAGGCGACGGAACCATTGATGAGCGGATCGCCCGTGCGGCGCTCGACGCGTTTGAAGTAGATCAGAAGGGCTTTGACCAGATGGACCGTAAACTCCTTTTGGCGCTGATTGAAAAATTCAATGGAGGGCCGGTCGGGGTTGACAGCCTTGCGGCCGCCATCGGTGAAGAGAGGGTAACCATCGAGGATGTTTATGAGCCCTATCTGATCCAGGAGGGTTATCTGCAAAGGACGGCGCGCGGCCGAGTTGCCTGCCCGAAAGCGTATGCCCATTTCGGTCTTGCCGCCGCAGGCGGCCAGAAAGAACTGTTTTAGACGCCGGATGAAGGTGTTTTATGAAGCTGTTGATGCACATTTGCTGCGGACCATGCACAATCTACCCGCTCAAGTCCCTGCGGATGCAGGGGCATGACGTTGCCGGTTTTTTTTACAACCCCAATATTCATCCCTATCGGGAATACGTAA
>JAAYKU010000059.1 GCA_012522275.1 Smithella sp.
CTTAAACAACAGCCCCGGCCGCTTTAATCGATCTATAGCGCGCGGCGACGGCAGTGGTAGAAATCACGAAAAACGCCGCGGATGATTTTGTGTTACAAGATGAAAATGCAGGAAGAATGAATCATGGCCAATGTTGCAGTAGTAGGTACCCAGTGGGGTGACGAAGGTAAAGGAAAGATAGTAGATCTCTACACAGGGCAGGCGGATGTCGTCGTTCGTTTCCAGGGCGGCAACAATGCCGGCCACACACTGGTCGTCAAGGGCAAGAAAACCATTTTGCACCTGATTCCGTCCGGTATCCTGCATGACAACAAAACATGCGTGATCGGCAACGGTGTGGTGTTCGACCCGCTCGTCTTCATTCAAGAGATGGATGAACTGACAGCCGGCGGCCGGATGCCCGCCAACACCAGGCTCTTCATCAGTGAAAAAGCACACATGATCATGCCTTATCATCGCGCCCTCGATCAGGCGCGGGAAGCACGGGCAACCGGTAAAAAAATCGGCACCACCGGCCGCGGTATCGGCCCCGCCTATGAGGATAAAGCCGCGCGAACCGGTATCCGCGTGGGAGATCTTTATGACGAGGCCCTGTTCAGGGAAAGACTGCACAACGCTCTTGAAGAAAAAAACTTTCTTCTGAAAAATTTTTTCGGAATGAAACCGCTCAATGAACAGAAAATCGCCGCCGAGTATTTGGGGCTGGCTCTGAAAATAAAGCCGTTTGTCACAGACACGTCGCTTATTCTGGACAGAGAGATTAAAAAAGAGAAAAAAATTCTTTTTGAAGGTGCGCAAGGCGGGCATCTGGATATTGATCACGGCACCTACCCTTATGTTACCTCCTCCAATACAGTTTCCGGCTATGCCTCCTGCGGCAGCGGTGTCGGCCCCGGCGCGATATCCACTGTGGTCGGAATCGTCAAGGCCTACACGACACGCGTGGGAGAGGGGCCTTTCCCCACCGAACTGAAAGATGAAATCGGTGAGCATATGCAGCGAGTCGGCCAGGAATTCGGTGCGACCACCGGACGTGAGCGTCGCTGCGGCTGGCTGGACATGGTCCTGGTGCGTCAGTCTGTCCGCGTTTCCGGCGTGACCAGGCTGGCCGTTACGAAACTCGACGTCCTCACCGGCCTGAAGACCATCAAAATCTGTACCGGTTACCGCAGTGACTGTGGGCTCCTGATCGATGCGGTTCCCGCCAATCTTCGCATCCTGGCCTCATGCGAGCCTGTCTATGAAGAATTTGAGGGGTGGCAGGAAGACATCATGCAGGCGCTCTCCATGAACGAACTGCCCGAAAACGCGCGGAAGTATTTAAAGCGCCTGGAAGAATTATCCGGCGCTAAAATCGCGCTGGTTTCCGTGGGCGCCGGCCGCGAAGAAACCATCGAGCTGGAAAATCCATTTGAAGACTGAAAAATTCAGTTTCCGCTTGACAGGCCATGGGCGAGCTGTTAGAGAGCCTTGTTCTTAAATAGCGCTCCAAGAGCGGGCCGTTAGCTCAGAGGTAGAGCAGCGGACTTTTAATCCGTTGGCCGCGGGTTCAATCCCCGCACGGCCCACCAAAAAACAGAAAGGTTCCCATCGTTTAGACGGGAGCCTTTTTTGTTGGCGGAAG
>JAAYKU010000060.1 GCA_012522275.1 Smithella sp.
AACTGACGCCCTACCTTCGGATAATGAGCATTATCCCCTTCGATCATTACGCAAACGCAATCGTAATTATGTGCTGTCCGGAAAGAATAATATCCCTGGCTTGCGCCGATATCCAGCATGGTAAATGGTCTCAGGTAACGATCTAGAATGTCCTGGATGATCCTGAAGCGAAGTTCAGATTCCGCTCTGTTTCGTGTCGCTTTTTTGATTATTTCATTATTGATAATGATGTCCTGATATTGTTCATGGCCGTATTTTGTAATATCTACAAAAATCCGTGGATTTTTATGAAACCTGTTAAACCTTGTCCTGAGTCGGGAAATCATTAAACACTCCCAATTTGGTGTCAACGTGTCACTGTTCTTTTATTCATATGCGGGCGTTGTTTTCATGTCGAAATTCTCATTCCACTAATATCTGTTTTGCGGAAATTGCAAGCGTCTTTTGGCTCCAGACTATCGATGTAGTGAAACGCATTGCCCGCCACTTTGAAATCGGAGGCTGGATGCTCGGTATCACTCATAAATTGCGGTGACGCTCAATAGGTTGCTCAGGGGCAATGCCGCGGCTGAAAAGATATCATGGAGCGTATTGCGGCCATTGGCTGCAGGTGCCGCTGATCAATTTGGGGGGCGGTATTATTGCAAAACCCCCAACAAGCGGAAAACCTTTTCAAAACGGGTCTCCCAGGCATGCTCCCGGAGTGCCCGCTCGTGCCCCTTTTTTCTGATCTCGTCGGCCTGTGTCGGGTGATCCAGATAGTAGCGTATTTTTTGTGCAAGGTCTTCAATGCCCCGGTAGGTCAATATCTCTTCCCCGGGCCTGAAGGCATAGGCCAGTTCAGGGTGGTCTTCGGTCAGGTAAAGGCCGCCGCTCATCGGAATTTCAAAATCACGGCCCTTGAGACAGAAAGTATCCTCGTGTCCCGCGACACCGCCGAAGCCCAGATTTATCCTGCTTCTGGAGTAAAGCTTGACCATTTCCTCGACCGCGAGCGGGCCTGCAGGCCAGCCGTAGCCGTAGGCCTGCACATGGATGCCGCGTCGGGAAAGTTCATTGATCACTTGAGCGCGGTTTCCATAGCACTGGCCGACAAAGGAAACATCGATCGTCTTTTCCAGATCATAGGGCCTGTGGATTTGCGGGTTGGCCCCCTCTGGAAGATAAATCGGACGCGCGCCCTCCACACGATATTTGACCAGCGCATCATGAGTACTGGTCCAGCATAAGTCGAAATGAGGACAGATATCTCTTGAGCCGAAGGCGCGTCCGCCCCTTACCTTACCTGTAAAATGCTCCTTGTCGTTGAGGGCGAGATTGACCAGCGGAATGCCGTGTGCACGCAGGCCGGCTATAGTTTGCGGCTCCACGAGAATTCCCGACACGTACATGAAAATTACATCGGCCGGGCTACCAGCCATCCATGCCTCAACACGCTTCGTCAGGGCATTGTTCATTTGAGACTTGCCTGTTTTCAGCCAGTTTTTGTCCGAGTGGTTGAACTTATCAAACCAGTCCCAGTGGCGCACCACGCCGAATTTTTCCAATGCCGGCTTGAGTGAAAAATTCTCCCAATTATAATGATGATAGACGGCGATGATGTTGAGCCGGCCCTTCGGTTTGGGTTGCAGATGGGGAAAAGCCGCACTCAATTCGGATTTCAACCCGGTGTCATCCGGCAGGGTCAGGCCTCGCCGCTGAAACTGGTCAAAATAGTATTTATATTCCCGTTTTAGTCTAAGGCGGTTTTTCCAGTCACGGAAGCGTACGCGATATTTTTTCCCCGGAACTGTCATGAAGATTTCCTGATGGTAAACAGACGAATCGCACCGGATTTATGCACCTGATCGTTCATCATGTTGATGACATGTCCCGCATCGACAGCCGGGACGGAAAGCTCGCGGGCGGTATCCGCGCAGATGAGCAATGCCCCGACGCCGGCACCGACCAGGCATAAATCAGTGTCAGGCGGGATCTGCGCCAGCACCTCCTCACGGACGTCCGCCCATTTAGTGGCGACGTACTCCGCCGGAACCGCCACGTGATGCAGCCGCGGGTAGCTGGAACGGTCGGAAAACCAGCTACGGAATGAGTCCTGATTATATTCTGAATTGAGAATGCAGATATTTTTTCCGTTCATTGAGGCGGCGAACAAATCTGATGTCAAATAAGCATACAGAGCATAAAAAGGCAGATAGTTGTCCGGCGTCAGGCGGATATTGTTCCGGTCGAGCAGGTCAAGGAAAT
>JAAYKU010000061.1 GCA_012522275.1 Smithella sp.
AAGCACAGATCAAAGTCAAAGCTGACGGTTCAGGCATCGAGGAAGGCCAGATCAAATGGGTTATGAACCCCTATGATGAATTTGGCGTGGAAGAAGCACTGAAACTTAAAGAAAAGAACGGCGGTGATGTCACCGTGATTTCCGTCGGCCCCGCACGGGCGATGGAAACCATCCGCACCGCACTGGCCATGGGCGCCGACAAGGGTGTGCACATCTGCGATCCGGCTTTCGACAATGCCGACGCTTTTGTGGTAGCCAATGCTCTGGCGGCCGTGATCAAAGGCCTGCCGCACGACATTATCTTTTGCGGTCAGCGCGCTATCGACGATGACGCGGGACAGGTCGGTGCGATGCTGGCGGAAGCGCTGAGCGTTCCTCAGCTCACTATCGTGACCAAACTGGAGTACGCCGGTTCATCGGTTAAAGTTATCCGCCCGATCGAGGGCGCACAGCTTTCGATCGAGACGGCTCTGCCCTGTGTGGTGACGGCTCAAAAGGGCCTCAATGAACCGCGCTATGCGTCTTTGCCCGGCATTATGAAGGCGAAGAAAAAACCGGTCGATGTGAAAGACGCGGCGGCGGTCGGCATAGCCACGGACGCAAAAGCCAAAGTAGCTAAAACCATTCCGCCTCCGGCCAGACCTCCCGGAAAGATTGTCTGTGGAGATGAGCCCGAACAGAAGGCGGCTGAACTTGGCCGGTTACTCAGAGAAGAAGCAAAAGTTATTTAATTGAATGCGGAGGAATGCAAAATGGCAAAAGGTGTTATGATAGTAGCAGAACAGCGCGACGGCGCTCTGCGCAAGATCAGCTTTGAGCTGGCTTCAACCGCCCGCAAGCTGGCTGACCAGACCGGCGACGAAGTCAGTGCCGTGCTTCTGGGATCGGGCGTGGAGGCGATGGCCGCCGAGCTGGGAAAATATGGTGTGGATAAAGTTTTCGTGGGCGACAACGCGGCGCTGGAACCTTACGTGACGGAAGCGCACGCGGAAGTGACCGCGAAAATAATCAAGGACAATGATCCGGCGATCGTTTTTTTCGGCGCGTCGGTTCAGGGCAAGGACTTGTCTGCCCGCGTGGCTGCCAAACTGGCCACAGGGCTGGCGACGGACTGCACGGACGTGAAGATCGACGGTGGCAAGCTGGTATGCACCCGTCCGATGTATGCCGGCAAGTGCTTCGGCGAAGTCGTCATTGAGGCCTTCCCGCAGATCGCTTCGCTGCGCCCCAATGTATTCCCGGCGGCGGAAAATGCCAAGGCCGGCGCTGTAACGAAGGTTGATGTCGCGGTGAGCGAACAAAAGAGCAAGATCCTGGAAGTCCAGAAAGACACGAGCGGCAAGGTCGATCTGACGGAAGCCAACGTAATCGTCTCCGGCGGCCGCGGCATGAAGGGGCCTGAAGGCTTCGGCATTCTGGAAGAACTGGCAGACGTACTCAAAGGCACGGTCGGCGCGTCCCGCGCGGCGGTCGATGCAGGCTGGCGTGAGCAGAAGGACCAGGTCGGACAGACAGGCAAGGTCGTCTCCCCGAACCTGTATATCGCCTGTGGTATTTCCGGCGCGATCCAGCATCTGGCGGGCATGAGCTCATCCAAATGTATTGTCGCGATCAACAAGGACGCGGAAGCCCCCATTTTTGCGAAGGCAGATTATGGTGTGGTGGATGATTTGTTCAAGGTCGTACCCGAGCTGACATCTGTCTGCAAGAAGCTGGTTGGATAAAAACCTGTCATGTCCCCGCCCCGCCGGCGGGGCGGGGACATTGTTCAGGAGCCTTATAATCTCAAAGATATGCCCTCAAGTTTTGTTGGAGGATCAATGAAGACACATGAATTTGGAATAGGTATGGAAGGGCGCGAGGTTTTCTGGAACATTCCGCTGCCGTCATTCGAAATCATTCTTTTTGCTCTGACGTTCATTGTCCTGGCTATTTTTGCCTACGGCGTATATCGCCGCTGGCAGATGTGGAAGGCCATGGGCAAGCCGGAAATGAGACTCGACGATATAGCTAAACGGACCAAAATCGTTCTCGCCGAGATCTTTCTGCAAAGAAAGGTTTTGAAAGATCCTTATCCGGGAATCATGCACGCCCTGATCTTTTTCGGCTTTTTCGTTCTGATTTTCGGCGCGGCATTCGACGCGGGGCAGCATCACATCACCGAACCTCTGTTCAGTTGGACATTTCTCAAAGGCAATTTTTACCTGATCTTTTCTTTTCTTCTGGATTTGTTCGGCCTGTTTGTTCTCATCGGTGTGATTATCGCCCTGGACCGCCGTTTCGTGCAGAAGGCCGAGCGCCTGGGCTATCGCGGCACGATGGATACCACGCCGGATGACGTGATTACTCTTGTGCTGATCGGCGCCATCATCGTCACAGGCTTTATCGTTGAAGCGCTGCGCATTCATGTGACCAATCCTCCCTGGGAGTACTGGTCGTTTGTAGGCTGGCTCCTTTCCGCCACCCTGACCGGTGTGTCGTACGAAACGGCAAAGATGCTGCATCAGGTGAGCTGGTGGATACATGCATTGTTGGCTTTGGGATTCATCGCCTACATTCCTTATTCCCGGCTGCTCCATATTATTACGACGCCCGCCAACCATTTCCTGCAGACCTCCAAGCCGGTGGGCTATATCGAGCCGATCCGTGACTTCGAAAACGCGGAGGCCTTCGGCGTCGGCCAGCTGGAGGAATTTACCTGGAAGCAGATTTTTGATTCCGACGCCTGCACACGCTGCGGACGCTGTCAGGATGGTTGTCCCGCATATCTGACGGGCAAGCCCCTGTCTCCCAAAAAACTGGTGCAGGACATCAAGACCTACTGGCTGGAGCAGGTTCCGGATCCTCTGAAGAAGATCTTTGCCGCCAAATCCGCTGATGCCGCCGAAGGCGAAGCAGCCGCGGAAGAAGCGCCGGGCAAAGCACTCGTCGGCGAAGTGATCGACCTGCACGAGCTGTGGGCCTGCACCAACTGCATGTACTGCATGGAGCACTGCTCTTCTTCCGTGGAGCATGTGCCGAAGATCATCGATATGCGCCGCTACAAAGTGCTCACAGAGGCGGACTTCCCCGCCGAGCTGCAGCTTAGTTGCCGCAACATGGAAAACAACTCCAACCCGTGGGGCATCGGTGCTCACACCCGTGGAGACTGGGCCAAGGAGCTGGGTGTGAAAACGCTGGCGGAAGACTCGAATGTCGAGTACCTCTTCTACGTCGGCTGCTCCGGCTCGTTTGACGACCGCGGCAAAAAGATTTCCGTCGCTTTCGCGAAGATTCTGCAGGAGGCGGGCGTAAGCTTCGGCATCCTGGGCACTGAAGAAGGCTGCTGTGGCGACTCGGCGATGCGCTGCGGAAACGAATATCTCTCCCAGACGCTCGCCCAGACGAACATCGAAATAATGAACGGCTACGGGGTGAAGAAAATCATCGCCATCTGCCCTCACGGTTACAACACGCTTAAAAAGGATTACCCGAATTTCGGCGGCAATTTCGAAGTTTATCACCACACCGAAATCATCGCGAAGCTGATCGCCGAAGGCAAGATCCGTCTGCCGGAAGCCCTCAAGGGAACCTTCGTTTACCACGATTCGTGCTTCCTGGGCCGCTACAACAATATCTATGACGCGCCGCGCCAGATTCTGAAATCGATTCGCGGAATTGACGTTGTGGAAATGGAGCGCACTCTCGACAAGAGCTTCTGCTGCGGCGCGGGCGGAGCGAGGATGTGGATGGAAGAGGATATCGGAGAGCGTATTAACAACGCGCGCACCAAACAGGCAATTGACGTCAACGCCGACACCATCGCGGTGGGCTGTCCCTTCTGCCTGACGATGATGTCCGACGGCATCAAGGACAACAGCAGGGAGGAGACCATGCAGGCGTGGGATCTGGCCGAATTGGTTGTCAAGGCAATGGGCAAGGAAGATGTCACGCCTTCGGCGGATACCTGCGCGGTGTAAAGCAAAGGCTATAGGCCATAGGCTACAGGTAAGTTAAACAAAGCCCCTTGTCCGTGGCGGACAAGGGGCTTTGTCATAAAAGGGGGAGATATTTATGGACTATGAGCATATTCTTCTGGAAGTGGCTGACGGTGTGGCTAAAATCACATTCAACCGGTCACTAGTCACTAGTCACTAGTTACTAGTAACTAGTGACTAGTGACTAGTGACTAGTGACTAGTGAATGGTGATGAAGGAGTGTGTCCATGTTGTTGCGTCTTGAAAAATTAAAATCATTTTCCGGCAGAAAAGGGCCGTTGCTGCTGGTTATCATGGACGGCATCGGCCTGGGCAA
This sequence comes from Smithella sp., assembly GCA_012522275.1. Classification (GTDB taxonomy): domain Bacteria; phylum Desulfobacterota; class Syntrophia; order Syntrophales; family Smithellaceae; genus UBA8904. The sequence continues at coordinate 4,294 of JAAYKU010000061.1, forward strand.
AGCAGATGAAACGAATGCAGTTTACCAGGCCCGGACGCCTGTATTGGATAAGTTGTTCAAATCCGGCTTTTACACACAGCTCAAGGCACATGGCATGGCCGTTGGTTTGCCCTCCGACGATGACATGGGTAACAGCGAGGTCGGGCACAATGCCATAGGCGCGGGACGGGTTTTCGACCAGGGGGCGCGACTGGTGAACAGGGCGCTTAAATCAGGGGCGATTTTCGAAACCGATGTCTGGCAAACGATCGTCTCGAGGTCAAAAAAGGGCGGTACGGTCCATTTCATCGGACTGTTGTCGGACGGAAATGTCCATTCGCATATCGAGCAATTGTTCATCATGATCGACAAATGCGCCGATCTGAATCTCAAAAAAGTCAGGATTCATCCCCTGCTGGACGGAAGGGATGTGGGGGAGAAAACGGCGCTGGATTATCTTGGCCCGACTGAAGAAAGGCTGAAAGATATTTCCGGTGGGAAAGGATTTGATTACGCTATTGCTTCAGGCGGGGGACGGATGAATGTGACCATGGATCGGTACAATTCCGACTGGAGTATCGTCAAACGCGGCTGGGATGCTCATGTGCTGGGGATTGGCAGAGCTTTTTCCTCCGCATCAGAGGCGGTAAAAACTTTTTATGCGGAAGATCCGAAGGCGACGGATCAATATCTCCCTCCGTTTGTTATCGTTGATGCTTCGGGGAATCCCAGGGGAAGAATCCACGATGGAGACGCCGTGATCTTTTTCAATTTCCGGGGGGACCGCGCCATTGAAATATCACGGGCGTTTACGGAAAAGGATTTCAGCGAATTTGACCGCGGGGACCTGCCGGATATTTTTTACGCGGGCATGATGGAGTATGACGGGGACGCGCACATTCCACCGCATTTTCTGGTGCAGCCGCCGGCGATTGACCGTGTGGTGAGCGAATATCTGTGCGCCGCCGGGGTGAAAACATTTGCCGTGTCTGAAACGCAGAAGTACGGCCATGTGACCTATTTCTGGAACGGCAACCGCTCCGGCTACATTGACGAGAGATTGGAAACCTATGTGGAGATTCCGTCCGACCGAATTGAATTTGACCGCGCCCCGCAGATGAAGGCGCGGGAAATCAAAGACAAGGCCATCGAACTTCTGAAATCAGGCGCTTACCGCTTCGGAAGACTCAATTTTCCCAACGGTGATATGGTCGGGCACACAGGCTCGCCCAAAGCCGCCATCGAGGCGGTCGAAATGGTCGATACCTGTGTGGGCGAACTTCTGACAGTGATCGAAGAACTGGGCGGCATCGCCGTCGTAACCGCCGATCACGGTAACGCGGACGAGATGTTTTCGGTGGACAAAAAAGGCGTGAAATCCGTGAAAACCGCGCACAGCCTGAATCCTGTGCCGTTTGTCATTTTTGACCCGCAATTTGCCGGTGAATACCGGATGGCAACCATGAAGGAAAAAGGCCTGTCGAACATTGCCGCGACGCTATTGAACCTGCTGGGCTATGAAAAACCGGACGATTACGACCCCTCGCTGATCGAAATGACGAAGGTATAGTCAATACCGGCAAAAACGGAAGAAAAACCGCACGGCAGGTGAGTTTTCCTGGTCCCGACGGCCGGTTAATTATCGCTGTTCATCGGCGACGGGCAGGAGCCGGAAAGGTTCAAATGAAATTTACGCTAATTCTGGTCGTATATGATCCGGGTGATCTTTTTACCCATCCACGAGCGCTTCCGGCCGCGATAGAAAGTATCTTTACACTGGAAGGCGACGCGGACATTGTGATCGCGAACAATACAGATCCGGCCGAGGCCCCTGTTACGTCAGCCTATCTGAGAGGTCTGCCTGTCTCTTATCCGGGTGTCCGGCTGATCGAGCACGGGCGTAATTACGGATGCAGCGGCGGCTTCAATCGTGCTGTGCGCGCGCTGGACAATCCGGGCGATGTCCTGATTTACATGTCTTGTGACGCTTTGATTGTGGAGCCGCAAGTGTTGTTGAAAATGGCCCGCGTTTTTAAAGCGAATAAAAAGATCGGAGCACTTCATCCTGCGAGCGCATACGAGGATTTTGGTAAAGCCAATATCAGCCGCGCCTGGTCCTATGACGTTTATCTGAAAGAACTTGATCAGGCCGGTAATGATCCCGAGAGCCTGCCCGACGAACCTCGTGACGCTATCGACACCGTTTTGCGCGACATTGCCGGGCGAAAGCCAGGCGGGTTTAGCTGTCCGCTGCCGCAATTGCCTCTGACGTTTTATGCCGTGCGCAGAGATTTGTTTTTAAGCATGGGCGGATTTAATGAAGAATTTATCGCGGGATGGGAAAACATTGACATCGCGCTGAGGATGTACAAAAAAGGATACTGGTCGTGTATCATGGAGGATACCTTCGTTTTTCACAGACGCCTGCTGTTTCGGATACTGGGACAGGCGGGACACAATCAGCAGCTGCTTATCAGTGACGTCGAAAGCGGCGAGGCTGTATGGAACCGCCTGTGGGGCGGTGTGCCTCACGCCGATGCCTGGCGCGATCTGCGGCACGGCAAAATCCTGCACAGATACCTGCTGCGCCCGGGCCGACTCTTTACTCATTATTTGAAACACAAATGGCGAAAGGCGAGAGGGTTGGAAGATTAGATGATCAGCAGGTCGGGGGATTGGAAAAAAAGCTGCGGGCGACAGGCGATAAGTCGTTTTTTGGATATGTATAAAATACGTTTTCCCGGTCTTTCGTGCACTTACGGGTTAAAGCAAGGGAAGAGCGAGGTTATTATATGCTGATTCATGGTCGTGAGTTTCAAATCGCGTCACTCGATGAAATTCATTTCAAGATTGTGGAGCTGGTCAAGGGTAAAAAGACCGGGAGGGCGCTAGATTTTCCCGCGGGGACGGGCAGGCTGTCCTGGATGCTGCATAATGAGGGCTTTGCGGTAACAGCCGCCGATATCGGTATCGATTCTTTTCGCAATCCCGAAATTCCGATTTTTCAGGGGGATCTGGACGGCGTATTTCCTTTCGATGATGCTTACTTTGATTACGCTTTCTGTATCGAGGGCCCGGAACATGTGGAAAATATGTACCACACTTTTCGCGAGTTTTCCCGGGTGCTGAAAAAAGGCGGCCTGATGATGATGAGCTATCCCAATTACTCGCACCTGGAGGCCAGGCTGAGAAATGTTTTTTATGGAATTTTAGAGCCGGTCGAGCCGTACACGGGCGCCGGCCATAAAAACAATGGACACATCAACAGGCCCGCTTTCGCCCTTCTGAAAATGGCGCTCAATTATGCAGGCCTGGAAATTGAGTCTGTGGTAAGCGCGAAAACGAAACGCAGTCAGCTTGTGCTTCTTCCTGTGGCTCTGGCAATTTTTCTTTTCACGAAAATCAAAGGGCAGAAGGGAAGGACCAAGTACTGGCTGCACGAATCGAATTCCTGGAATGTTCTCATGGGCGGCAACAGCCTGATCGTCAGCGCCCGGAAAAAGTAGAGATTACGTTGCTGACGTGCCCGGCCATGCGCGCCAGGCTATCTGAAAAGGTCACCCTGGATCCTTGCCTTCGAGCGAGGTCACAAACTCGATTTCACGGGGGGCCTTGTAGGAGGAGAGATATTCCTTGCAGTAGCGGATGATTTCCTTGTCGTCCGGCTGATGCCCCTGCCTTAAAATGACTTGAGCCTTGACGATTTCCCCGCGCATCAGGTCTTCTTTGCCGATGACGAGTGTGTCGGCAACTGCAGGATGAAGCCTGAGCACTTCTTCCACTTCCTGAGGATAGACATTGAATCCGCTGGTGATGATCATTCGTTTTTTACGGCCGGTCAGAAAAATGTAGTCTTCCTCGTCCATCCTGCCCAGGTCTCCCGTATGGAGCCAGCCGTCTTTAATGACGGTCGCGGTGGCTTCATCGTTTTTATAGTAGCCCTTCATGACATTGGCTCCCCGGACGATGACCTCACCTGTTTCGTGGCGCGGCAACTCCCGTCCTTCGTCATCGACGATTTTGATGTCTATGCCGATCAGAGCCGTGCCGATAGAGCCGTGTTTAGCAGGCCGATCCATCAGGTTGAAGGAGCAGGCGGGCGCCGCTTCCGTCAAGCCGTATCCTTCCAGCAGGCGCACGCCGAATTTTTCTTCAAACACGGGGATGAATTCGGCGGGCATGGCGGATCCGCCTGTGACGCAAAGCTTGAGTGAACTCAGGTCATATTTTGACGCTTTGTCATCGAAGACCATGCCGACATAAAGACGCGGCACCGAGCAGATATAGGTGATTTTTTCCTTTTCGATGGTGGAAAAAAGAGTGTCCATGGTCAGACGGTCCATCATTACGGTACTGCAGCCTGCCTGAATGACGTTGAGCATATTTACCGTGGCCCCGAAGGAGTG
>JAAYKU010000062.1 GCA_012522275.1 Smithella sp.
GAACGACCTTCAAGGTTTATCTGCCCAGAGAAGAAAAAAATATTGAGCGTGTCACACAGGCGGATACGGATCAGGCGCCGGCCGGCGGCCATGAAACGATCCTGCTGGTGGAGGACGAGGAGATTATCCTCACCATGGCCAGGCTGATGCTGGAAAAACTGGAGTATTCCGTAATGCCTTTTGCCAGGCCATCCGAAGCGATTGCGGCGGCGCGGGAGCACCAGGGGGAGATCCACCTGATGCTTACCGATGTCGTCATGCCGGAAATGAACGGGCCGGACCTGGCGGAAAAAATCCGTTCGTTACATCCGGGAATCAAATGCCTTTTCATGTCCGGCTACACGGACAACATTATCGCCTGCCGGGGCGTTCTGGAAGAGGGGGTCAATTTCATTCAGAAGCCTTTTTCCATGGAGGGCATGGCCGCAAAAATCCGCGCGGTACTGGACGGGCGGGCAGGTTCCTGAAGCGTCCGATTCCCGTTTCACGACGGCTCAAAATAGAAAACGTGGCCGTCGGCCACGCGTGCCGCCTGTGTGTATGGATGTTCGCTTTCTTTGCCGTTTGTTGCAATATGCACCACCTGCCAGCCTCCGGCCTTCAGATAATCAGAGATAAGCGCCCGGTGGCAGCGCCACCACAGAGCCTCGGCGCACATAAAGACCAAAGGACGCCTTCGGGCAAGCTCTTCTAGGGTGGCCGCCGCTTCGGCAAAAGCGGCTGTTTCCATATAATCGGCAAAGCCCCGGAAAGATTCGTTGCGCCACAGCGTGTTTGGCGAATCGGCCTTTGCCCGCCTTCTTCCGCCTAAACCTTCCAGATGAGTATATGCGATGGAAGCACTCTTTAAGGCTGCGGCCAGAGCCTCTTTGTTGAATTGAGGATGCCTGCGCGAGGCGGGAAATCTGCGGATGTCCGCCACATGCCTGATGCCGCGGTCCTGCAGGATATGTATGAAGTCCGCCATGCTGCAGGTGGAATGGCCGATGGTGTAAATGATGTTCGCTTCCGTTTTTGTCATTGTCCGGCGGTTTTGGCTGATCTGGTTTGTAATCACCGTGAAAGGGCGGCCAGATATTTATCGATGTAAAACTGCCTGTCTTTCGCTTTGTACTGTTGAATATAGCGGGGGTGCTCCAGCACGGTAATCCTGTCGAAGAACTTGTGCGTTTTATTCAGAAGCCCGATAATCGCCGCGTTTTTCTTTCCCAGCACGAAAACCTCGTCCGTGTACAGCCCCATGCCGATATGCTTTTGCAGTGAGCCGGTCATAAAATCTTTCACGCTTTCCATAAGATATTTATCGTCATAATAATTGGCGTTGAGCCATCGGCCGTCTTTTCCCCGGCGGACGATGGCCAGGGGGAAGGGGGAGTTGATATAAAAATTTTTGTAAAAATCTTTCGCACCGCCGAAAGCCTCTATTACGTCATAGACGAAGACCGACGATACCTCGTGTGTTTGCGCCTGTTTCATGGTGATGCCCAAAACCGATGCCAGGCGCTTGGTGTCGGTAAACGGCACGCCGGTGACACCCGCGCCGTGGCGGCTCGGGTTTATTCCGATAATGAATTTTCTTTTGCGTGTGTCGTTGTAGTATTTGCGGTAGAATGCCTCCATCACGGCCGTCGTTTCGGACTTTCCGATAAAGGGATTGAGTATTGCGAAGCCTGCGGGCAGTTTTCCGGAAAAGTTCAGCTGCCGGTTAAAAGCGATTACTTTTTGCGCAAAGGTCTGTTTTGAGCCCATCGGTCTTTGTTGAAATCCTGCTGCAGATACGGGATGCCGAAGCACCGGCATCAGTTGGAAAAGGGAAGTTCATCTGCTTTGAGTGCAAGCAGCCGTGCATCGTGTATATCTTTTGCATCATGGAAGCTGGCCGAGACGAAAGTATGGTCTATGGATTTTGTCAAGTTGCGGAAGTCATCCATGCGTGTCGCCTCAACGGAAGGGCCTGCCGCCATCTGCAGGCGCGCCGGGTTGATCGGGACGCCGTTTTTTCTCATTTCATAATGGAGGTGGGGGCCGGTGGCCAGACCCGTCATGCCGACATGGCCGATAAGGTCTCCCTGCTGAATGTTTTTCCCGTGGCTCATGCCGGTGGCGAATTTTGAGAGATGCCCGTAGTATGTCTGCAATCCGTTGCGGTGAGACACAATGATCAGCTTTCCATACTCCCCCCTGCTGCCGATGAAAGAAATGCGGCCGTCGGCGGTGGCGGAAACAGGGGTGCCGGACGGGGCGGCATAGTCAATGCCGTGATGCGGGCGGCTGATTTTTAAAATCGGATGACGCCGGGAGGAGGCAAAAGAGGAGCTGATGCGCCTGAAGCTCAAAGGCGCCTTTAAAAAGGCTTTTCTCAGTGACCTGCCGTTTGCATCGAAGTAGTCCGCACGACCGTTTTGAGAAAATAAATAGGCTTTGTGCATCCGCTGGTCATTGACAAACTCAAGGGCGAGGATACTTCCGTACCTTTTGAATTCTCCGTCCAGATAAAGCCCCTCAGTGATGATTCTGAAGCTGTCGCCCCGGCGCAAATCCACGTTGAAGTCAATATCCCACGCCAGGATATCGGAAATGGACATGGCCAGTCCCATGTCCTCGCGCGATGCGCCCAGGGCGCCGACAAGCGTGGTATCGATTTGTCCGGAAAGAGTCAGCACACGGGTTTCATACGGCGTTTCGCACTTGACCGCAGTAAAGCCTTCCTCCTGCCTCTCGATTTTCAGCACAGTGTTTTCGTTGATCGAGTAGGTGAAGGCATTGACGCAGTTATTGTCATCCACGACAAGGCGGTATGCCTGCCCCGGGCGAATGTTGTGGAGCTTGTGAACACTGGCGGCTGCCTGCTTCATGGCGAACAGATCGTCAATGCTCAGACCGTACCTCTGGAAGATGGCAAATAATGTCTCCCCCGGTTCAATGGTGCTTTCCATGGATTTTAATTCCGGCTCTTCGGTTAAATTCGTTGCGCTGCCGGCAGGATCTGTTTGGGCTCCGAAAGGTGAAAAAAGTTGATATACAGGAAGCAAACCCATCAGGAAAATGATGCTGAAGACAAATACAGCTTTTTTCCAGCTCAAAACGTCCCCTCCCCGGATGATGTATTTGTTATCGTCCTAAATACCGGCCGCCACCGGAGGTGTCAAGAAAAAAGCGACAGAAAAACACCCAGCCGGCACACAGGCCATGTGCTCGGCTTGCTCAACTGCGCACAAATCGACATGGATAAACTTGATTTTTATTAACGGCCTCATGATTGTGTTTACATTTAATAACCGTCTCCGATTGCATCATCTTTGCTCAATGGCGGCTTTATTTTCAGAAGTATGCCATCGCGTCTGTAGAAGGCGCGGCGGATACGGGGTGGATTGACGAAATATATTTGTTGCGTTGTCCGCCGTTTATCTAGTAGAAGACGTGGTTAAAGAAAATCAAAGAGGGCAGGCCGGCATTTGAACATTCTTCTGGACAGATTTAAAGAGATACTGCTTGCGGTGCTTCCGGTGTCGGTCATCGTGCTTATTTTGAGCTTCACCCTTCTTTCCATTGAAACCACGCAGGTGCTGAGATTTTCTCTGGGTGCTTTGTTTATCGTTTTGGGCCTGTCCATCTTCCTGTTCGGGGTCGATATCGGCATCACGCCCATCGGTAATCTTCTGGGCGCCTACCTGATCAAAACAAACAAGCCGGCCATTGTGATCGGGGGCGGAATCCTGCTGGGACTTATCGTCGCCATTGCCGAGCCCGATTTGCATATTCTCGCCGGCCAGGTCAATGCCGTTACCGCCGGGCTGCTGCCCAAGTCCACGCTGGTTATTGTCGTGTCGGTCGGCGTCGGCCTTATGCTGTCGTTCGGGTTTGCGAGAATTGCCTACGGCATACCTATACACAAGGCGCTGACGGTCATATACGGCCTGATCCTCCTGATGGGGATTTTTTTGTCCCCCGAAATGCTTGCCATATCCTTTGACGCGGCCGGCGCGGTAACAGGCGTGCTGCTTGTGCCGTTTGTGCTGGCGCTGGCCACGGGAATCTCGGCCTTCCGCAGAGACAGCAAGGCATCCGAAGAGGACAGCTTCGGGCTTCTGGGCATTACCGCCACCGGCACGGTGATGACCGTCATGCTGATGAGCATTTTGTCCAAGGCGGGCGGAATATCGGAAAATGTTGCCGGCAATCTGGAAATGACACATTCGGATGAGATCATCCGGCCGTTTATCGAAGTCGCGCCGCTGATTACAGGCGAGGCTCTCGTTGCACTGCTTCCCCTGGTTGTTATTCTTCTGGTTTTTAAAAAGCTGTCCTTTCAACTGTCGAAAAGGATGTTTCGGACGATATTGAAAGGGCTTGCCTACACGTTTATCGGCCTGGTTCTGTTTTTAATCGGTGCCAATGCCGGTTTTATGGAGATCGGAACGGCGGTGGGCTACCAGCTGGCATCTTTGGACAACAAGTATATAGTAGTCGTCATGGGATTCATCATAGGATTTGTAAGCATGCTGGCCGAGCCTTCAGTGCATATTCTCACCCATCAGATCGAGGATGTCACCAGCGGCTATATACAAAGAAAAATCGTGCTGGTGGCTATCTGCATCGGGGTCGGCATCGCGGTGGCGCTGTTCATTTTAAAGATACTCATCCCCGGAATTAAGCTGTGGCATTATTTGTTTTTGGGGTATATGGTCTCTATCGCGCTGTCGTATTTTGTGCCGCGGCTGTTTGTGGGTATTGCCTTCGACTCGGGTACCGTTTCATCGGGGCCGATGACTGCCACGTTTATACTGGCTTTTACACAGGGCATTGCCGAAGCGGTGGAAGGGACCAATGTTTTGATCGACGGCTTCGGGGCGGTCGCCATTGTAACCTTGACGCCGGTGCTCACGTTGCAGGTGCTGGGGATGATTTTAAAAATAAAAACGTACAAAAAAGAAGTCTGATGAAATGGACAACACTTGCGGATACAATATTTTTGAAGCTCTTTATGTAATCGTTGACTGGGGACGGGGCGGCAAGGTCATCAAAACCGCAAAGCAGCACGGTATCCTGGGGGCTACCGTCTTTCTGGAGCGGGGAGTGGTTGAAAACCGTCTGCTGGATCTCTTGGGCCTGTGCACGGTAAAAAAAGAAATGGTCCTGATGGTGACCGAGCAGAAGATAGCCTTTGAAGTGCTGGAAATACTAAACAGTAAATACAATTTTGACGGGGCAAACGGCGCAATAGCGTTTTGCATTCCCGTGGCTCATGTTTACGGGGCGAGATGCTACGAAAACGTCCTGCAGGAAAATGAAGAAGGGGGTGCGGTCAAGACCATGTACAGAGCCATATTTACGATTGTGGACAGGGGCAGGGCCGAGGATGTTATAGACGCGGCAAATGAGGCAGGGGCGAAGGGAGGAACAATTATCAACGCGCGCGGCTCCGGCATTCATGAAACAAACAAACTGTTTTCCATGGAGATAGAGCCGGAAAAGGAAATGGTCATGATCCTGTCCGAAAAAAACACCGTGGAGTCCATCGTTTCGTCCATCAGAAACAAACTCGATATAGATGAAGCGGGGAAGGGCATCATATTCGTTCAGGAGGTCAGCAAAGCCTACGGCTTGCGTTGACGGAAAGGCCGTCCCGCCGCTTTTTCGTGTAAGGGCAAGCGGCCGGCGCGGCAAATCAAATGAATCCACCAAAATAAAAAACCCTGCCGGATTTTCTGATCCGGCAGGGTTTTCCTTTGAGTGCAGATTCGTTACAGACGGTCGTTCATCCAATCCAGTTCAACGGATTTAACGGTATTTACCGAATCGTCGCCGATGAGTATATCCACATGACCGTAGTCGGCAAGATAGCGGATCGTGCGATCTTCCGTCGCCGTCATATAGGCTGAATAGGAGCTGAAAGGCGGCGACATATTACACACGCCCCCGGGGCATCCCAGCTCCCCCCCGATGAAAAGTACAGGCACTGTGACGTCCGCGTTATCGTGGTAATCCAGAAACGGGCAGTTGGCGTAGCCGGTGAGAAAGCTGGCCTCCAGGTTCTGGATGTTGGGCCAGTAACGGCTCAGCTGTGACTGGTATTTCAGCAGCACATCTATAGTGGAAAACCCGTCGTAGACGTTGGTCAGTTTACCCCTGCCCCAGGTCCAGTAGTAGGCATAGGCCAGCACGTCGGAGAGCGATTCAGGCGCTCCGGGAATGTCCTCAGTGGCGCCCGTGGCGGCTTTGATGAGATTCACATCCGTCTCCAGGTTGTTCACCGTGTTTTCCGGAGCGCGCGTGACCGTGTTTCGCGAATGGGGATACATAGCGCCGAATCTTGTCCTTTCGTTCCCCCCTCCATCAGACAGTAACTCCGGCAATGTCGGAAGTGTGCCGGCCTTAAACATCGCCACCGCTGCGTTGAGCTGCGCTTCTGATTTTTGCGTGTCGGTATTGTCCGCGTTGCGCCACAGGCCGGAGCCATCCAGTAGAATCATGCCCTTCAAGTCGCCAGGGTATTTGGCGCTGTAGGCGGTCACATGAAACGTGCCGCGGCTGAAGCCGGACATGAACAGTCGACTTGCGCCGCTAATGTCTTTTGCTTTTTCCACACAGGCCTTGATGTCCTCGCGGAAAACGGCATAAGTCCAATCGGTGGTTCCCGCCAGCTCATCGGTCAGCCCCAGCGCGGCAAACTGGTCATAGTCGTTATAGGGCAAAAAAGCCGTTCGGAAATCGATGGCATAAAAATCGTAGCCATTGGCCGCGAAATACCACTGCTGGGACTTCATGTCCTGTGTGGCGTGAATCGCACGGTCCCATGTGCCTGGATTGAAGAAAAGAACTTTGTTTGAATTGGCCGGGGCGCGTCCCGGGATGCAGTCGGGATTGGAAGTTTCCTTGACGTAGCGATGCAGCTGAATTTTGTCCCATGGCCCGAAAGGCTCCCGTGGCATTTCCCAGACATAATGGCGCAATGTCGGGTCATTTTCATTCATGCTGACGCCTTTGTACACCCATGAGTCCGACGGAAAGGCGATGGCGAAGCCGCCGGAATCACCCCCGGAAGAACAGCCAACAAGCAAAGCCAGAAGTCCAACTGCAAAAAACAGCCATGAAAACCATCTTCTTTTTTCCATAATTCCCTCCTTTAAAAAAGTGATGATTAAGATTTACATGACCGGCATACACCGGAATCACTATTCACAGGTGTTACCTACTGACACATCAAGCGTCCATGCGGAGCCTGAAAATCAATCGCAGATCAGAATAATCATACGGCGGGACTTCTGTCATATTTTTATGATGCGTTGGAAAAAGCATAGGGATGTTTTTGCCAGCGGTCAAGGTGTTTCGCCTCTGCGGTTTGGCGGGCATAGTGGTCTTTGCCGAAAGGTCTCCAGCTTATGGCTCGCAGTTTGTGGTTTTATATAAGACAGACTGTATAAATTGTATACAATATAAAAAGTTCTTGACGCTCGAGAGTCGTCTTTTTATACTCACGACGCGTCGGCAAGGTGTTGTGAACGTAATTTTTAGCAGTAAAGGAGAGTGTGCAATGAAATGGTCAGA
>JAAYKU010000063.1 GCA_012522275.1 Smithella sp.
AGGCAGGTGATTCCGGAGAAAGGCGAGATCCTGCCGTCAACTGAAAAACTGAGCGTAGTTTAAATAACACACCCGTCTTCTTCAATCAATCATCTCTGTTTTTTTACGTATGAAATAAAGCAGGGAAACCCCTTAAAAGGCCCTCGTCAAGATAAAAAATACTCCAGGGCAGTCAGCTTCCTTCATTAAACGCTCTGTCCGAAATGGTCATGCAGATATTTCAGGCCCAGACCAGGTTGCCCCAAAAAAATACCACACAAATGTCAGGATTAAAGATTTGCCCCCTCCCCTCTTGAGATCAGGCGGTGCGCGTCATCGTCGATTTCCTGCCAGGCCTTAAGTAGGGTCGGGTGTCGGTTTGATGCTCGCCTTCCATGGCCCGCCCCCGGGGTTTTATCTACCGGAGGCGGGAAAGTTTGGACCCCCCCCGGGAATATCCCTTGACACTTATAGCTTAAACCGGATATATTTGTTACCGGATGACACTAAAATCGGAAAGAACCATAACCGGGAGCGACTATATGATAGAGACGATCAAATCCATTATCCTGGATTTCCAGGAAGCCCGGCTGGAGACCGGGGTACCCCGGCGTTTGCGTATAGAGACATTACACGGCAAGGCCACCGTCTGCATTGGGGTGCGCCGGAGCGGCAAGTCAACTTACATGTTCCAGGTTATCCAGCAACTGTTGGACGGTGGGGTCCCCCGGCAAAACATTCTATACCTGAACTTTTTCGACGACCGGCTCCACAACCTGCGGCAAGACAACCTCGGCCTGATCGCCGAGGCCTATTACTCCATCTACCCGGAGAAGAAAAACACCGAGATGGTTTACTGCTTTTTCGACGAGATTCAGGCTGCCCCCGGTTGGGAACCATTCGTCGACCGCATGATGCGTACGGAAAAATGCGAGGTGTACCTGACCGGTTCGTCGGCCAGGATGCTGTCGAAGGAAATCGCCACGCAAATGCGCGGGCGGGCCCTTTCGTGGGAGATGTTTCCATTCTCGTTTCGGGAATTTCTGGACTACAAAGGAATCGAGAGCGCAGGCGCGCTATCGACGAAAAGCCGGCTCCTCGTTCAGAAAGCCTTCGAGGAATATTGGAAGACCGGCGGCTTTCCCGAGGTTACCGGTCTTGGCCGGAACCTGCGAATCAAGACCCACCAGGAATACTTTCACACCATCCTGTTTCGGGATTTGGTCGAGCGCCACGACATTGCACACCCAAAGGCTCTGACCGATCTGGCGCACTGGCTGGTGGACAACACGGCCTCTCTTTACTCCGTCAACAGTCTTACGGGCTATCTCAAGTCACTGGGCCACAGGGCTCCGAAGTCTGCGGTGTCGGATTACCTGGAATGGTTTGAGGACGCTTATTTCCTGTTTACCGTGCGCATATTCGACCCGTCTCTCGCGCGCAGCAACACCAATCCGAAAAAGATCTACTGCATCGATCACGCGCTGGTCACTTCGGTGTCGTCCGGAATTCTGGTCAACTCCGGCCACCTCCTTGAGAACCTCGTGTTCACTGCGCTCCGACGTCTTCACCAGGAAATCTACTATTACAAGACCAGGACCGGTCGTGAGGTCGATTTCATCGTCCCTGCCTGCGCCGCGGGTGTCGCGGCAGGCAGGCCGATGCGCGGCCGGTCCAAGATGCTGGTCCAGGTGTGCGAGTCCCTGGCGGAGCCGCAAACGCGGAAGCGAGAGACTACGGCCTTGAGTGAGGCTATGGCCGAACTGGACATGAAAACCGGAACTATAGTGACCCGGAATGAGGACGAGCGGATCGAGGCCGACGGCGGGACCATCGAGGTGATACCGGCATGGCGGTTTCTGCTCGAACTGCCGGAATCAATGCAATAGCCGCGTGAGATTCCTGCTGATCAGATGTGCACGGAAGCTCTGAAGGGCGATGCCGCCGCCACCCACAACGGCCTTCGATCTCACGGCTGTTTCAGCTGTCTGGTAATCCACTTGCACGGGTCTCCAGTCGGCCCGCCTGAATGGGCGGACTATACCGGATACTCATCGGCGCGCCGTGCAATACGGAAACACAACTTACGTTTTGCACAAGAAAGCGCTATCATCCCATCATGATTACACAAGACATCACAAAGGAGCTGACCCGGTCCGCCGCGGAATATCCGGTGGTGGCCATGCTTGGCTCCCGTCGGTTCGGCAAGGCCACGCTGGCCCGGATGACCTTTCCCGACAAACCGTATTCTTTCCTGGAAGCCCCGGATGTCCGGATTGCCGCCGAACAGCAGTGTAAATGCCCAGGGCTTGCTTTTATTCTTTTTACCTATTAGGATTTACGCATGAGGTTATTGTTTGAAAATTTATATAAGAAACTGTTTTCCGGATTTCTCTTAAAAAAAACATCTAAAAATATTATTGCGCCTGATGATGAGCCCTTCCGGGCGGAGTTGCTGAGCATAGAACAACTCAGACATTTTGCCGGCAAGCAGGCACGGGAACATAAAACCGAGTTTGGTTCAGGATACAATCTTCTGCTTCCCCGACTGGATGATAATGCCCGCGCATTGAGGGAAACACATGAGTTGTTTGTGCAAGCGGATACTGCCGGACGACGGATGTCGCCTCCGGATGAATGGCTCCTGGATAATTTCTATCTTATAGAGCAACATATAGAACTGACGCGCATTCACTTGCCCAGGCGTTACAGCCATCTTTTACCCAGAATAAGCCAGGGGCCTCACGCCGGTCTGCCTCGCGTATACAGTATGGCGGCAGAGCTGATTGCCCATCTTGACGGCCTGTTAAGCGCGGAGGCGACAAGTGCTTTTGTAAACGCCTACCAGAGTGTGGAAGCTCTTAAGCTGAGCGAACTTTGGGCAATCCCCATTTCTTTGCGACTCGGCACAATAGAAAATCTGCGCCGTGTCGCCCAACGTATTGCCTGGCGTCGCAGGGAATTGGATGAAGGCATTGCCTGGGCGGAACGAGTGCTGGAAGCGGCAGCCAGAGAACCTAAACGTCTGATTCATCTTTTAGCCGAATTCGTGGACACTAAGCCGAAGCTCAGCGCTCCTTTCCTTTCCGAATTTGTGGGACGGCTTCAGGGACAGAGCCCGGCTGTATCCATCATTCTTAACTGGATAGAGCAAGCCCTTGTCGATGAAGGCACAACCGTCACACAACGCTTGCAAAAAGACAGTCACGAACAGGCGGCGGAACACCTTTCTGTTACCAACAGCATAACCAGCCTGCGCTTTCTTGAAGGCATGGACTGGAAGAATTTCGTGGAGGAGCACAGCCGGGTTGAACAGATACTGCGCCGTGATCCGGCCGGGGCCTATTTTTCTCAAGATTTTGCCACCCGCGATCATTACCGGCATATTGTAGAAAAACTTGCCAAACTATCGAGACGCACAGAACCGGAAGTGGCCCGGATGGCGCTTGAACAGGCAAGCAGCGCTCCCCTCAAGCCGGGTTGCGCACGGGCCCAGCATGTAGGCTCTTACCTTATTGGCGGACACCGCTTTGCGTTTAGAAAATTGCTTGGCTGCCCGTGGACACCCCGCTACACCTTGGGTTTGCTCTTCAGGCGCTTCAGAATCTTTTTTTATTTAGGCTCCATCTTTTTTTTAACTCTTTTTTTTGCTCTCTTGCCGCTTGGGTTGTTTAATTTAAGTCCGGGAGACTGGCGTCTGTATTTAATGCTGATCGCCGCGCTCATCCCGGCATCCACCTTGGCTTTGTCTTTGGTAAACTTTGCCGTAACAACCAAGGTGGCGCCTCATCCACTTCCTCGTCTTGACTTTTCCGCTGGAATTCCCAAAGAGCATCGGACAATGGTGATCGTTCCCACTTTGTTGGGCAGTCCAGGCGCGTTGGAATCTCTGCTTGAAGGACTGGAAATCCGTTATCTGGGCAACCGTGATCCAAACCTGTATTTTGCCCTGCTGACTGATTTTCCCGATGCTGATACGGAAACCACGCCTGGCGATGCGGATCTTTTAGAACGGGCGCGAAAAGGTATCGACATGCTCAATGCCCGCTACCCCCGCAAAGACGAAAGTACAACCTTTTATCTTTTTCATCGTCCCCGGATATGGAATCCGCACGAAGGCTGCTGGATGGCTTATGAACGAAAACGCGGCAAGCTGGAACAGTTCAACGCCTTACTGCGAGGTGAAGGACAGGAAGCTTTTTGTGTGAAGCTCGGCGATTTAAGCCAATTAAAAACAATTCGCTACGTGATAACACTGGATACGGACACAGATCTTCCCCGTGGCTCAGCTCACGGCCTTGTCGGCGCGATGGCTCATCCCCTTAACCGGCCGCGCTTTGACCCTGACCTGGGAAGGGTGGTAGAAGGTTACGCCATCTTGCAGCCGCGGATATCAATCCGCCGAAGCGCCGCCCGGCACAGTATTTTTTCCAGGATGACCATGGGGGAGACGGGGCTGGATCCATATTCCCGCGAGGTGTCCGATGTTTATCAGGATCTTTTTAGTGAAGGCTCTTTCATTGGCAAGGGGATATATGATGTGGACGCGTTTCGTCAGGCGCTGGATGGGCGCTTCCCGGAAAATCTCATTCTCAGCCATGATCTAATCGAAAGCGGCTATGCCCGTTCGGGCCTCCTGGGGTATATCGAGCTATATGAAGACGCTCCTTCCTCTTACCTTGGAGAGGTAAGCCGCCAGCATCGCTGGATGAGAGGTGACTGGCAAATAGCTCCCTGGCTGAGACGATGCCCGCCCTCCCCTGAAGGCGGGCGTGTGCCATGCCAGCCTGTATCACCGCTCATGCAATGGAAAATAATCGACAATTTGCGTCGCGCTCTTTTCGCGCCGACTATGATTTTTCTTCTTTGTCTGGGCTGGATTATCAGCCCCGTTTCTCCATATTACTGGACATTTTTTGCGCTGGCCGTGTTCGGACTAAGCGGTATCGCACGTTCCCTTTCCCTGTTTATCCGTAAACCAAAACATCGAAATCTGTTCTTACACTTTCGAAAATGGGGAAACGCTTTGCTGCGCCATTTAGGGCTGACTTTGTTCGGTATGGGCGTGCTGGCCTACGAAGCGTGGATGTCTATGTGTGCATTTGTCCGCTCCGCCTTACGCATGCCCTTCACGCGCAGAGGGCTGCTTATCTGGCATCTGCCCTTATATAGAAGGCTCGGCAAACAAAACAAACTGAACGGCTTTTATCGGGAGATGTGGACTTCCCCTGTGCTGGCTGTGCTGACGATTGCTTTGATATATTTTTTCAGGCCCGCGGCCTGGCCGGCAGCTTTACCCGTAGCGCTTCTGTGGATTTTTGCGCCTTTTTGCGCATGGGCAATCAGCCTGCCCGTCAGGGAAAAAGCGCCTCAGTTATCACAGGCGCAATGGAGGAGTCTGCATCAACTGGCGTGTTGCACCTGGCGGTATTTTGACAGATTTATCACCGAGGAAGATAATTATCTGCCCCCGGACAACTTTCAGGAAATACCTGAGCCCATGCTCGCTTCCCGTACATCGCCTACCAACATAGGATTTGCCTTAACTGCATATCTGACCGCGTGGGATTTCGGCTACATCTCCACACATGAGTTACTCAAAAGAGTCGGCCGGACCCTCGATGCTATGGAAAAGCTGGAACGCTACCGGGGACATTTTTACAACTGGTACGACACCACAACACTAAAACCCTTGCCTCCCCGTTATATTTCCAGCGTTGACAGCGGGAACCTGGCGGCTTGCCTTTTGGTTTTGCGCGCCGGGCTGGAAGAGCTATGCGGCCTCACAGCCTTGCCGAAACAAATTTGGAGTGGCTTGAACGATGCTCTGGATATTGTCGCGGTAAAAGCCAAAGAAGAAGGTTCACCCGGTTTTGCCGATCTTATCGATAAGGCAAAACTCTTGCTTGCGGTGGTTCCCGACGACGCTCAGAGTGTTTTGGAGCGCTTACGTTCTATGTTGCTTTTGGCCGGGCAAATGACAAGCCTTGCCCCTTCCGAGCGCTTTTCAGATGCACCAGGCTGGGCAAGTTTTTTCCACAGCATGTGCCGAATGCATCTCGAAAGTACACAAGTACTGTTTGACGAAAGTGCCACAGCAATCACATTGCGAGAACTTGCCAAAATTAATGACGATGAATCAGCGCCGAAGGAAGCGTCCGTAAATGCTGCCGCGCTCATAAAAAATATTGGAGTGTTGACCGAACATTGCCGGCAAATACAAACAAGCATGGATTTCCACTTTCTGTACAATAGAAGACGCGAACTCTTGAGTATTGGTTTTGATGTGGATACGCGCAGGCTGGATCCTTCTTGCTACGACCTTTTGGCCTCCGAATCACGTATTGCCAGCTTTCTGGTCATAGCTGAAGAGCAGGCTCCGCCTGAGCATTGGTTTGCTCTCGGGCGCTTGCTGGCCCGGAGCGGAACTGCGGAGATTTTGGTTTCCTGGAGCGGCTCCATGTTTGAATATCTCATGCCGTTGCTCTTTATGAAGTCTTATCGCGGGACGTTATTGGATAAAACCTGCCGGGCGGTCATTGAACGCCAGGTCCGGTATGGAAGGCAAAGGAACATTCCCTGGGGCATATCGGAATCCTGTTACAATGCCACTGACGCAAAACATGTATACCAATACAGAGCCTTTGGCGTACCGGGCCTGGGCCTTAAACGCGGTTTATCAGACGACCTGGTGGTCGCCCCGTATGCCACAGTGCTGGCCCTTCCTTTCGCGCCCGCGCAGGCCTGTGCGAACATAGACCGTCTGGCCGCCATAGAAGGAGTGCTTGGCCCCTATGGACTGATCGAAGCTATTGACTATACATCATTTCGCAGTCCGCGGGATAAAAGCCATGCTCTTGTCCGTTGCTACATGTCTCACCATCAGGGCATGAGCTTAATGGCGCTATCCCATCTGCTGCTGGACGCGCCCATGGTGCGCCGCTTTATGTCCGAGCCGGCGGTGCGGGCCACAGAGTTGCTTTTGCAGGAACGAGTTCCCGATGTATCCCCCGGCATACAACCGCACAAACAGGAAGCCGCCTCCAGGGCCAGTAGCGAAGGTGAGGAAGAAGGAGACACCATACGCAGCTTTAATACTCCGGCCCCCCCTGTGCCGGAAGTACATATGCTTTCCAATGGTAATTATCTGGTGATGGTAAATCAGGCAGGCGGCGGCTCCAGCTATTGGCGGAATCTGGCCCTTACCCGCTGGCGCGAGGACGTGACCTGCGACAACTGGGGTCTGTTCCTTTACATCCGTGACATCGAAAGCAATCATATCTGGTCCAACACCTACCAACCGGTTTGCCGCGCCGGGAAAAATTATGAAGCTGTTTTTACCCAGGGACGCGCCGAATTCCGCCGCGTGGACTTTGATATTGAAACAAAAACCGAGATATGTGTTTCTCCGGAAGACGATGTGGAAGTACGCAGAATAACTCTTACCAACCGTGGGAGAAACGAGCGGCGACTGGAGTTAACTTCTTATTCTGAAATAGTGTTGTCTGCTGATACCGCGGATCTGGCGCACAGGGCGTTTAACAACCTCTTTGTCCAGACGGAGATCCTTCCAGACGAAAACGGTGTCCTTTTCACCCGTCTTAAACGTGAAGATCATGAACCTGATGTCTGGTATTTCCAGAAGCTTTACGCGGCCGGCCAGGACGAACCCGCTTCATGCGAGTCGGACAGGGCGCATTTTCTGGGACGCGGCCGGACTTCGGCCAATCCGGCGGCGATGGAATCTCCAGCCGGAATTCACGCTCCCTTTTGCAACACGGCCGGCTGTGTTCTTGATCCGGCGGCGGCCATTCGGCAGCCGGTCCTGCTCGCCGAAGATGAACCGTTACAGCTCCATCTGATCTGCGGGGCCGCTTCGACCCGGCAGGAAGCTCTGTCTTTGGCTGAAAAATACGGCGACAGTCATTTTGTCGAACGCGCCTTCGATATGGCCTGGTCGCATAGCCAAATTGCCATGCGCCTGCTCAATGTGAGCGAAACGGAAGCGCAGGTTTACGGCCGCCTGGCCAGTTCAATATTTTATGCCAATCCGCGCAACCGCGCGCCATGGACCACTGTCACCCACAACACCCTTGGCCAGCAGGGACTGTGGCGTTTTGGCATTTCCGGTGACCTGCCTATCGTTCTTTTGCGCATATCAGATATCCGCCGCATGGATCTGGTCCACGATACTTTACGCGCCCACGCATACTGGAGCCTTAAAGGGCTTAAAACAGATCTTATTATTCTTAACGAAGACTTTTCCGGCTACCGGGCCACTCTTAACGACAGCATTATCTCGGCCATAAACAC
>JAAYKU010000064.1 GCA_012522275.1 Smithella sp.
GCGCGGACAAAAAAGTCGTGTTCTTCCACATGTATGAAAACGTATAGATCACCGTGCGGTGCGCCAGGGTCCCCCGCCTCTCCTTCGCCGCGCAGGCGCAGGCGGGAGCCTGTTTCCACGCCGGCGGGGATTTTCAGTTCGACGGTTTTACGCTGCTGCTCTTTGCCCATTCCGTGGCAGTGGGAACAGGGTTTGGCGATG
The DNA here is from genome assembly GCA_012522275.1 of Smithella sp. Lineage (GTDB taxonomy): Bacteria > Desulfobacterota > Syntrophia > Syntrophales > Smithellaceae > UBA8904. The sequence goes on from JAAYKU010000064.1 coordinate 202, forward strand.
AATCTGCCGGTGCCGTGGCAATGCGGGCAGGTAGAGCTGATGGTGAAAAATCCACTTGATTGCATCACCTGTCCTCTGCCGTGGCATGTAGGGCAGGCGGAAGGGGAGGTGCCGGGTGCGGCCCCCGAGCCTTCGCATTTACTGCAGGGGTGCAGTTTGTCCAGATCAATTGTCCTGGTCAGGCCGAAAGCCGCATCGAGAAACGATATTTTCAGGTCATAACGTAAATCAGCGCCGGCACGCACCGTGCGCCTGGTCTGTCCGCGGCTGTGTTGCCGGCCGAAACCGAAAACATCTTCAAAAATATCACCGAAACTGGAAAATATGTCGTCAAAACCGCCGAACCCCTGAAAGCCGGTGCTGTTCAAACCTTCATGGCCGAAACGGTTGTAAATCTCCCGTTTTTGTCTGTCACTCAAAACTTCATAGGCTTCGGCCGCCTCCTTGAATTTATCTTCCGCTTCCTTGTTCCCCGGATTTTTGTCCGGATGATACTGCATGGCTACTCTGCGATAATTCTTTTTGATCTCTTCCTCGGAGGCAGTTTTGCCGACACCGAGAATCTCATAATAATCTCTTCTGTTCATGTGTCCTGCTTCGCTTGCGCCTCTTCGACCACCGGCTTAAGCGCGCCGGCAAGTTGCGCGTCTGTTATTTTCGCCAGAGCCTGCCTGGCGAATAAGAATTTTTTCAGCCGGGCCGCTTTTTGCGCCAGTTGCTCCCAGTCAGCGTCACTGGGCTGAGTGCCCAGCGCTCTGGTCGCCTGCTGGAAAAGAAACGTGTCACCATTGGACATGGCGAATTGTCTGATTTTTTCCATGCCTTCCGTATGCCGAGCCTTGGTATAAAAATCCAACGCATCGGTATAGGCGCCGGCCTGGGCGCATAAATCTCCGTAATGAACGAAAGATTCATCAGATGTTTTATCCAGAAATAAAATTTTTTGTTTTAAACGATAATCAGGCAGCTTCGTTTGGCGCAAGGTGCCCCTCCTGAAAATTGCAAATTGAATACAAGCTCGAGACAATTAAATGATGGTTTGGCTTTTGTCAATAATTTCCGCGAGATTATTTTACACAACGGACACAGCGGTGTTTTTTGAGGCAGTGTTTAAACAATGCCTGCGGCACACATGACGACTCCGCAAAAAGTCCGAACGCTGTATTTTACCAATTATCCATCATCTTTTTTATTTGCACGCCTTGCCTGCACAGCTTTTTACGAAACTATCACACATTAGACAGACAGGTTGCGGGCAAAACGATTTTCTTATTGTTTTCCAGTTCCGCTTTTACGGCGTCTTTCAGCGGACGAAAGGGTTGTGTTTTTTTTCATGGCCGATGGTGGACGTAGGTGTGCGGCCGTAGTTATGGCCGGGCATTACCACTGTGTCGTCAGGCAGCGCAAAAATCTTTGTTTTGATGGAGTTGTACATCGTCTGCCAGGAGGCACCAGGCAGGTCCGTGCGGCCGACCGCTTCCACGAACAGAGTGTCTCCCGTGAAAACATAACCGGGCGTGTAAAGACAGATGCCGCCGGGTGAGTGTCCGGGGGTATGAATGACTTTCAGCTCGATATTGCCCACGGATATGATTTGACCGTCCTGGACAAGGATGTCGGCAGGCGGCGATTGCGCGGCTCCGAACATCCGCAGCATGGCGGCCGGGGTGGAGGTAAGCATGGGAGCGTCGTCCGCGTGGATCATGATTTGAGCACCGGTCAGTTTTTTCATTTCAGCATTGCCGCCGATATGGTCCACATGCCCGTGCGTATTCACAATATAATTGATTTTCAGATTGTTTTTAGCCGCCAGCGCCAGAATATCGTGCGCCTGGTCCGCCGGGTCGATCACCAGCGCGTCCCCTGTCAATGTGTCGCCTATCAGATAGGCGAAAACCGCCAGATGTCCCACCTGCATTTGTTTGATGAACATAAAAAGCTCCTTCATTTAGTGAGCGTGCAGGCTAGCATGTTTGCCGGCCGCCGGTCAAATCAAATAAGGCGCCGCAGCACGGCACCGAAAAAACCGTCCATACCGTGACGGTGAGGGTATGTCCTGAAGAACCCCTGCTGATCTAAAAAGCTGTCTAAAACCACCGTTTCCGGCCGCCACACTGAAAAGTGTGGAAAAGAGGACAAAAAATTGTGCACCACTTCGTCATTTTCCTGAAGCAGCATCGAGCAGGTGCAGTAAACGAGAAGGCCGCCTTTTTTGACGCCGGTCGCTGCGTGGTGCAGTATGTTTTTTTGCCCTGCCGCCAGTGTCGGCAGAGTTTCCTGTGTCAGGCGCCATTTTATTTCCGGGTGACGCGCCAGCGTGCCTGCCCCGGAGCAGGGCGCATCCACGAAAACATAGTCAAATTTTTCATGCAGTTCCCCGGGCAGGGGATTGTTCAGATCCGCCGCCGCTGTGTCGATTGTCGTGATCCCCAATCTGGCCGCCTCTTTCTCCAATTGTACAAGTTTGTGTTGATCACGGTCCAAAGCCGTGATGCGGCCGCGACCGTTCATGAGACAGGCCAGGTGCGTGGTTTTACCGCCGCTTCCCGCGCAGACATCAAGGACGGATGAATCAGCGGCGGGAAAGGCCAGATAAGAAACCAACTGAGACGCCTCGTCCTGAATACGCAACAAACCCTCTTTGAAAAATTTCGTTTCCCGGACAGGCAGGGGCCAGTCATTTGCGGTTATTCCATCGGGTGAAAAATCAGTCGGCCTGCAGTGGAAACCGGCCGCCTTGATTTTTTCCATCAATGCCGGCCGCGATATTTTCAAAGTGTTTACACGGAAGGTCGGCGGTGGGGATTCATTGTTGTGGCGGCACAAAGCAATGGTTTCTTCCGCGCCGTAATTATCGAGCCAATGTTTTACCAGCCACAGAGGATGAGAGTGGCACGCCGCAATGTGCCCGGGAAGATTTTCGGTAAGGGATGGGAAACTGATTTTTTCCGGATTGCGCAAATAAGCGCGCAACAAGGCATTGGTCAGGCCGGCGGCCGCAGGAGCGATTTTTTTTGCCGTTTTGACCGCCTCATCCACCACGGCAAAGGCGGGCAGGCGGTCGCTGAATTTGAGCTGATAAAGGCCGGTGCGCAGTATATTTTTCACCCGTACATGTGTTTTGGAGTAATTCCCGTGATAAAGCCCGGCAAGAATCCAGTCCAGATGCGCCTGCATTCTCAGTACCCCGTAAACCAGATGGGTCAACAGCCGGCCGTCGGCAGTTTCGGACAATCCCTGCCGGTCCAGACACGCATCGAGCAGATCAGCCGCGAAAGCTTGTGTCCGCGATACAGTGTTTAAAATATCGACGGCCTGATGGCGGATTGATTTTTTCATTGCGGCGCCAGTTCCTGCGGGGGCGACCCGGTATGAGGGCCGAACGGAAGCATCAGGAGGGGCATATCTTTTCCCTTCCATTGTTTGCGGCTTCAGCCCAGAATCTTTCCCGGCTCCAGCCTGCGGCCGCGCAAAAAGTCGGCGACAGGCATTCTCTTTTTTCCGGCAGGCTGAACCTCCCTGATAATCAGATAACCGTCACAGGCGGCCACCGGCAATCCCGCAGCTACAGCAGCAGCAATAGTGCCGGGAGGGGCCGGGTGTGATGCAGGCATCGTTTCAGCCGAAAATATTTTCAGCTCCTGCCCGTCGAGGGTGGTATAAGCCGCGGGAGACGGACTCAGGCCGCGTATAAGATTGAAGATATCACGGGATTGGGCATGCCAGTTGATCCTGGCTGTTTCCTTTGTCAGACGGGGCGCAAAAGTTACGCCCGCCGGGTCCTGCTTTTGCCTTACAGCCTGTCCGCGGATGACCTGATCAATGGCTTTGACAAGCAGTTTCGCGCCCATGATTGCCAGGCGGTCATGCAGTTCGCCGAAGGTTTCATGTTCTCCCAGCGGCGTTTCCTCCTGTATGATTATATCTCCGGAGTCCATGCCCTCGTCCATGAGCATAATGGTTACGCCTGTTTTTGTTTCCCCACGGATGATGCTCCAGTTCAGCGGCGCCGCACCACGATATTTCGGCAGAAGAGACGGATGGATATTCAGGCAGCCGAACCTGGGAAAGTCAATAATCTCTTTGGGCAGAATCTGGCCGAAGGCCGTAACTACCACCATATCCGGATTAAGCTGATAAAACTCTTCCAGAAAAGAAGCGTCTCTGACTTTTACCGGCTGCAAAACCTCAAGGCCCAGCTTCACCGCAAGCTGTTTGACCGGAGGGGAGGCATCCCTGCGCCCGCGTCCGGCAGGACGGTCGGGCTGAGTGACAACCGCGGCGACAGCATAATTACCGTTACCCAGGGTCTCCAGGGCGGGCAGTGCAAATGGGGGAGTGCCCATAAAGATAATACGCGGCTTGGCCATCAACTTGAATGTTTCCTCGTTTATTTCGGACATCTATATGGAAATATGAAAGAAGTGTCAAGCTTCGGTGTGACCGCCGGTATTAGTGCAATTTTCTGTTGTCAATTTTCGTTGCGTGTTTTATAGTGGCGGCAAAACTTTATCACATAAACCCGGGTGAGCACTTAATGAAAGGAGATAAAGCATGAGGACATACGCGGTAAAGTATGTAGAACTGGCCGAGCAGCATGCGGAGAGAATGGCCAAAAGGTGGGCGATGGACGTACAGAATAACGCCCGGACAAAAAAGTATAAGGAACTGGAAGAAGAAAGCATTATCAATCAGGGCATAAAATTTTATAATAATTTCAGCAAAATGTTCACCGAAGAAAAAATCAGTGAAAACACATTAAAGTATTTTCGCACCTACGCCAAAGAAAGCTTTGACATGGGCATCCCCATGGACGAAGCGGTATATGCACTTATACTTCTGCGCAGGCACATCTGGCTGTACGCGGAGTTCCAGACGATTTTCAGTGCGGGAATTGACCAGAGGCAGGCTCTGGATACATTGAGCCGCACCATTTTGCTCTTTGATTATGCCGCCTACGAGGTGACGAAAGAGTATCAGGAGCTTATACAAAAGGAAAAAAACAATAAAAAATAATTTTGTTTCTCTGCATGGCAGGCATTGGAGAAAGGAGTACAAAATATGGTAGAGTCGATCAAGCTGCTGGACGTACTGGAAGCCAATATAGATGAAATAGCGGGGCACTGGGCCGCCGATGTCAGGAAAAACAAGAGGACTGTTCATTACAGAGACATTCCGGCCGAAAAGCTGATGGTACAGGCGGTCAAGTTTTACGGTCAGCTGCGCAACATGCTTATTGCCCCCAACCGCTATGAGAAAACTCAGGAGTTTTTCATGCACTATGCCAGGGTCTGTTATGAAAACGGCATCCCCCTGCATGAAGCTGTTTACGCGCTGAACATGATGCGCCGGCATATGTGGCTATATGCCGAGTTTCAGGCCATCTTTATCAATGCCATCGAGCACCACCAGGCCATCGACTCCGTGATGCGCATCATGCTTCTGATCGATCACGCTGTTTTTGAAATCACTCAGTATTATCAGGACCGCATCCGCCTGGAGAACTGCCGGGGATAAAAGTTAAATGCGAACAGCGGCCCGCGGGATTCCCGCGGGCCGCTGTTCGCTCACTTGAACAACAAAGTGTTTACAAATAAGTTTTGCCCGGAAACCGATTCCCGCTTGCCTTGCCGCTGCGGGAGTCGGTTTTGTTTTACGTCCGGTCCAATGTCAATGCGCTACCCGTTGCCGGCTTTTTGTCGCCCGTGCCTGACTGCCCTTGAGTGTTGTACCGGCAGCAGAAGTTCATTGTGTCCCGGATGTGAGGCGGCAAACGAGCAGGGCCGCGTAGTCACGGCTTTCCGTGCTCTGGTAATAGTTGGCAATCAGGTGTTTTTCATCCGTTAGTTCGTAACCTAACAAGGCGAGCTTGCCGAGCAACGGATCGATCGGTATGCCGTTTTGCCGGAGGCAGGCGTATTCATAGGCGGAGATTTCGCCGTGCCGGGCGCAATAAGCGCCGTAGCCCGGCAGTATGGCGCCGGTCAGCAGGTAATCGACACCCAGTTTGA
>JAAYKU010000007.1 GCA_012522275.1 Smithella sp.
CGCAGATATTACCGTAAATCCCCCGCCGGCCTCAATGCGCATGAAGCGGCGGCGCTGGCGGCGGCTCTTCCCGACCCGCGCCGTTTTCATCCCGCCTCAGGCTCACGTTACGCGTCGAGGCGCGCGGCGAGAATATACCGGATTATGGAACGCCGCGGCATGGTCATTGAGGAATATGACGAGGTGGTTACACAAGAAGAGGAAAGACCAAAAGAGGAAAAAACATTTATGCGCGATGCAGACGAGATCCCGCTTCCGGAGGATCTTAAATTGCCGTAACCTTTGCCACACTCTGAGTACGCCTGCGGCTCACACCTGGAACGCTTTTGCGCCGGACAGGACCTGGTAAGTGCCCCTTTGATGGAAAAGCATCATCTTGAAGGCTTTTACGCTTTACACGGCCGCATGCCGCAAGCGTCAGGGGCTTGCGGTCGTCATGGCGTCAAAGGCGTCGGCGACGGACGGAAAATGCGCCTCTAGGGTTTGCTTTTTCTGAGTACCCTGAAGAGGATCAGTACTATCACCGCACCGGCCAGGGCCAAAAGAAAGCTGATCAGGTTAAACCCCGTCACATCTCCGAGCCCTGACCAAGTTCCGACAAAGCCGCCGATCAGAGCGCCTGCAATGCCTAAAACAACGGTGAAGATGATACCGCCGGGGCCGGTTCCCGGCATGATGAATTTAGCCACTACGCCTACGATCAATCCCATGACAACCCAGGTTAAAATACCCATGAGAGCCTCCTGATTTGATTTTTTACCAATGAGCGGCAAAAGCGCAGCTACTGTCCGCTAATTAACCTTAATCTTTCTCTTTTGTCAAACAGTCCCTGGCGGCGATCCGGCTTTATCAAACAAACGGGAAAATGGCTCTATCCCTTCTTTGCGATAAGCCGGTTTTTATTTAAAAACACCATTTTCATAAACGATCATCTTTTTGCCGTCTTTCAGATGGGCAGTCACAACCTTCGGCTCTGTGTTGACCAGGTCCCAGTGCAGTGCGGAGTCGTTAAACCCCAGCTTTTTCTTCATGGCCTGCGTGAGTCTGGCCGGGTTGCCGTCAAAGGTGTCGCTGTAGGAGGAGCCCAACGCCACATGGCAGTTACCTTCCGGGCCGCCGAAGTTTTCATCAAAAAGAGTCTCCGCCATAAAGCGGTCAATCCGTGAAAAGCGTCTGTCCGTGAGGGAAAATTCTCCCAGAGCCGACGCGCCCGCATCCATGGCCAGTTGCTTTTTGACAAACTCCTCTCCCCTTCCCGCAGTGACTTTCACGGCTTTACCTTTGGCAAAGGTGATGCGCACGTCTTCCACATAATTGCCATTGCGGAAGGAAGGCAGGTTGGCAAAATAGACCCCCTCCGTGCCGCGCCAGTCGGGTGAAACAAAAACCTCGAAGCTGGGAATGTTGTGTCCGGAAACGCCCGCCCACTTGCGTCTTTCGCCCGGCGTGATCCGTAAATCCGTGCCCGCCGATTCAATGTGGTAATATTTTACCGCAAGCGCGCCCAGTCTTTTTTTGATGGCGGTGATCTCACGGTAGATGCGTTTCCATTCGGCAACCGGGTTGTCCGCGTCAAGGTAGCAACCTTTAATTACCTGAGCCGCATAGAGTTTAAGCGACATTTTGGCCTGGCGCGCCAGTTCACCTGTGGGAAAAAGGCACAGCGTCCAGCTGTAGGAACCCTGCTCTTCACGGCGGTTGAGAATGTCTCGAAGCGACTTTCGCGAAACCGCCGCCTTGCCGATTTTTGTCGGGTCTATATCCTGCAGGTGCGTAAGTGATTCGGGAGCATGTATGAAGATGCGGCCGTTGATGTTCCTGAGCAGCTCTTTCTCACCCGGCGCGATAAACGTCAGCTGCGCACGATTGGCTTTCGCGTAAAAGCTTTTTTCCATACCGAAAGTGGCAATCATCCGCTGTACGGGATGAATCCCCCTGTCCATAAGACGCGCATAAAGAATTTCGGCCAGGCCAAGCGCCGCCTGATCATATTGAAGAAGAACTATTTCATTTTTCCTCAAAGCGGCTTTTCTGGCTGTCGCAAGCCCCCATAAAAGCACATCAGCATATTTTTCCAGATTTTCAGCAGTGAACATATTGGGCTGTCCTTTCGTAGTTGGTGAATTTCATTTAAGCAAACCGGCCGGGCGTGAAACTTACACCGCGGCATTACCATGGTCTGCGGTATTTTATAGTGTGAAGATTCGCTTACTAAAAATATCAGCGCTCGGCAATCATTTATATAAAGCGTCTGCGCCTGGTAAAAGCCGGCCGAGCTTGCCGCCGTCCGCAAGTTTTATGCATACCCCTCAACAGTGAGCGTCGAGCCACTGCCTGAGATCCGCCAGCGCCACAGCCCGGTCGGCGGGCAGCTCGTTGTACACCTCATGGCGCAGGCCTTCGTAGTTTTTGTATGTTTTATCCTTCGCCCCGAGCATCTCATAAAGCTCGTCGTGTCCGGAAAAAGCCGTGTCTTCAGAGCCTAGCTGAATAAGCACCGGTATCCGGATTTTGAAGGCGTTTTGCGCGCCGATGAGCACATAGCGGTTCATCTCATAGGCCAGCCGCGGCGTGATGACGTTATATACCAGCGGGTCTTCCACATAGGCCTGAACCACGTCCGGGTCGCGCGAAATGAACTCCGGCGGCAAAGGAGACTTGACGTGCACAGAAGGCAAAATCCGTGAAAGAATTTTTGTGAGGGTGATGATTGTTTTGGGGATGTCCGTACCCGGCCGCGAACCTGTCCCCGACAGCACAAGCCCCTTTATCCCTTCCGGCGCCTGCTCGATATAATTCATGGCGATGAGGCTCCCCATGGAATGGCCCAGCACAAAGCAGGGAAGTCCGGGAAAGTTTGCGTCAATCACTTCTCGGCGAAACTGCATTTCGTCGTCGATGAATTCCTGAAAACTTCCGACATGACCACGCTTGCCTTCACTTTTGCCGTGGCCGCGGTGATCTGTGCCGAAAACGGCGTAGCCCGCGGGCAGCAGCTCGTTCACCACATTGCCGTAGCGGCCGATGTGCTCGGCATACCCGTGAATGACCTGCACAACGGCTTTGGGGCCTGCCTGCGGTATCCAGCCGGCCCAGTAGATGGATGTTCCGTCTTTTGCTCTGAATGCAGCGCTTTGTGTTTTCATGGCCACCCCCTTTGTCTGCACACGATTACTATTGATGAGCTGTGAAACCAACCGCAGTCTATACCTTTTTGTCCAGATATACAATCTTTGCCTGCGGCTTGAACGCACCGCGGGTGCATGGGGGATACAGGTTTCCGCTTGGCCGGTCCCGGCGGAAGGAAGTTTGCCTGCTTCACTCAAAATGAGAAACCTGATACGCGGCCGGGCGGATCTTTCCATGCAGGATATTTTTTTCTTGACGGATGGCGTGCCCGGTGCCTCTAATGAGCGCGGTCGAAAACGAACAGGTATTGGAAATGGCGGATTGTCTTATCAGAATCGATCAGTTGTGTGTGTGCGGCTCCGTTGTCAGCACCGCGATCATGGCAGGTGAGCTTGTGGCCGTCATCGGCCCCAACGGCTCCGGGAAAACCACGCTGGCCGGCATCCTGTGCGGCGAAATCCGCCATTTTCAGGGCGCTGTGGAATATAACATCGATCCCCGGATGATCGCCTGCTCATCCCACAGCGCGGAGAATAATATTTTTCACTATTCGGATTTTTATTATCAACAGCGCTACAATACTTTCGATCCCGCTGATACGGATACAGTACAGCAGTACCTGCGCTACACCAAAGACAACACTTACATGAAAGAGCTCTATGACGCTGTTTTGCACCGGCGGCTGCTGGAGACAAAAATCATCGAGCTTTCCAGCGGCGAAACACGCAAGGTGCTTCTTTTAAAAAGCCTGTTTCAGGAGGCGCGAATTCATATTCTGGATAATCCCCTAAGCGGGCTTGATGCGGCAAGTGCAGCCAATGTCATCGACATGCTGCGGCTGATTACCGTACACTATGGCCGAACCGTTATTTTGCTGATGAGTGACAATCCGCAAAAGACAAGTTTCGATCGCGTGATCCGCCTTTGCGCCGACAGGCCGTCAGCCGACATTGCGGCAATGCCGGCATTGCCGCGCGCGACACCAGCCGCGGATTTTCGCGTGGTCATGGAAATTGAAAATGAGACGCTGCAGATCGGCAGGCGCGTTTTGATAAGAAACCTGAGCTGGAAAATCATGAAGGGCGAAAAATGGCTGCTTGCCGGGGCCAACGGCTCAGGCAAGACCACTGTCTTGAGTCTGCTCAACGCCGACAACCCTGTCGCCTATCGCTACAAATTCATTCTTTTTGACCGCCCGCGTGGTTCAGGAGAGTCCATCTGGGATATCAAAGCCAGAATCGGTTTTATATCCTCCGAGATACAACTGTACTTTCCGGGGTCGCGTACCGTGCGGGATATAATATTGTCCGGGTTTTCCGATACCATGGTGCTCAACCGCAGGCTCAAAGATGAAGAAAAGGCGCAATACCGGGAGCTTCTATCGGGGCTGGGGCTTGCCCGTCTTGAGGATGCGCCTTTCGGCAGGCTTTCGTCCGGCGAGAAAAAAACCGTCATGATCGCCAGGGCTGTGGTTAAAAACCCGCCGGTGCTGATTCTGGACGAGCCGTTTCAGGACCTTGACCCGGATACGTTTCAGTTTCTCTATTCGTTTCTCGCCGGCTATCTGGACGATAACAGAACTCTGATTCAGGTTGCCCATGACGAGCGTGAAATCCTGCCGGGCGTAAACTTGGTTGCCCGCATCGAAAATGAAGCCCTATCTGTTGCATACTGAGAGACCGGTTTTTACCCTTGCAACGCCTGCGTGAAGTTGTATAGTTCTTCGTGGCCTTTGACCCGCTTTCAGGCAGCGGTAAAAAAGGAAATGATTTTTAACCGGGCACCGATGAAATGCCGGTACAACATATATTTGACAAATGATGTCAGGATTAAGAAGTTGCGATGACATTGGTCGGCCGCCGGAAATGGATGAAGGAGGAAGCAGATGAGTCTCAATGCGTTATTCTATCCGAAAAGTATAGCGGTGGTTGGTGCGTCCAATAATCTGGGCGGGGGCAAAATGCCTTATTTCCAGATCATTCAGGGAGGCGGGTTTTCCGGCCCCGTTTATCCGGTCAATCCCAAAGGCGGGGAAATAGGGGGCACGCAGGTTTATAAATCTCTTGATGACCTGCCCGGACCGGTCGATTTCGCCGTCGTGGCCGCGCCGGTGGAGCAGTCCATCGAAATCGTCAAAGCCGCGGTGCGCAAGCAGATCAAGTTCATTCATTTCTTTACCTCCGGATTCGGTGAAACAGGAAACTGGCAACTCGAGGAGGAAATTATCCGTGAAGCACGGAAAGGTGATTTAAGGATCGTTGGCCCCAACTGTATCGGTGTTCATTGTACGGGATCAAAAATCTCGTTTCTCATCGTCCCTCCCCAGGAATCCGCCGGCACGATCGCGTTTCTGGGACAATCCGGCGGTGTGACCGGCAACTTCATGGCGATGGGCGCGACCCGCAAGATACCCATCAACAAAGTCGTGTCTTACGGAAACCAGATCGATCTGCGAATTGAGGAGTACCTGGATTATCTGGCCGACGATGAGGGCATCCGGCTGATCGCCTGCTATGTGGTGGACATCAAAGACGTGGATGCTTTTTTGCGGACGCTCAGACGCACCACGGCGAAAAAGCCGGTGATCATCCTCAAAGGCGGGAAGACGGAAGTCGGTTCCAAAGCCGCGGCCAGTCACACGGGCGCGATGGCCAGTAACTATACTATCTGGGAGGCGGCGGTAAAACAGCACGGCGGTCTGCTGGTGGATAATTTTGATCAACTGATGCATCTGGTGATGCTGGGCACCGCACCAAGACTGCCGCAGGGCAAACGTGTCGGATTTCTGGGCGCGGGTGGCGGGGTTTCCGTCTTGTTTTCCGACCTGGCCGTGCAGGCCGGCCTTTCCCTTCCCGAACTGGGCCCCGACGCCCAGCGGATGATCAGCGAAAAAATCATGGGCGTCAATACCTCAACTGTCAATCCTGTTGATCTGGGCGCTTTCGGTTTCGACCTCAACGTGATGATGCATACCATGAAAGCGATGGACGCGGATGAAAACATCGACGTTATCGTCCCGTATTTTTCCGTCGAATATATTCTGCGCGCGGAAATTTTTCTCAACGTTAAAAACAGCGCCGACACGATTCTGGAGATGGCGCGGCAAATCAAAAAGCCCGTGATTCCGATACTGGCAAGTTTTGTGGAAGACGACCTCGAGCAGGAGCGCGTCCGCATCGAAACGTTCGCTTCGCTGCGCAAGGCTCAGTTTCCCGTCTATGCGAAAATTCAGGATGCGGTTTACTCCATCAGGACATACTTTGAATGGTTCGAAAAACAGGCGTCTTCGCGTACAAAAGGCAGGCAGAACCGATAGACAAACCTCCGATACGAAGTGGGCACCGGCAAAGCATTCACTGCCTGATTATCGTACAGTGAGCAAACTGAAATAAAAAGGGAGAAAGCAGACATGAGCTTGAAAGACAAGTATGCTATCGTCTCTGTGGGATACACTCCCCAGGGGATTGTCCCCGAACGCAGCGCGCTTAGCTTTCACCTGGAAGCATGCGCCAACGCCATCGAAGACGCGGGGCTGCAAAAAAGCGACATCGATGGTCTGATATGCTACCGGCATTTTCCCCCTTCCACCGGAGAGCCGGATGTGCCCCCCTATCTGGTGGCGCAGCATCTGGGCATGACCCCGGCTTATCTCGCCCAGGATGCCAACTGATCCAGAAATCATCTGATACACGCAGTTGGCGTGTTGGAAGCGGGTTTATGCAACTATGTGCTGATCACTTACGGACACAACGCCCGCTCGGGTGACTCCATGAAAAAGCTTCTTTTCGCCATGAGCGGCGATGACGCGATTTTCGGTCATTTCGGGGCAACAGCGGGCTATGCCATGGCCGCCAGGCGCGCCATGCACGAATTCAAAACAGGACCGCAGACATGGAAGCAAATCGCCGTCGGCCAGCGCAAATGGGCTAATCTCAATCCCCGGGCGATGATGTATAAACAGACCATGAGCGACCGGGACTACGACACGGCGCCCCGGGTGGTGGAGCCCTTCGGACTGTATGACAACTGTCTGATAAGCGACGGGGGCCGCGCCTGCATTGTCACGACGCTCGAGCGCGCCCGCGACTTGCGCCACCCGCCCGTGACGCTGATGGGCCTGGGAATGGACAACCCCTCGGCGGATCTGACTCGCGCCGACTATCTGGCCGGGCCGACCGGGGCGCGCCGTGCGGGACGCCAGGCGCTGAAGATGGCCGGGATAACCTTAGAAGATATCGATGCCTGCCAAATATACGACTGCTTTACCTACACAGTGGAAATCACACTTCAGGATTACGGTTTTTTCCAGCCGGGTGAAGGGTGCGACTGGCTGAGAGGGGGCACTATCGAACCGGGTGGCTCCATGCCGGTGAACACCTCGGGCGGGCTCCTGTCTGAGGCCTATCAGATGGGAATGACTCCACTGACGGAAGGCGTCATGCAGCTCATGGGACGCTGCGAAGAAAGGCAGCTCGGCCCACAGACCAAAACCAGAAATCCGGAAATTATTTTGTGCAGCGACAACGGCGGAATCTTGCAAAGCCATGCCTGCTATATTCTGCGGAGGGTATGAATGCCATGACCTACACAAAACCACTGCCCCAAATCAATCCCGACACCAAAGATTTCTGGGAGGGATGCCGTAGCCATCTCCTTCAGATTCAAAAATGTTCTGAGTGTGAAAAACCCCGCTGGCTTTCTTCTTTTATGTGCCCCTACTGCCTGTCCACAAACACACGGCTGTTCAACAGTTCCGGACGAGGCAAAGTCTATTCATTCGTCGTCTATCATGTCGCCTACCACCCTTCATTTAAAGACGATCTGCCTTATGTGGTTGCCTTGGTGGATATGGAAGAAGGTTTCCGCTTGCTTACCAACATCATCGGCTGTGCGCCGGAAGAAGTGCACTGCGACATGGAAGTGGAAATAAGTTGGGATGATGTGACGAAAGATGTTTCCCTGCCCAAATTCCGGCCGGTCGTGCGGATACACCCGTAGTCGGCGTATGCATGACCTTTGACGCGCGATGTCTGAGTTTGGGCGCCTGACTCAGGGCGGTTATGACAAATCTCACCTCTGTGTCCTGTGCTGGCGGAGGTGGATTACGGACTTCCAGCTTTTATCTTGGACAAAAATTGCATCGAGTATGATCCCATCCCCCCCCCTGAGACTGTGTCGTAATTACTTTTTTGTCATTCCGTGCAAGCGAAGCGCGACACGGAATCCAGTATTTTCAGCATGTTCTGGATACCGGCCTTCGCCGGTATGACGATGGTGACGGCTTCTTTACGATTACGACACAGTCTCCCTGCGGTAGCGCACAGGGCATAAACGCCAAACGCTCCGGGAGCTTTGGTGATTCGCAGAGCGTTTTACCTACCGATTACCGGATTGAGATGCCAGCTCAAAAAGTGCGAAAGATTGTGGACACTACCTACGTGGCACAGAAAACTCTTATACATGTTTCCCCCTTCTTATATCGGCAATACTCGTCGATTCCCTTTTGGGGCTCCATGTCCATTTTTTCAAAAAAGTATGCATCAACCAGACGAACCTTTCTTGAATCTTTCATCAGCAATAATAATAATTGACAAGGTTCAACCGGATTAACTACATTACCGGGCAGCTCTAAAAAGGGAGGAAATATGTTGAACCGCGATGATGCCGTGTTGGTCATGATTGATTTTCAGGGTGCGCTGGCCCAGGCAATGCACAACAAAGAAAATCTTTTCGCCTGTAACGTTAAACTGATTCACGGCTGTAAGGCGTTGGGCCTGCCGATTCTGGTAACAGAGCAGGTACCGGAAAAACTCGGACCGACGATTGACCAGCTTGCTTCGGCACTGGGCGATTTCACACCTGTCGCCAAAGAGACTTTCAGCTGCTTTGCCCACCAGGAATTTCGCGCCCGGCTGGAAGAGTTCGGCCGCCGTCAAATTGTCCTGACCGGCATTGAATGCCACATCTGTGTTTATCAGACCGCGCTGGATCTGCTGCAAAGCGGCTATGGTGTCCATCTGGTCGCAGACGCGGTATCATCGCGCACACCGGAAAACCGCGATATCGGCATCCGGGCCGTCAAAAGCGCGGGCGCACGAATCACATCCACCGAAATGGTTTTATTCGAACTTCTGGCCACGGCGGCCGATCCGCAGGCAAGAGAAATTTTCAAAATCGTGAAATGAGGCGGCTGCCATGCTCAACATCGAACAATTCCGCTACGGCGACAATTTCGCCTACCTGCTTTACGGGACCAAAGAGGCAATGGCCGTCGATGGGGGCGCGTGGCAGGAGATTCTCGGGTTTCTCGAAAAATACAATCTGACACTGAAATATGTCACCAATACGCACCGGCACTTTGACCACACGCCGGGCGACGAGCATCTGCTGGCAAAAACCGGCGCGAAATATCTGAATTGTACGCGCTTTGCCGACAATGAAAAAATTGTCCTTGATGACGGGGAGGTTGTCGTTTACCGGACGCCCGGCCATTCCCGGGATTCGGTCTGCTTTCACACCTCGGACATACTCATCACCGGCGACACTCTTTTCAACGGCACTGTCGGCAACTGCTTTTCCGGCGATCTGCAGGGTTTTTTCAATTCCATCGTGCGTCTCATGGCCCTGCCGGACGAGACGCGCGTTTTTGCCGGCCATGATTATGTCCGTGACTCGCTGGCTTTCGCGCGTCATCTCGAGCCGCAAAATAAAGACATAGAGGACTTCATGGAAAACCATGAACCGGGCTTTCTGTTCTCCACGATGGCCCAGGAACGCAGGATCAATCCTTATCTGCGTTTCAACGAGAAGCCTGTCATCGAGCTGATCAAAAGCAGAAGGCTTCCTCACGCCACCGCATGGGAACGCTGGCACTCGCTCATGACGATGGAATAGGACCGGGGCGGGGGTTCAGGGGGCAAGCCGGAAGGCCACGTCCCCGTGCTTGACACGCCCCGGGTGTCTCTTATATATTAAGCGCATGGCTCAATTTGAGTTTCGTGAATTCTTGCCTTAGCATCGCTTCTTTAACAAACCGTATTTTTACCCGAAGGAGACCACCATGCAAAACACACTTTTAAAGCCGATCAAAGTGGGGCCCATGGAGCTTCCTAACCGGATTTTCATGCCCCCCATGACGCGCAGCCGCGCGGACAATCCGGAAAACAAAGCCACGGAAATGATCGCCGAATACTATGCGCAGCGGGCCTCGGCGGGACTTATCATCACGGAAGGATCCCAGATCTCGACCGAAGCGGTAGGCTATATCAACACCCCCGGCATTTACAGCCCCGCGCAAATCGAAGGCTGGAAGCTTGTCACACGGGCCGTCCATGAAAAAGACGGCCATATCTTCTGCCAGCTGTGGCATGTGGGGCGCGTCTCCCACGCAGACTTTCACGAGGGTCGCCCCCCGGTGGCGCCTTCGGCCATCAACGCACAGGACAAGGTTTTCACCAAGGAAGGCTTCAAGGATACGACAACACCGCTGGCCCTTACAATACCGCAGATTCACGGCATCACGCAGGATTTCCGCCGGGCCGCGCGCAACGCTCTGGCCGCCGGATTCGACGGGGTGGAAATCCACTCGGCCAACGGCTATCTTTTCCACCAGTTTTTCGTCAACTGCGCCAACACCCGCAGCGATGAATACGGCGGGTCTCATGAAAACAAGACGCGCTTCTTTTTCGAAACACTGCAGGAGGTAGGACGGGAAATCGGCTTCAACCGGGTGGGCGTCCGGCTCAACCCCTCGGCGCACGGCTTTTTCGGCATCACCATCGACCAGGACACCATCCCGACTTTTGAACATATCGTCGAGCGGCTCAACGACTTTTCCAATCTGGCCTATGTTCATTTTGTCGAGCCGATGGCCCCGGTGGACAATGTCCCTTACGCCGTCAGGGAAATCGCCCGCCATTTCCGCCCCCGCTGCAACTTGACGATGATCATCAACTGCGGCTTCCGGGCGGAAAGCGGCAAGCAGGTCATCGAGGAAGGACTGGCCGATGCCGTGGCCTTCGGCAAACCCTTCATCGCCAACCCGGATCTCGTAGAGCGCATCGCCACCGGCGCCCGCTGGAACCGCTGGGATCAATCTACATTTTACACACCCGGCCCTAAAGGATATACGGATTATCCAACAATGGAAGAGAGAGGTGATTTATGACCAGAATAAAAATCGGAGATGTGTTTGGTGATTTTTCATTAAAGAGTCACACGGAGGCGGTTGTGGATACGGCCGCGATAGCGGGACAAAAGCTGCTGCTGTCGTTTCACCCGCTGGCCTGGACAGAGGTCTGCGCCCGACAGATGCAATCTTTAGAGGCCAACTTTGATGCCTTCCGGAAACTCAATACCGTCGCACTGGGCCTTTCGGTGGATTCCGTCCCTTGCAAAAAAGCCTGGGCCCAGAGTCTGGGTATGGAAAAAATTGACTTGCTGGCGGATTTCTGGCCTCATGGCGGCCTCGCGGCGAAGCTGGGCATTTTCATCGAAAAGGCGGGCATTTCCGAACGCGCCAATATCATTTTAGATGAAAAGCGAAAAGCCATCTTCGTGAAAGTTTATCCGATCAGGGAGCTGCCGGATATCAACGAAGTGCTGGATTTGCTCAAAAATGGATAAACCGGATTTTCAGTTTCACATAATTGCGACGAAAACCTGCCGGATCGGTAACAACTTTTCGCGCGGCTGATTGGATCCTGACATCTTTTAACATTCCGCGGCGCCTCAACGCTGCTGGCCGCCTATTAAATACATACGTCCGGATGCAGTCACGCACCCGAAATACCAACGGGACCAAAGGCATATCGCCAGACAACAGAGGATCATAACTAAATAAAATAAATATGAAGGAGAGCAAACAATGTTAAGAACGAAAGAACAATACCGGGAAAGACTGTTCAACATGAAGCCGAACATCTGCATCGGCGGCAAAATGGTCACAAGAGATGACCCGCGGCTGATCCCGGGCGTGAGGGTTTTGGATCTGACTTTTGATGTCGCGCAGGATCCCAATTGGAAGGGACTGGCCACCGCGACCTCATCCGTTACGGGTCGGGAAATCAATCGCTGGTCTCACCTGCCGCAAAATCCTCATGACCTGATGCAAAAGCAAAAGCTCATCCGCTTGACGGCAAGGCGCGTCGGCGGCTGCGTCCAGCGCTGCATGGGGCATGACGCGATCAACGCGCTGGCCATCTGCACCAAAGAAATCGACATGGCTAAAGGAACGAATTACCATCAGCGCTTCATCGATTTCATCAGGGAATATCAGGAAAATGATCTGGACGGGTGTTGCGCCCAGACAGACGCGAAGGGCGACCGCCTCAAAAGACCGAGCCAGCAGCCGGATCCGGACCAGTATGTACATATCGTGGAGCGGCGCAAAGACGGTATTGTGGTGAGCGGATTCAAGATGTCCATTACTCAGGCCGCATACGCGGATGAAATTTTCGTCCTTCCCACCAGGGCGCTGATGGAGGATGACGCGGACTTCGCGGTCGCTTTCGCCGTGCCGGGAGACTGGGAGGGTATGACGCTGGTCACCCGCCCTGTGTGGTTGAGAGAAAAAGACGACCCGGAAAGCTCTCCGTTTTGCAAGTACGGGGTTTCCGATTCCGTCGTCATCTTCGACAACTGCTTTATCCCCAACGAGCGCGTGTTCATGTGCGGCGAATGGGAATTCGGCAGGCGTCTGGCGCTTTTGTTTGCCGATTCCCACCGGCACAGCTACAGCGGATGCAAGCCGGGCGTGTCCGACATCCTCTGCGGCGTGGCCGCGCTGGCGGCCGAGGCCAACGGCGTGCACAGGGTTGCCCATGTCCGCGAAAAGCTCACCGAATATGCAGGGGCGGCGGAGCTGGCGTTTGCCGCCGGTGTGGCCGCGGCAGTGTTCGGAGAAAAAACAGCCTCGGGCGTGTTTTTCCCGAACAATATTTACGCCAATGTCGGCAGAAGACTTACCGGCGAGTTGATCTATCACGAATACAACACGCTGACGGAAATCGCCGGCGGTATCGGTGTGACGCTCCCGTTCGGCGAGGACTTCGACTACGACGCGGTGAAAGACAGGCTGGCGAAATTCATCGTGAGAAACCCGAATATTTCCGCCGAGGATTCACTGAAAATCTGGAAACTCGTCGAGAATGTGGGCGCCTCTCCCATGACCTCCTGGTACGAGATAGCCGGCGTGCACGGCGGCGGCTCGCCGATCATGGAGACAATCGCGCTGGGTATAGAGTATGATTACGATACCAGAAAAAGACTCGCCCGGTATCTGGCGGGCATTGACCGGGAGTTTGATGATCAGGCGGAAATTGAAAAAATGCCGACCTTCGGCGACGGCCTGATCCATGAACGAAAAATCTGAGCAGGCAAAGGCCCACCGTGGTAATGGCAGATAAACAAACCATGCCCCGTCGCAGCGGCTGCGGCGGGGCATGACTGTATTTAGCCTTTGGCATCAGGTCATGTAGCTGTGCAGACTCGGCAGCAGGTTCACCCCCAGATAGGTGAATAAAACACAGGCGAAGCCGATGATGGACATCCAGGCCATGCGTTTTCCGCGCCAGCCGCGCACCAGGCGCGCATGCAGCATGACGGCATAAACGATCCAGGTAATCAAAGACCAGGTTTCCTTTGGGTCCCAGCTCCAGTAGGAGCCCCAGGCATAGTGAGCCCAAACGGAGCCGGTGACGATGCCCAGCGTCAGAAAAATAAATCCCAGCACCGCGCTCGAGTACATCAGGTCGTCCATCTGATATTCGGAAGGTAAAAGCCGGATGAACATGCCGGGTGTAAACCCGCGTACGCTAAAGGCGCTTTTAATCAGATACATGATGCCCAGCGCGAAAGCGACGGTAAAAGCCGCGTATCCCATAAAGCAGGTCAGCACATGAGAGGTCAGCCAGTTGCTTTGCAATGCCGGAATCAAAGGCTCGATCCGCTGATTGATTCCCGGCGCGATGGAGGCGTAGGCCATAATTAAAAAGGCGATCGGCATGACAAAAACGCCGATGCTGCGGTTTTTCAAACGCCACTCGATCAGCAGATAAAGCAGAGCTATCGTCCAGGCGAAAAAAATCAATGACTCATAAAAATTGGACATCGGCGCATGTCCCATGCCCATATCGTAGGAGGCCTTCCAGCGGATGATAAGCCCGGCGGTGTGTGCCGCAAGCCCCGCGCGGGCGACCCAGGTGGCGACGGTACCCCAGAATTCACGGCCCAGAACCATCCGGAAAAGATAGAAAACAAAGGCGGCAAAGTAAATAAATGTTACCCAGCTCAAAACGGTCGTATTGATCATGCGGGCCTCTCCAGATTATCTTTGAGTTCCGCCAGCAGATACTGCAGCTCTTTTTCCAGCCCCGCCTTGTTTTTGTAGCTTCGCCCCGCGACGGAAACATCCACACCCTCGCCTTTGAGCTGTACACGCACCCACACAAAACGAGCGTAAGACAAAAGTATAAGCATCAGGCCGCCCACCAGAAGCACGGCGGCAAAGGCGACAACCGGCGTGCCCGGATCTTTGCTGACCTGCAGTCCCGTGTAGTTTTTCTCCTCGAGCCCCATCAGGACGAAAGTGTAGGGACGAACAAGGCCGGGATTGAACATCGGCACCTGGTCGATGATACCCGGATTCATCTGTCTGATCTGGTCGATGTGATGGAAAACAAAAATGGTTTCCTCGCGGCCGCGCGACCGGACGAGAACCTTGACTGCCGGCCCCATATTCATCAGGTTTTGTTCAACCTTCAAAATCTCGAAAGTCCCCTCCTTACCGGGAAGGTCAAACGTGTAGCCGGCAGCGACGTTTACGACATCCGACTTTCCGCCCGGACGTGAAAGCTCCAGCGTCGCCTTACCTCCCGGTGCCGCCCCGTAGCTGGACTGATAAAATCTGAATCCTTCAAACTCAACGGGATGATTAACCAGAAGTTTTTCCGTATGTAGCTCTTTGCCGTCTTTTAAAAATGTCAGATCGGACTGAAATGTTTTCGGCGCGCCGTTATCATAGAGCTCCAATGTAAACTTGTCGCAACGCACGGAAAAAGGAAGTATCATCCGTTCTCCGCCGCGTATGAAAACCGCGTCCGCCGTCTCCCCCTCCGTAATGTTGACAAACGCCTCCACGCCGAAAATAGATCCGATGAGCGCCCCGGCAATTAAGATCAGAATGCTCAGATGAACAATATAAACGCCGAAAAGGGAAAAGCGCCCCTTGCGTGCGCAAAGAAAGACGCTTTCAGTTCCATCCTCGCGCATGCTCGTCCGGTACTTTTTCTTCAAAAGGCGCTCGGCGGCGGCCGCCGCCTCCTGCAGGCCGGCTTTCGCCTGAAACCTGTCGGCCGGAGAAATATCCTTCCATATCTCCTGTGAGGCGGCGGAGGGACGCATTCGGAAACGCCGCCAGGCCATAGGGAAGCGATCCAGTGAGCAGACAGCCAGGTTGACCGCCAGAAGGCCCATCAGGAGAAAAAACCAGACAGAGTGATACAGATCGAAAATCTGGATTTTCTGCAAAAAGGAAAACAGACCGGGCGAAACGCGCGCGGCCATCTCCACGGCCGCCTCCCGCTGGGGGACAAGCGTTCCGACGAGCGCGAAAAAGGCGATCAAAGACAAAAGGACGATGGCCAGTTGAACGGATGAGAAAAAAGACCAGATGCCGGATTTTTTTCGGGACAAACAGTTATCTCCTGAAGATCATTATGCCGCGCCTGCTTATCATCGTACACGGCTCAATGCAATCATGAGTTTATCTATAACAATGGAAAATGTGCCGGCAGGCGACAAATCATTTTTTGTGGCATCTGGCACATTCCCGGGCATGAAACGCCATCTTTCCATTATGGCAAAAGCCGCAGGTTTTGCCTTTGAACATTTCCGCCATCACCATTTTCGTCTGGCCCTTCTTCATGGCAAAAGGCGTGGGATGACATAAAGTGCAGGCAAATTCCGAGTGGCTTTCATGATGGAAATACACGTTTTGCATCGGTGTTTTGTATGTCAGCGTGTCGGGACCACCCGGCTTCGGGGGCTTTTTATCCGTATGGCAGCGGTTGCAGTCATAAAAGGCGGTCGCGTTTTTTTTGGCATGGCAGACAAAGCATGATTTTTGTTTCAGATGGTCATCAAAATCAATTCTGGCCACGCCTTTGGCAAAAGCGAACAGTTTGGGATGGCATACTTTGCAGCCTTCCTTCATCTGATGGGTTTCATGCCTGAAGGCCACGGCCTTTTTACCCTTGCCGAAACTGATGATGCCCCGCGGCGCCGTGACAGGCTCGGTATGGCAGCGGCTGCAGTCTCCCCAGGCAAACGCTTTTTTACCGTCATGACAGGTGAAACAGTACCTGTCCCGACCGTGGTCCGCCATGCGAATCTTATTAGCTCCTTCCTGGGGAACAAATAGCGACGGATGACAACTCAGGCAAGACTGCGGGTGCTTGTCATGATAAAAGGCCACGCCTTTGGCGCTTTTTCCCAGTTTAACGGTTTTCTTGAATGACGGTATATCTTCCGCGGCCAATTTGGCTCCGAAACCCAGATGACAGCGGGCGCACTGCGTATCGGCGGCAAATGCTTTTTTGCCGTCATGACAGGCGCCGCAATATTTGCCCTTGTAGAGGGAATCCATGATGAAATCTTTATTTTTCTGGACCTCAAGAGCTTTCATGGCAAACAAACCGCTGTGGCAGGTGGCGCAAGAAAATTCTTTGTGTGCATGGTCCTCATGACTGAAAATGACGGACTCCAGAGGCTTGGTATAAAGAATGCCTTTTTTTGCGCTGTCTGCCGCTGAGGACAAAACACCCGTGGTAATGAAAAGCAGACTTATAATAAGAATGAGCCTTTTATGCATTGTCCTGACCGGGCTAGCCTTTCATGTAAAATATATTGGGTTTTGCACCTGCTTCTTTTTTGAGAACCCAGACCGGTTTTTGCAGCTGATGCACCAGCTTGTACACACGGTCGTGCGGGTCGGACAAGTCGCCAAAGACACGCACATCCGCCGGGCAAGCCTCGGAGCAGGCCGTGGTTTTTTCGCCGCGTGACAGTTTGGTTTCAAAGCAGAAATCACATTTATCAATCGCACCTTTCTCTTCGCAATAATAGCGCGCGTCGTAGGGGCAGGCGGCCATGCATATTTTACATCCGATGCATTTTTTGTTGTTCATCATGACGATCCCGTTTTGCTTGTCTTTATAGGTCGCAATAACGGGGCAGGCGCGGACACAGGGCGGATCATTGCACTGATTGCACAGCACGGGGATGAATTCGCGCTTCTGCCCGATGGCCTTTTGGGCCTGTCTCTCCAGAATCAGCGTTCTCCATCCATAGGAGGGCACATCATTTATGGCAACGCAAGCGTCCATGCACAACTGACAGCCGATGCAGCGATCCACACGGATAACCATGCAGTAGTGCGGCTTATACGGATATTTGGTTCTGTACGTGTCATATGGAAATATTTCCGCCACTGCAGATACAGCCGAAAAGACGCTGCCGCCGGCAAAAACGCCGGTGACCAAAAGACCCATCTTCAGAAACTCGCGGCGGTCTATTTCGGAAATCTTTTCCGGCTTATCAAATAATTTTTTTTCAGCATCCGGCGCTTTACGCATCATGCTTTACGCTCTACCTTTCCGCCGCCACTGACGGCGAAGATTATGTTTCCCGGAAACCATCAAAGACTTTTTCTCCCAGTAAAAACGCGGCGCCGCAAAGCCCGACTCCGCCCAGCACGACAAATATTTCATGCCAGGTGGGCGCGTAGGTATTCAAACGGGAATATTCCTTCACGCCGAGTTCCCAGTACATCGGCACAATTTGTCCTGCCACAACCATGTCCAGCCGCATGAAAAAGGCGCAAAAAATAATCAGCGCGGCGGCGACAAATATCACCGCGATGCTTCGGCCCCTGGACGCAAGAAGAAGAAAGAAGGGGATGATCATTCCCAGGGCAATTTCATAAACCCAGAAGTTAAAAGCGAAGGGACCGGAAACGAAGGCCTCGAAAACCATCGACTCGTGAGTGCCGCCCACCGTCAGGGTCACCATCCGCCAGATAGTTAAAAACATCACCACTGCCAGCATGAGACAGGCAAGCCTGCTTACCGCCGCAAGCGATTCGCGCATGGCGGCGTCAAGACGCTCGCGCCTGATCCAGTAAGCAATGATGGTGAAAAACACCACGGCGGCGCTTCCCATAAGTACAGCCGAGGCTATAAAGAAAATCGGCAGGTAGGCACCGTACCAGAACTCGCGGCCGTTGAGCATGGCAAAAACGCCGCCTAAGTTACTGATGGCGGCAATGCCGAAGATGATTCCCAGGAAACCGGCCACGGCGGAGGCCTTGTGCCGGTGCAGCATCAAAAGAATAAATTCAATGATCAGTAAAACCACTTCGAAAGAATAAAGGACGCCCATCCACCAGATGTTGGAAGTGAAATTCGGAGACACGAAAAGGTATATCGCCAGACGAAACGGGTTTTCCAGCTCCAGGCCGATCACCAGAAAACCTGAAACAATGGTAATGACGGAGAGAAGAACCGCGCGTTTGGCAATCGGCTGGAAGCTTTCCACGCCGAAAATATGGCCGATGGAAGACACCAGACACAATCCCGTGGAGATGATCACGAAAAATGCATAAGTGGCGATCAGCATCGCCAGAGGAATTTCACGTGTGCTGCCGTAAGCATGGCGGCTTCCTTCTATGTACACAGAATGGATTCCTGAGAAAACCCCCACCATAAATAATATGCCCAGCAGACACAAAAAGGTAAGATAAACCGGCCCGCCGGAGAAAACGCGGCCGGCCGCGTCTTTGAGGTGATCCGTCAGTGTTAAATTTTCCGAAGCTTCCATCTTAATTTTTCCTTCGTCAGGTCCTGCCCGTTATGATCAGGGAACGACAAAATTAAATTTATGACAGTAGGCGCAGTAGTCCTCCGAGCGGGCATGCTGGTGGTGGCACAAGTTGCACTCCAGGTTTGTGCCGTAATGAGGAGATGTATGCGGATTCTGCGGCTGTACACCGGCTGTCTTTTTGGCCAGCCCGGCTGTGGAACCGTGACAGGTCACGCATTTGGGCATATCCACCGCTTCGTATTTTTTCACTTTGCCGTGGCACTGGACACAGTTGACATTTTTGAACGCGTGGATGTGGCTTGCCGGGAGGCGGCCTCTGAGGGAACGGGCGTTATCCGCTCCGGAAAGATGACACACCAGGCAACCTTCGTAGGGCATTTCTTTGGTGGACACATGGTCGGCCGGTAAAACCGCTTCCTTGTGACAGGCACCGCAGTCCCATGCTTTGGCCTGCATCTGGTTGACCGCGGCTGCGCGTGTCGGCGCCGTCCTGGGTGCGGCAAGGGCGATACAGGCACTCAATATGATTGAAAATGCGATCAGGATAACGCAGATGGTCCGGATTTTGCCGCCTGCAGGTTTTTTTTCCATTCGTTTATCACCCGATATTGAATGATCAAGCCGTACGGGGCGCGGATTATAACTCCCGGAGTCAGCGCCGAATTTTGTCCCGTTCTTTACAACGGCTTCCTGTATCAAAAGCCGAGCAAATGTAACAAATAAGGGTTGACGTGTCAAACTGATTCAAAACGGAAAACATGCGACCGGGGCAGCGGGAATAATTTAAATTCCCGCTGCCGTCTTTAGCAAAATACTTCACGTTTTCACGGTGTTTTGAAATTAAAACTGTGGCACTGGGCACAAAAGTCCTCCGAGCGGGCATGTTGGTGATGGCATAAGTTACAATCCAACTCCGTCCCGTAATGCGGAGAGGTGTGCGGGTTGGTGGGCTTTATATCTTTCGTTTTCTCGGCCAGCTTGTCCGTCGAACCGTGGCAGGCAACGCATTTGTCCATTTCCAATTCCCCGGGCGTCTGGGTTTTGCCGTGACATTCAATACAACCGATGCCCGCCAGCAGATGATGGTGACTGTTGGGAAGCTTGCCCGTCAGGCTTA
>JAAYKU010000065.1 GCA_012522275.1 Smithella sp.
AGGTGATGGAAGGCGGAATTATGGCGTGGCCGTATCCGCGTGAGAAATAACAAAATCAACTAAAGGAGGTTATGAGCTTATGGCCGAAGAAATCAAGGCCGGCTGCGCCAGGCCAACCGGCGGACCGGTCGGTGTAAAACCCGAAGCAAAAAAAGAAGACACACAACAGCAAATTACCAGGGAGGTCAAAAGTATGGTTACAGTCGGCGAAAAAGCTCCGGATTTTAGGGCGCCTGGGTATCATAAGGGCAAGTTTATCAAAGTTCCGTTATCCCAGCGCATGGGGAAATGGGTGGTATTGGGTTTCTACCCGGGCGACTTCACCTTTGTTTGAGCGACTGAAATCTCCGCGGTCGCGGAGAAATATCCCGAGTTCCAGAAGCTCGGCGTGGAAGTCCTTTCCATGAGTGTTGACAGTGTGTTTGTTCATAAAATGTGGGATGATCATGAGCTGTCCAAAATGGTCAAAGGCGGCGTGCCCTTTCCCATGCTCTCCGACGGAGGAGGCAAGGTGGGCAGTGTCTTCGGCGTCTATCTCGAAAACGCGGGTGTCGAAGCGCGCGGCCGGTTTATCATCGATCCCGACGGTATCATTCAGGGCTTTGAAGTGCTCACCCCGCCGGTGGGCAGAAATGTAAGTGAAAGCATCCGCCAGATTCAGGCTTTTCAGCATGTGCGCAACAGCAAGGGTACGGAAGCCACTCCTTCCGGCTGGAGGCCCGGCAAGGCCACACTCAAACCGGGACCGGAGCTGGTGGGCAAGGTCTGGGAGGTATGGAACACCAAAATGGCGTTTGACGAGTGAACGTCGGTTACGGACAGCCCGCGGGAAGATACTTCCCCGCGGGCTTTGTTTTATTGCCGGAGGGATGATATGCGACATGCAAAAATTATTATTTTGATGCTGACGCTTGTGGCCTTATCGGCCTGCGGGGGAAGAGACGTGAAAACAGATACAATCCCGGCCGGACCGGCCGCCGATTTTTCCCTGACCGATCAGGACGGGAAAATCTGGACGCTTACTGAAACACTGAAAAACCACCGGGGGGTCGTGCTGGCATTTTATCCCAAAGATAACACGGGCCTTTGAATCCGCCAGTTTGTTGAGTTTCAACAAAATATCACAAAATACGAAGACAGAAATGTGAAAATTTTGGGACTATCGCGAGACGGGGCGGAATCGCACCGTAAATTCATCGCCGAGCACGGCCTGAAGGACATGACGCTCCTGGTCGATGAAAAAGGCAAAGTCGCCAAGCTCTATGATGCGGATCATTTTCTTCTTCCCGTGTCCAAACGAGTTTATCTGATTGTCGATCAGAAGATGAACGTCATTTACCGCAAGGATATGGGCTTCGGGCTTCTGCCGGATCAGACGCAGACACTTCTGGGGGAGATCGACCGTCACCTGCATTGAGGTGCGGCGGCTGCAGGCAGGCGCATGACGGGGTGCGGTCTGTGCTTTTACGGTTCGCCCTGCACCATTTTTTTCCAACGCACGTAGCGCGCCATGCAGGCAAGACAGCGGACGGCTTTCCCGATTGTAGTATAAAACGGGATACCCGCGCTTTGTGCCATCTCGCCGAATTCAGAAACAAGATGTTTCGATGTCCCGTAGCACCATGCGGCAGCCGGTTTATCCGTGAAAGAGCCGATGTAGCCTAGCAATTCGCGGTAGTATTGCGGCTTCAGGCCGTCGGAGACATAGCCGTTTAAGTAGATGCAATCGACATTTTCATCTTCCCGGAGGGTGTCGAAGCATTTTTTGTAAAGGTCAAATACCCGTTCGCCCGCCGTGGCGGAGGCGGGCCCGACATCGACCGGATGATTGCCCAGCGTGTTGCTCAGGGCGGCAAGTTTTCGCCTGCTTTCCGGTGAAAGCGTCGCCAGTGCAAGGCCGTTGGCCTCGGCGATTTCAATGCACTGGATGCCGATCGCGCCGGAGAAGGTCAAAACGCCCAGACGGTTGCCCGCCGGCAGCGGGTAGCGCAAAAAAACGGTGGCGCAGTCGCGCAGGTCTTCATACTCCGAAACACGCAGCGCGCCGCCTTGCCTGAAGGCCGCGTCGTACAAAACCGCGTTTCCCGCCATTGAGCCCGTATGGGAGGCCATGGCCGCCGCCGCGCCGGGCGAGCCGCCCGGCATCAGGCACAAAACAGGTTTTTTCAGAGAAGTTTTTTTCAGCGTGTCCAGAAAAATCCCGGCGCGCCGCGAGTGCTCCATATAAATGGAGATGACCTGTGTGCTGTCATCCTCACACAGATATTCCAGGCAGTCCGTCTCGTCAACATCGCACATATTTCCCAGATCGATGACCTTGTTAACCCCGGGCAGGTATTCGTGCCAGCCCATTGCCTGCGGGCTGTACATGCCCGTCTGGGTAATCAAGGAGAGTTTTCCCTGCCGGTTGTATTCATAACCGCGTTCGTAGGGAACGGTGGTGAACCAGTCTTCAGAGTTGAAAACCCCCACTGTGTTGGGACCCATGACGCGCATCCCGTACGACTGCGCGATAGACAGCAGCTCTTTTTCCCTTACCTTTCCTTGTGCACCTGTTTCCCCAAAGCCGTCGGACACGACCAGCACGGCTTTTACTCCCCTGGCGCCGCACTGGTGCAGAATCTGCGGCACATGTTTGTATGATGTGACGACAACGGCAAGCTCCGGCACGCTGTCCGTCTCGCGCAGATCCCGATAGACTCTTATGCCGTAAACTGTTTGAGCCGTGGGGTGCACGGGATAAATTCGTCCGGGGTAATTCCATTTGAGCAGATCGCCGATGATGACACCGGCGCCGAAAAACCAGTTTTCCTGCATGCTGCCGAAAAGAGCAATACTGCGCGGGTTGCAAAATGAATCGAGAACGTGAGTTTTCCTGGACATGGGGTCTGCCGCCTTTCATAAAAAGCCGGGCCTGTGCCCGGCATGGGTTTGTGGCAAAGGGTTATGGGCCATGGGAAAAGCGCCCCGGCCCGTTATGATCCGCGAGGGATGAGCCGCAGGCTTTTCCCGTTAGTTGATTATGCGCCGTCTTCAATGTGGCTTGCGGCCGTCTTTTTTCGCGTTCATCATCTCCTGCATCAGCTCGTTGATGGTTGCTTCCCTCAAACCGTGTCCCTGAAGCGAGGCCGTGTCGTAGAGCTCCTCGAGCTTGCGCAGGTGAGCCAAAGCCTCTTCGTTCTGGCGGAAATCCTGGTTCATCAGTTCCGTGACCGCATCTCCGGTTTTTTTCAGGTCGCTCAAGTCGATGTCCAGGGAGGTGTGGGCAAGTATCCTGGTGAGCACCTCATAGGCGATTTTTTCATTGAAGGTGTGAATGTAAGGCGGGATGCGCGCGACGATGCTGACCGCCTCAATATTCTCCCTTGCCGCATAATGCATCAGCGATGTCGAAAAGCTGGCAGGCCCGGAGTAGTTCAATAGAGGGAAAAGATGGAATTCGCGCCTCATTTCCGGTAGGCTCAGCACGGCGTAAAGGCTCGTTTCGCGTGTGTGCGGTACACGGTCGAAGACCGCGCCCAGTGTAAAGATGCGCCGCGCGCGGTAGCGCCTGGCCACACTCAAGACAGCCGCGGTAAACTCGGGCCAGGCCAGATTCGGCTCGTGGCCCGAAAAGAGGATCAGATCGTTTCCGGAGCCGCTTTGCCAGAAATAAAACTCGTTGGCCGGCTCAT
>JAAYKU010000066.1 GCA_012522275.1 Smithella sp.
CTTGATGCCTCCGCCGCGGATCATCAACTCCACACGGCCTTCAAGCCCGACATCCGCATCGTCACCGCGACGGAGGGGCAACCAAACGTCCATCCGGCGCAGGTGATCTATCCTGATCCACCGGCCGCCCCTGTTGCCGACGGAATTGAAAAACTCCGCTCTTTTGTTTGCTCCCACTGGCATGTGCCGATTCAGATTACCGTATCTCATTCTTCACCTGCTTTGGAGGCGCTCACCTGTCCAGGCCTTCGCGCCAGAGAGGAACGACTGCTGCTCAGACAACTCGAAGAAGTCCGTGAAGCTTACCGCAGAGCCGCCTTTGATTTTTTTGAAGTTCATATCCGCTTTGAGGCGCCGGATTCCACCCGCAGTGCTCCTGCAGTGACCTTCAATAAAAAAAAGCTCGGCATAGATATTCTTCTCAAAGCCCCGGCTGAGGCGTCCCAAGGCGCCGCATTGATCTCCGACGACCGGATTCTGGATGTCCTGGCCGATCATTTCAGCCGGAACCGGTCGATTGTCTGGTTCAAAAATGAAGTGCCCGAAGAACTGGAAGCGGCGCTCAGACGTGATTTTGAAAAAATTTCCAGAATGGACGACGAACTGCGTTTTGATGTCAACCGTCTCGATGACCTGATTGATACCGCTATGGAACGGATGCAACGCGCGGGCGGCCGAAAATTCTTCTCCGAAACCGAGCTGACCGGCGCGCGCCTGATTCAGTTTCGCATGATGCTGACCTTCCAGCGTCTGGAAAACACGCTGGCGCGCTGGCGGCTCGCCCAAGCCGATCCTTCGTTCCCCTATCGCGCCGAAGCCCGCCTGATTCTGGCGCAGGCCTCCGGCATGTATCGCACCTACCTGGACTGGTTTCTGAACACCGTACTGGGGGACCGGCCCATGATCAATGTGCTCAGTGAAGAGTGGTATCGCCTCAATCCGATCTTCCGCATTCTCGATTCCGAAGTTCCGGCCGGATTTTTCAACCTGGACGGACGCGTGTCCACGAGAATTCCGGACGGCGCGGTTCGCGATCTGCTGCGAAGCCGGCTGAACGCTCCGCTTCTTCACTTTTTATACGGGATGACTTCCCTGGACCATAAAGTCACCGCCGCCGATATCAACCGTTCACCCTTGTGCGAGCAGATGACGCAGGCTAAAGAAAGAATTGTCCGCAACCGCCGGTCGCTTGCTGTGCACAAGATATCGGATCTACGGGCGTTCAAGGAGCTTTGGGAAGTGAAGCTCAAACTCGGCGTCAAGTTTCCTTTTTATCGCGTTACAACCAGCCTTGCCTGTCTGATCGGCGATACCCGCCTTTCCCATTCTCTGCCCGCCATTACCGATGAACAACTCGAAGAAATGAAAACTATTTTAAAGCCGGGCGATCTTCTCGTATCGCGAACAGACTACTATCTATCCAACGCTTTTCTCGGCGGTTTCTGGCCTCATGGCATTTTGTATCTGGGCCCCAAAGAGCAATGGTCCAGGCTCAAGCTTGCCGACGGAACCATTCTCGCGGAAGATCCATGGATTTTCAAAAACATCCTTCCGAACTACCGCTCCCAAATGGATAATCGGCCGGCAATGGTCATGGAGGCGATATCCGAAGGCGTGGTGTTTAACTCCCTTGAAGAAGCGGTACAGAAGGACTACATCGCCATTTTCCGGCCCAGTTTTGCCGACGAAGAGCAGGAGGCAAAAGTCGCCGCGGCCATCCGGCGGGCGCTTAGGTATCACGGCCGGGCCTATGACTTTGATTTCGATTTTTTCACCGACGACAAGCTGGTCTGCACGGAGCTTTTGTATCGCGCCTACCACCCGGACATCAACTTTCTAGTCCAGAAAAAAGCCCTGCAAAAACCCGCGCCCCCCGTTCCCGGAATGGTCAAAAAGGCGGGCCGCGACACCATGCCGGCCACCGAAATCGTCAAGCTGGCCTTGTATATGAAAGAAAATACAGCCCCGAACCCTTCGATCGGATACCCGGGCAAAACCCTTGAGTTCGTCCGCCTCTATATGAAGCAGGAAAAAGGCAGACCCGCCCGGATTCTGGAAGGCGCGAAGGGAATTGAAGCCTTGAAACTCTCGCTCAGATAACGGGAGCGTGCATGCGATATTTTCTGATTTTATGTTTTCTTGCTTCGGCCGTCTGCGGACATGCAACCGAACCATCCGGGCAGATTTTTATAAAAAGCGCGACTCAAAGTTTCACCCATGAATATGAGGTCACTGTTTATGACGGCAAAATATGGCACCGGTCCGGAGCGGAAGCCGCGGCCCCTGTTGTCAAATGGAAACTGCTTGGCAAAACGGGTCTGCCCCATTCCCCCATCGGTCGATTCCGTCCGCCTGAAACGGTCAGCGAAATATCCGCCGACGGAGACAATCTCATTGCCGTTGGAAACGACGGGGTGATCTACTACATGAAGTGGAGCACGCGCCGCTGGACAAACCAATGGGGCATGCCGGTTTCCAGAAAGCTCCGACTGCCGCCCAATATCCGGTCCTGGGCGATCTCCCATCGAGGTCCTCTTTCCGGTGGCTATTCCGACATCGACGGCAATTTTCACCCGATTAGTGTGGGCGTCACCACCTTGTACATTTTAAGCGGCGACGGCCTGACGATCCGCTACGCGGATCCCTGGCTTCCCGCCGATTTCAGCCAGGAAATCTGTACGCCGCTGAGAAACCGTTTCCGGGCCAGAGCCCTGGCCGCAAGCGCATCCACTCTTTTCATCATCAACGACGCAGGACAAATGTACACTAGGCTCGCCGACTTCGATTCGATGGGTCACAATCCCTTCCTCGCTTACAGCTATGACCGGAAACTCCGCGACAACCGGAAAGAAAAAAACGTGCGAACCCTGCCGCCGGAAGAATGGAAGAAACAACCGTCCATTGACACCCATCAGGGCCGGATCACCTCAGCGATCACCATTTTTCAAACCGGCAGGGGCAACGATGCCCGGGAGCTTCGTGTGGAGGGGGTGAATCGTCAGGGCATAAGCGGTTTTTTTTCCAAGCCGATCCACGGCCAGGCGTGGCGCTTTACCGAAACCGGCCTGCCGCTTCAAAAGCCCTTGCTTCCCCCTCCAGGCAGGATCGAAGACAACGGGCCGAATCGCGATCGCACGCTTTTGGGAGTCTGGTCGGCGGCTGAAGATTACAATATCAAAATCAAAAATTTCAATCCGCCCTGTCATGAGGCGGCGCTTGCCGTTTTCTCCGGAGCCGGTGAATGGGAATTCCCGCTTTTCATCACGGCCTCATCACAGGCGGACCGCAGGATGAAAGGGGCCGTGCTTCTGGATGAAAAGACGCGGGAGAAAGCCACCGAAAACAAAACGCTTCAGGCTTTCATAGAAACGGTTTTTGGCGGCAACAGAGTTGCCAATATCCGGGTAACCATCGATTCGTCCGATAAAGTTTTGATCGAAGCCCGTTGACCTTATGTAAAAAGTCCGGCAGCGACCAGCCCTGTCGGACTTACCTGTCTGCGGACCAACGATAGTGAAGCATATTGCCAACTGACAGATTCGATGCCTGGTTGACATTTCGTCTTGATACGGAGATTTTTGTTACCTATATGAACACCGAACAAAAACTAAAGACCACCAATTTCTTTGCCAGCCATCAAAA
>JAAYKU010000067.1 GCA_012522275.1 Smithella sp.
CCGACGATGGAATTGAATCTGTTGGCAGCCATGGATTCTTTCAACGTTTTAATGATGGGGATGGTCCCGCCGACACTCGCCTCGAAGCCGATGTCCACGCCCTTTTTCTGCGCGGCGGTAAATATTTGATTGCCATAGGTGGCCAGCATCGCTTTATTGGCGGTAATGACGTGCTTTCCGTTTCTGATGGATTCCAATACAAATGTGCGCGCAGGTTCGTAACCACCGACCAGTTCGATCACGACGGAGATTTCCGGATCGTCGATCACATCCTTCGCGTTGAGCGTCAGCATCGATTTCGGAAGTTTGAGCTCGCGCGCCGCTTTAAGGTTGATGTCGGCGATTTTTTTCAAAACCAGCTTCGCGCCGAGTCTTTCGGCAATAAGCTTTTCATTTTGCCTGAGCAGTTTGACCACGCCTGTGCCGATATTGCCCATACCGATGAGCCCGATGGAAATTTTTTTCATTGTTTCAGCCTTTCATAAATCCCCGCCCACGGGGGGCTGCATGAGCATCTCACACAGCAAAGGTTTTTTCGTAAGCCTCGCCGCTTTGCGCTTGTATCGCTTCTTCCTGAAAATCGATGCTATCTATAACAGATGACATTGGTTTGTCAAACAGATATGACGCCGCAAAGGCCGCTGCGGGAGATTGGTTTAAGGCGGGTGCGGATGCAATGTCAGGCGCTCAGGCGGCGCAGCATCTCGTCGTGGACGGGCGTGGCCACTCCCGCCTCGCGTCCGGCGCGGCATAGGTAGGCGGTCAGCGCATCGATTTCAGTCTGACGACCGTTTTCACAGTCGAGCTGCATCGATGTTTTGGAGCCGTAGCCGAATCCCGCCACCATTTCCATCGTCTTATCCACCGCGTTTTGCGGGAGGGTTATTTTTTTCGCGCGTGCGACGGCCACCACCTCCTGCATCAGTTCGCGCGCCAGCGTACTGAGTTCCCTGTCTTCAATAATTTCGCCGTAGGTTTTGCCGGTGGCCGAAGTCAGGGAAGCCAGCGGACACATCAGCAGGTATTTGCTCCACAGGACCTGTGAAATGCCATCGCTTAGAACCGCGTTGATTTTAGCCTCAAGTAAAATATCGAGTATATGGCTGTATTTTTTTGATGAGTGGGCGTTATCCGTACCGAAAATCATTTTACAAGCCCCACCATCCTGGCGGATAACGCCGGGCCTTTCAATATGCGAAATGATATAGACACATCCGCTGACGATATCGGCCGCGGGCAGCACGGTGCGCAGCCTTACGGCGCTTTCGATGCCGTTTTGCAGGGGAACAATAATCGTATTTTTTGTGATATTTTTTTCAATGGCACGGGCCGATTCCTCAAGAGAATAACTTTTAGCGCACAGAAAAACCAGGTCGAACAGGCCGGCCATCACCGGGCGGTCCGTGGCGATATTCGGCCATGCGATATAGTCAGCCTCGACGGTGAACAGTTTGAGGCCTTTTTTCTGAATTGCTTTGAGGTGCTCCCCGCGGGCTATAAAGATAATCTCGTGCTTTTCGCCGCCTGCATAGGCCCTGGCCAACTTGCCGCCGAAGTAGCCGCCTACGCCGCCGATGCCGATAATCGCGATTCTCATGGCTGATACTCCTTCCGGTCGAAAGAATAATATAGAAGCGGGAGAAATTTCAAGACGCAAATGAAGAGTTAAAGCCCCGATTGTTAAGGGCGGCCCTTCCTTTTTCAGGAGCGGTCCAGCTGTTCGCATTTAGATTTCCCGCCTTCGTGACAGAGAAGAAGAGAAATGTTTTGCATGTTTGTTCCACCCCAGGGAGGCAACCTGACCCAGGCGGGCCTTTGCCGCAAACAGCACTTCTCCACTGCTTGAAACTGGAGATAAGGTAATATAAGGCATGAATACTGCATAATTCACGGACGTTGCCGTTCGTTCAACAACAAAAGGCAATATTGCTCACAAAAGAGGAAATATTTACCGTTTTCGAGAAATAATTGAGTTTGACCGGACTTAACCACGCGTATTATTCGCACATAATTATGGCGAGGGTCAAAAAAATGGCGAGCAAAAAAAGAGTACAAGAAGAATTGAGAGAATATTATCTGGATATGCGGGAATCATTCATCGACAAGATGAAATCTGAAGATGACGAAAGATCTAATTTGAAATTTAAAATAGCGGCCCTGGTTATTTACGAACTGACGCATTTAACGCCTTTGTGGTTCAAGGATTATTTTTTAGCCTGCATTGCCGGAATCGATTATCGACCGGATGAATCACCGGAGAATGTTGTGCGTGTGGAATCAGAATTTCATGAAGTCGTCGCACGATATCTGCTGGAAATGGAAAAAGAGGTTGACTATGCCAAAAGGGCTATTTCAGGAATCTTGCTTGAAAGCGAAAAAATAGAATTCTGGAAACCGATTGTGTTTGACTCTTTTTTAATTGCAGGCATTTATTTCACCCCCTCGCCCGTTTCCGGAATCATAAGCGGGCACCCTCTGAAGCCCCAAAGCTCAACGCAGGCAAGCGCCGTCCATGATACATTCCGTGACCAGCGAGTTTTACAGTAGAGTGCATTTCTCACCTCTGATCGCTGATTTTCCATGGACTACAAGCTACGAGCCATAAGCTACGAGCTTATCCTTCTACTCGTCACTGCTTTTCCAGGCCCCACCCTGTTAACCCGTTCTGGCCAGGTCCAGCTTGCCTTGCCATCTGGTGATGAGTGCTTCGCGCAAGATGAGATGCTCCGGCTTTTCCAGGAGGGGATCGATTTCGGCCAGTGCGAAGGCGTCGTGTCTGGCATCGTTGAGGATGCGGGCATCGCGGATGATGCTGGCGATGCGAAAATCAGGCAGGCCGGACTGACGTGTTCCCAGGAAATCGCCGGGGCCTCGTATGGCGAGGTCTTCTTCCGCCAGCACGAAACCGTCGGTCGTTTTTTCCATGACTTTTAATCTCTTGCGGGCATCCGCCGAAATTTTGTGACCGGCAATAAGGATGCAGCTAGACGGGATGTCTCGCCGGCCGACACGGCCGCGAAGCTGATGCAGTTGTGAAAGGCCGAAGCGCTCGGCATGTTCAATCACCATCAACGAGGCGCGCGGCACGTCGATGCCGACTTCAATCACCGTGGTGGCGACTAAAACAGATATTTTATTTTCCTGAAAATCCTGCATGACCGCATCTTTTTCTCTGTCTTTCATTTTGCCGTGAATCAGGCCGACTTTGTAATCGGGGAAAATATCATTTTGCAGATGCTCGGCCATTTTTGTGGCGTCTTTCAGGTCGAGGTTTTCCGACTGCTCCACCAGAGGATAAACGATAAAGGCCTGGTGCCCTTTTTCGAGCTCTTTGCGGATAAGTTCATAAACGGCCTGGCGCCTGCTTTGGCTCATCAGTACCGTCCGCACAGGTTTCTTGCCCGGCGGCATCTCATCGATGACCGACACGTCTAGGTCTCCGTAAACGGTCATGGCCAGCGTGCGGGGAATAGGCGTGGCCGTCATGACGAGCACATCGGCGCGGATGCCCTTATTGCGCAATGTAGCGCGCTGCATCACGCCGAAGCGGTGCTGTTCGTCAATGACGACGAGTCCCAGTTTTTTAAAATCGACATCCTCCTGAATCAGGGCATGAGTGCCGATGATGATATCGGCCTTACCCGATTTTATCTCCTCGAGCACCTCCGCGCGCGCAGCGCCGGTCAGAGCCCCGGTAAGCAAGGCGAGGCGCAGGCCGATTGCTGCGCACTGGACGGACAGTGTCGTATAATGCTGTTTGGCCAGTATTTCCGTAGGCGCCATCAGTGCAGTCTGATAGCCATTTTCACAGACAGTGACCATGGCGGACATGGCCACCAGTGTCTTGCCGCTGCCTACGTCACCCTGCACAAGGCGGTTCATCGCCTGCGGCGATTGCAGGTCTTCACTGATTTCTGAAATAACTCTTTTTTGCGCGCCGGTGAGCGAAAAAGGCACTGTGGCTAGAAATTTCCGGGTCAGTTTCCCGCCTACCGCAAATGCGATGCCCTTATCCAGTACGCGCCCGGATTTTTTAAGCGCCATGCCGAGCTGGAAAAAGAAGAATTCGTCGTAGATGAGCCTGCGGTGCGCCTCGGATCGGGCGGCAAGCAGAGGCTCCATTTGCTCGTCAGCCCCGGGAAAATGAACACCCAGGAGCGCTTCGCGTATGTTCATGAGATTTCGCCTGCGGCAGATTTCCATGGGCACAGGCGAGGCGACGTAACGGGAATAGTTTTCCAGCGCGCTGTGCATCACTTTCCGGATGTATTTCTGGTGCAGGCCTTCCGTTTCTGAATAAACAGGCACGATACGCTTGAAGTTTAAAAGATTTTGTTCGTCCTCTTCCTCCAGAATTTCATAGTCGGGGTGAATCATGCTTTTGCCGCCATAGTCGGGCGTGACAATGCCGGTAAAAATCACCCTGACACCTTTTTTAAAAACCCGCGTGAAGTAGGACCTCTGTCCCTTGAACCATTTCGCCACAAGAGCTCCTGTGTTGTCGCGCACGGCGACTTCAAGAATTCTTCTTTTTCCGTAATACCGGAATTCCACGGCCACGACTTCGGCAATGATGGTCTGAACTTTTCCCGTCTCCAGTTTGTTGATGTTTTTGATTTCTCGTCTGTCCTCATAGGTACGTGGCAGAAAATAAAGCAGCTCTTCAACCGTGCTGATTTTCTTGGCGGCAAAGCGGGCGGCCATTTTTGGCCCCACTCCTTTCACAAACTGTACAGGAAGAGCCAGTTTCTCCGCGGAAAGCTCGATGTCGGCAATCCTTTCGGTGATTTGCTGTGCCTGCCCGGAGGGAATCACACTGCGTGCGTCAAAGTTTTCTGCCGCTTTGATCAAGCGCTCGATTATTTGTGACGCTTCGATAATTTTAGCTTTTTTCGCCTGTGTCTCGCTTACGTCATAGTCTGAAAAAATATGGGCTATGTTTCCCAGAGCCGGCTCAAAAGTATTTTTCGCCGCAGGCGGAATGACGAGAATCTGCGCGGCGGCCAGCGCGGAAAGAGACTTTCCCAGGTCCCTGATGTGCGTCAGATTCCTGAAGTTGTCTTTGGATGCGAAAGAAAGAGGCTGCCCGATTTTCAGCAGTTTTTGTTTCAATGTCTCCAACGCGAATCTGTCCCCCCATCTCGTATAAAATCAAAGAATTTCATGAAATGATTGAGCTTTTTTAACAAATAATAACGCTTTGCGCAAGTCAATGATTGACACGACACTTGATTTGCGTTAAAGCACCGCATGCAAAGAAACATATTTTTTTGGGAGTCTTATGCCGGTAAAATCGCCTGAATCTGAAAAGCCAGCCCGTTCTACATACAAAGAAGCGGGCGTAAATATTGACGTGGCCAATGAATTCGTCGAACGTATCAAACCTTTGATCAAGACAACAACCCGTAAAGAGGTCATCTCCGGTATCGGAGGTTTCGGCGGCCTTTTCCGCTGCGACACGGCCCGGATGAAAAACCCGGTGCTGGTTTCCGCAACGGACGGGGTGGGAACGAAGATCAAAATCGCACAGCTGATGGACAAACACGACACCATCGGGATCGATCTGGTGGCCATGTCCGTAAATGATGTGGTTGTCCAGGGCGCGGAACCTCTGTTTTTTCTCGATTATCTGGCAACCGGCAAACTGGAGCTGGAAAAAAGCGTGCAGATTGTCGACGGAGTGGTGCAAGGCTGCAAACAGGCGGGTTGCGCTCTTTTAGGCGGTGAGACGGCGGAAATGCCCGGTTTCTACAAAGCGGGCGACTATGACTTGGCCGGTTTTTGTGTAGGCGTGGTCGATCAGGACAAGCTCATCGAGGGCTCCAATATCAGCATCAACGATCAGGTTATCGGCCTGGCCTCCAGCGGCTTGCACAGTAACGGTTTTTCGCTGGCCAGAAAGGTGCTTCTGGAAAAAGGCAGGCTTTCGGTAAACGACACGGTCACGGGTCTGACAAACACTATCGGCATGGAGCTTCTGGAGCCGACGCGAATTTACGTCAAATCTCTTTTAAACCTTTTCAAAAGCTTCAATATCAAGGGGCTGGTGCATATCACCGGCGGCGGTTTTTATGAAAACATCCCCCGCATCATTCCGGATGCCTGCCGCATGGTCATTACCGACGGCTCATGGGAGATACCGCCGGTTTTTCGTGTCATTCAGGACATAGGGCGCGTGGATGAAAAGGAGATGTTCCGCGTTTTCAATATGGGAATCGGCATGATGATGATCGTGCCGGAAAAGGAAACCCGGGACATCCTCGATCGTCTTGCCGCGATGGGCGAGACAGCCCGCCTGATCGGCGTGATTGAAAAGAAAGAGCCGGGACATGATCCGGTCTGTTTCAGTAAGGGTTGAAGGCAGGCTATGGCTGGTCTTCTTAAACTGGGAGTTTTGATTTCCGGCGGCGGCTCCAATCTTCAGTCCATTATCGACCATATCGAAAAAGGCGCCCTGCCGGCACGCATCCAAATCGTCATCAGCAACAATCCAGACGCACCGGGCCTGGCCAGGGCCCAAAGGCACGGCATCGCCTGCACGGTTGTAAGCCATCGTGATTTTTCCAGCCGCGAAGAATATGACAGTGAACTGACCCGCATATTAAAAGATGCGGGTGCAGAGCTTATCGTGCTTGCCGGCTTCATGCGCATTTTGTCGGGCGGCTTTTTGCGTGCTTTTGAAGACAGGGTCATCAACATCCACCCTGCCCTTCTGCCATCTTTTCCCGGAACAAACGTGCAGCAGGCGGCCATCGATTACGGCGTTAAATTTTCCGGCTGCACGGTACATTTTGTCGATGAAGGAGTGGACACGGGGCCGGCCATTATCCAGGCGGCGGTTCCGGTTCTTCCCGACGATACGGCGGATGTTCTGGCCGCCAGGATACTCCGTCAGGAGCACAGGATCTACCCGCAGGCCATACGTTATTTCGCCGAAGGCCGCATCATCAAAAAAGGCCGTCATGTGGAAATAACGGGCATCGGAGACCCGGACCGGGCAGTGCTGCACAATCCACCGCTTGATGATTAAAGCAGTCCGTCCATTATTATTTGAGGCAAACACTGGCCATGTATGATCTGATTGTCATCGGCGATGATCTTTCCTCCCATGTCGCTGCCGCCGCGGCCGGTCGTCACGGCCTGACGACGCTGCTTGTCGCGGAGGCCGGAACGGGCGGACTCAAAGTAGCCGGCGATTTCGTCTTTAATGTGGACCCTGCGCCGGCCACCGGCCTGGGGCCGGGGCAGACGGCCGGCAACATACTGGCTGAACTGGGCATTTCCCTTCCCGAAGATCATGCCGATCCGTTAAGTCCCGCCTATCAAGTCATCCTGCCGGGACACCGCCTCGATTTTTTCAGCGATCCGGGTGAACTTGCCGCTGAAATGACGCGCGAGTTTCCTCACCTCAAAGACGCCATAAACGATTATTACAGGGCGGCTGCCGCGGCCGGCCGGGTTTTTGCCGACTGGCTCGATAAACATACCGGGTTGCAGCCGCGGACTTTAAAAGATTTTCTTTCTTATCTGAAAATTTTTCCTGACATACTGCGCTATAAATTCGCGGCCGCTAAATTTGACGGCATTTTGTCTCACGATACTTCGCTGGATAGGGTCTGGGAGGCTCAGCAGGCGCTTTTGTGCTTTAATCATCATGATTTATTTTCTTTTTCATCTGCATTTCAGTATTGCGCGCCGCGCCGCGGCGTTTTTTATTTTTCTGAGGGCAAGCAGTTTCTTTTTAACGCCCTCATCGGAAAGCTCGAAGAAAACAAAGGGGTTTATCTGGGCGCTCATGAAGTCCTTTCCATCTCCGCGCAAGAAACGATCGACATGGAAATCAGAGAGAAAAACGGCGCGGCGTCTAAAGTGTCCGGCAAAAATCTGATCATCAGCACGAAAGCTGAAAGTCTCGGGCTGCTCAAAAAAGTAAACAGGCCGCAGGCTTTATCCGGTCGTTTCCGCCCGGCGGAAGCTGTGCGCCATCCTTTTACTGTTTTCATGGGGGTCGCGTCGAAGTGCCTGCCGGCAAAACTCACGCGCCATGCCGCCGTCGTCACAGATATTAACAAAGACCTGCACGACGAAAATCTGATTATTTTGGAAACGGGCCTGCCTTCCAACCAAAGAGATCTGTCCACAGCGGAATCATCCGTGTCCGCGACCGTTTACCTGGAAAACGCTGAAGAAAAATGGACGACCGACGCCCTGCGACGTGAGGGCACTTCGGTCGTGGACAGGCTGGAGTGGTTTTTACCTTTTTTGAAGGACAACATCAAATGGTTTGATGTTGATAAATCGATAGAAATCTCACTGGAGCGCCGGAAAGTCGCCACACCTGTTTACAATATCCGGAATTCTTTTTTTACCTCATTTGCCGCCAAAAACGGCAAGACGAAACTATCCAATGTTTTTCTGACCGGTGCTTCGCTGCTTACCGATGCGGGCTTTGACGCGGAAATCATTTCGGGCAAAAACGCGGCACAGCACATTATAAGAAAGAGGAAATGATCTTATGAGAAATGATTTTAAAATCACCAGCCTGGGCCCCTGCCGAATCGGCTCGCCCCTTAACCTGTCGGGTTTCATCTCTGATAATAACCGGATTTTGTTCAACAGCCGCATAGACGACTACGCGGACAGGCTCGATGAGTCCGGGCGTCCCCTCTCGCTCGAATGCGCAGGCCCCCGCGAGAAAATATTTTTTGACCCGGCCCATACAAAAGCGGCTGTGGTCACCTGCGGCGGGCTGTGCCCCGGCATCAATGATGTGATCCGCTCACTGACCATGACGCTGTTTTACCGCTACGGGGTCAAACAAATACTGGGAATCAAATACGGTCTCCGGGGGCTGAACCCCGCTTTCGGCCATAAACCGGTGCACCTTACGCCCGACTTCGTAAAAGACATCACGCATATCGGAGGCAGCATCCTTTCCTCGTCCCGCGGACCGCAGGACGCAGACGTGATGGTGGATTATCTCGAAAGCATGAAGGTGAACATTCTTTTTTGCGTCGGCGGAGACGGGACAATGAGGGCTGCGGAAAAACTGACGCAGACCATAACGGCCAGGGGGACTTCCATCTCCGTGATCGGCATTCCCAAAACCATCGACAATGATTTAAGCCTGATTGAAAGATCTTTCGGGTTCGACACGGCCATCGAAAAAACGGTGGAAGCAATCCGCTGTGCTCACGTGGAGGCCAAAGGCGCTCATCACGGCATCGGCCTGGTGAAGATTATGGGGCGCGAATCAGGCTATATTACGGCCACCGCGGCCCTGGCGCAGGGAGACGCGAATTTTGTACTGATCCCCGAGGTGCCCTTTGACCTGGAAGGGAAAAAAGGATTTCTCGAGACGCTGAAAAAAAGAATGAAAGCCAGAGAGCATGCGGTGATCCTGGTGGCGGAAGGCGCCGGACAGGAACTGATGAACCAGGGATCGACTCAGCGAAAAACCGACGCTTCCGGAAATATCCGCCTGTATGATATCGGACTTTTTTTAAAAAATTCCATCGAAGAATATTTCAGTCAACAAAATTTCGAAATCAATCTGAAATACATTGAGCCGAGCTACCTGATCCGCTCCGTTCCGGCCAACGCCTCCGACAGCATTTACTGCAGCCTGCTGGGACAGTATTCCGTGCATGCGGCAATGTCGGGAAAGACAGGCCTGCTGGTCGCCTTGCGCAAAGACGAATACGTACACCTGCCGCTGTCTGCCGTCATCTCCGGCAGG
>JAAYKU010000068.1 GCA_012522275.1 Smithella sp.
ATGAAGGCAAGCAAACCAGCTTTCTGGACACGGAAGAAATGCAGCGCGTCAATGCCTTTGATTGGGAAAGGGAATTTCCGGAAATATTCAAAGCCGGCGGCTTCGACGCCGTCATCGGCAATCCGCCGTATTTAAATATTGATGATGTTTGGGGTAAGGGCGATATCCGCTTAAAAACACTTAAAAACATGTACCCCGAGATATACAACGACAAAACAGATATACTTTTTTATTTTTTGTTAAAAGCAGCAGTGCTTTCAAAGAATTATGTTAGTTTCATTATTTCACGTGCCTTTTTAGAAGCATACAAAGCAGACCGATTAAGAACATGGCTTTTAAGTAACACCGTGATTCAAGAAATTGTAGATTTCCAAAACTACTACATTTTTAAAGGGGTTGGCATTACAACAAGCATCATTAAATTATGCAAAGATAAACCCCCCCCTTATTTTGATGTCTATAAACTAAAAAATGAAAATCAAGTAGATGAAGAAATTTCCTATGACCTAGTAAATATAAAATCTAACTTTGAACATTACAAAGTTAAACAATCCGACCTCTCCGGCGCATCTTGGACATTTGTTAACCAAACAGATAAAGATATTATTAAAAAAATTGACTCATTGGGGGTTTCAATCGGAGATATCCTTTTAATTGGACAAGGCATGCAAACCGGGCGTAATGATGTTTTTGGAAAACGCAACATCAAGGAATTACGCCAATGGAATGTCTTAAAGAGTCAATACTACAAACGTGCAAGTAACTCCGATATCCAACGTTATTCAGTTCGTGATCGAGGCGAATATTTATTATATTTAGAAAATGTTGAAGAATTTAATACGCTTACCTCAGGCATCCAAAAGCATCTAAAGGACAACGCTGAGGCACTCAAAGAAAGAGCAGCATTTCAACGTGGTAATTGCCTCTGGTGGAAATATACATGGCCATTACATAAAGAATTCTATTCGAGCCCTAAAATTATGTGCCCTTACCTGTCGAAATATAACCGGTT
The DNA here is from genome assembly GCA_012522275.1 of Smithella sp. GTDB lineage: Bacteria > Desulfobacterota > Syntrophia > Syntrophales > Smithellaceae > UBA8904. The sequence goes on from JAAYKU010000068.1 coordinate 1,013, forward strand.
TGCAATTGATCAGAGTTGTGAATATATTGGTCTGACGGATACAACAGTTTTGTTTGAAAACAAGCAACCAGAAAATCTTCATTATCTTCTTGGTTTGCTGAACTCGCAATTGTTGACGTTTCGTTATAAAAGCATTGGCAAACTGAAAAGTGGAGGTGTCTTAGAATACTTCTGGAATGGTGTTTCTAAACTTCCAATCCGTCGCATTGATTTTAACAAAACAGATGAAAAGAAAATGCACGACAATATGGTGCAACTTGTCGAACAAATGCTTTCGCTAAACAAACAACTTACCGAAGCCAAAATCGACCATGACCAAACATTAATCCAGCGCCAAATCGACGCTACCGACAACCAAATCGACAAACTGGTTTACGAGTTATACGATTTAACTCCCGAAGAAATCGCCATCGTGGAAAAAAGTATTTAACAGAGATTGGGCTCAGGTCTTGCCATATAAGATTTCTGATGTTTAAAGACCTGAGCCCATGAGTTTTTGTGTGGACGAAATGAGTCGGCTGCACAGTCAGCTTTTTTCCTTTTGTGCTTCTTGCTCTCCTTCTTGCGCGAAGTCGCCTGTACGGCGAAGGTGTTCGGCGTACAGCTCCGACTTGTTTCCATAGCAGGTGGCAAAGGTGTTGATGATCGCGTCGAAGGGTACATCGGCAAAAAAGCCGTGGTCGGTGATATATTCCATGTGCCTGCGCCCTTCGAGATCGAAGGGGTGGAAAATCGCATCGTTAGTGCCGTCCCAGTCCAGCGGCTTGACACGGAACTTTTCACAAAGAGACAAGTTGAAAGTCGGCGTTACCTTGATCCAGCGGCCATCGAGAAAGATGTCGTTGTAGCCATGGTAATAAAAAGTGTCTGTCTGCATCAGTTCTTTGAGGCGCGCGGCCGTCAGATGATTGCGGACATCCGCAAAGTGAAGTCTGCAGGCGATTCCCTCGGCGCGCAGCGCGGCAGCCAGCACGATGGCCTTGGCCACGCAATACCCGTAGCCTTGCTTCAGGATCGTGCTGGCCTTGAAGCCGTGGCGCGTCGGTTCGATGCGGTATGGGTCGTAATAAATCCCGTCGCGCACGGCATAATAAAGACGGACCGCTTTTTCCCGTTGGGTTTGGGCGCCGTTAACCGCTTCGAGGGCAAATTTCCGCACCTCCTGAGAATCGCTGTCGATAAATTCTGTCGGTAGAAGAAAATCTTTGTGCATGGCCGCTCCTTCAGGGTTTGATCATGACTTTGACGGCGTGAGGGTCTTCAAGCTGTGTCCGGAATGCCTGGGCCGCTTCGTCAAGGGCGAAGCGGTGCGAGATCATACCTTCGGTTTTTACCTTTCCCGCCTTGAACAGTTCGATGACGGCTGGAAAATTGCCACCCAGGCAGCCTATCAGTGTGAGATTTTTGCCGATGACCGGCAGGGGCTGCCAGGTAAGAGGGTCTTCATAGACGCCGACGAGCAGAATCTTTCCGCCGCCGCGCGCTATTTCCACTGCCTGGTCGAACGCGGTCTGGTTGCCCGCGCATTCCAGCACTGTGTTGACGCCCATGAGGCCGGTTGCCTCCATGACCGCCTCGACGGTGTTTTGTGCCGCCGCGTCAATGATCACATCCGCGCCGCTTAATCTCGCGGCCTCCAGGCGCGAAGGTCTGCGCCCCTCCGCGATTACTTTTTTCACCCCCATCGCCTTGAGGATCTGAACGGCATACAGGCCGATCACGCCCAGGCCGATCACGGCGATAACGTCGTCCGCCTTGGGCTGGCCCCGGTTGCCTGAAAAATAAGAAATGGAAAAAGGCTCGACCGAGGCCGCGTCTTCATAGCTCATTTCTTCCGGTAGGGGAAAAACTGTCCGGCCGACGGCGGCAAACGGTATGTGTACGTATTCGGCCATCGCGCCCGGAAACTGATAGCCCAGAAGATCCATGTCCTGGCAGCGGTGGGTTTTTCCCTGGCGGCACCAGAAGCATTCATCGCAGGGAGAAAAGCCCACGGCTGTGCAGCGCGTGCCGGTTTTGATGCCCTGCACATCCCGGCCCACTTCGACAATATCTCCGCTGAATTCGTGGCCGAAGATCGTCCCTTCATGGCCGTCGAACTTGTACCAGTGCAGGTCCGAGCCGCAAATGCCGCAGGAATTTACCTTGATAATGACTCCGTGGGGAGCGCAGACAGGATCGTCCACAGTTTCCGTCCGGACATCTTTCGCGCCGTGCAATACTGCTGCTTTCATCATGCCACCTCCATAAATATTCAACACAAACCGTATTTCAAAAATAATTGCCCCTGTCAAGACGGGTATTGACCCGGGTGATTGAAGGCGGCCTGGGACGGTAAACCCCGGTGCATGGCCTGATTCCTGCCGGTGTGTAACCCCGTGCAAAACGTGAAGCTGATGCGTGCCGTGGGTGCAAATGACAAAGGGAAAGTGTTTTTCAAAGATATCAAAATACGGATTGATAATTATTTATATTATGTTAAAATTCCTCCCATTAAATATTTTACGAACCTTCTGCATCAGCAGGGGTGCAGCCTGAGGCAAATCGCTGGATCATTTTGTCCGGTTAAAAACACACTTCAAGGAGGATAGTTAATGAGAAAAAGAATCTGTTTGGTTGCTTTGTTGTCACTGCTGGTTGTATTTATAGCTTTGCCGTCATGGGCCTGGCAGGGGCGGATGGCGGGTATGGGCGATGCGGCGGGACTTGTCGCGGACGAGTCGGATTTTCTTATTCACCCGGCGCTGATCGCCTCGGGGAAGGGCCTCAACGCCTACGGTCATTACAGGCTAACCTACGAAAAGACGAAAAACTGGGAATACAGCGCAAGCGTTCCGATGATGGATGTTATTTATCCTTTTACGGCCGACGGCCGTTTGTGGAAGCACGAGGGACAGCTCGGAGCGGCGCTGGGGCTGGGGCCGGGCAGGCTGGGAGTCTTTTTTGATTATACGGCGGCAAGCGGAAAATACAGTGGCGCCGAGGTGTATGAGGGGTTTTCTGGCTCTGGTTTTCAAAGCTTTGAGCTGGAAAACGAGCTGGACAGCTTTGCACTCAAGGCGATCTACGGTCTGCCGGTCGGTCCGGTCAATGTGGGCGCGGAGTTTGGGCTTGCCTATGTAAAAGAAGAGCAGAAGAACCTCATGCCGACTGAAATGCTGACAAACTTTCCCTGGGGAGCAGAAGACAATCCGGTGTATAATCTCCTGCCTTATGCGATTCCCTTTGATTCAAAATACTGGGAGGCAAGCGCAAAAGCCTCCGCAGCGGGCAAGGCCGGTTCCATGTCTTACATGTTTACACTGCGCGGCGGACTTCCCTTTGCAAGTGACAACGAGTATGTGCATTCAGACTATAGCTACGGTTACGGTTCGTGGGTGGAGGGTAAGGTAAAAGGATTCAACGTGGCGGGTGATCTGTGGATGAGGCTTGCCGTGTCGGAAAATATATCACTGCCTTTTGTCGTAAGTGCGGGCTTTAAAAAAATCACGCGCGACGGGTCGGGTTTCAGCTCCGGCCCCTCCACAATAGAATACGAACATGAAGCAAAGGATATTTTTGTAACCGTCGGCGGCGGAGCGGAAATGACCCCTGCCTCCGGCACCAGACTTGCGGCAGGGCTCTACTATAATTATCTGAAATCAGAGCAGAATGTCCAGTTCATGGATACGTTTGATCCGTCAGACTGGTATATCGATAATTATACGAATATGCCCAAATCTACGGAGCACCGGCTGACACTCAAATTGCTGGCCGAGCAGGAGCTCAATTCCGTGTTGTCCCTGCGGGGTGGCTTGAGCGCCTTTTACGGTTTGGCTAAAAGAGATTACTCCTATTACGCGGTGGGTCTCGGTTCGCTGCCCGTGACGGTTTCCCCGGACGGATCGCACTACGGTGTGAATGCGTCTATCGGTGCGAGCATCAAAGCGGGCGCTGTCGTTTTAGAGCCTTTTATCAACGCGGGCTACGCAAAGTATAAAACCGACGGCGACGGGGTCACAGGGCCCGTACCGACCTACGTCGAGGTCAATAAAACGAACTGGCTGGCAGGCGGTGGTTTGTCGGTGAAGTTCTGAAACAAGACGACATGAGTCTGGGAAAGGGCGGGTGGTTTTACCCCGCCCTTTTTTTGTGGTGGTTGTCGGTCGATGGATGGAGAAAGGAGAAAGGTGAAAGGAGAAAGGCTAAAGGATAAAGGATAAGGCCAAAGGCGAAAGCTCGCGTTCGTGACTGTGGCGGGGAAAAAAGCTGTCCGGTCAGATCGCCACGCAGCGAAAGCCCAGAATGTTGGAGGAGGTATCTTGTTCTACATAGTGCCGGTCGGTGAGGCTGATCTCGCCGCGCGCGATCCAGCTCGCTCCTTTGGTGATGCACATGTCCGTTTCTGTATTGTCGCCCAAAACGTCACCGGTCCATTCCAGAATGTTTCCCAGTGTGTCGGCGACACCCGCCTGATTGGCGAATTTAATGTAGTGGTCCACCGGGGTCGTGTCTCCGTGCAGGCCGGCCTCTGTGTTGCAGGCGTTTTCCTGCCACTGGTTTCCCCATGGAAAGATATAAGCCTGTGCGGTTCGCGCCGCGGCTTCCCACTCTATTTCCGTAGGCAGCCTTTTGCCCGTCCATGAGGCGAAGGCGCGTGCATCCTCCAGGCTCACATGCACCACCGGGTGAGTCCTTTTAAGATGCAGGGAGCTTTCCGGTCCCAGCGGCCTGTGCCAGCAGGCGCCCGTCACCTTCCTGCTGTAGGCGCTTTTGTGCAAAGAGAAGCGCTCCACACCCGTGACCGGGTCGCGGCTGTGCTGCATGCGCGGGAAATAAACGATGCTGTAGCCGTAGCGTTCCGCCGTGGTGATATAGCCTGTCTGCTCGATGAAGATTTCAAAAATGGCGTTGGTGACCGGAAACTTGCCGATATAAAAATCAGGCAGCACGGCAATCTGTTCGGCAAGTTCGCTTTTGGTCAGGTGCGCTCCACCCACCAGATAGTTGCCGCCTTTGATCAGGACGTGGGCATTGTAGAACTTGTCGCGCAGGCTCAGATAGCGGTTGAATTCTTCGGACAAGAATTGCGCCTTTTCCCGGATTTCTTCTTCTGTATATACGCTGCCGGTCAAATCAGGCCCAAGCGAAGCCAGCTCCTGTGCGGCCTGCGCCAGGCGCGTGAGTAATTCCGTTTTTTCCCTGAGCTGTCCGTCGATATCCGAATCGGAAGTTGTCACACTGATGTCCGGACCATCGGCGAGCTGCGTACTATCC
>JAAYKU010000069.1 GCA_012522275.1 Smithella sp.
AATTACTTTTTTGTCATTCCGTGCAAGCGAAGCGCGACTTTGAGCCTGCCCCGTGCCTGACACGGGGGAATCCAGTATTTTCAGCATGTTCTGGATACCGGCCTTCGCCGGTATGACGATGGTGACGACTTCTTTACGATTACGACACAGTCTCCGGCGGGGGACAGGCCAGGGAGACCGCCATTTAAAGTTTTTATCTCATCAGGAGCTTTGCCAGTATAATCCCCAGAACCAGCCAGACAGGAATTGAGATAATCAAAGACCAGATCATACCCCGGTTGCTTTTGAGCTGACTGTTCATGTCTTTTTCCACCAGGGCACGCTCGATCTTCATTTTGATCTCATCGAACTGAAACGGTTTTACCAGGTAGTCAACCGCGCCTTTTTTCATCGCCTCCAGCACTGTTTCAACCGACGGATAACCGGTGATGAGAATAAAAAGAACGTCGGGATCGATCTGCTTTATTTCATTGAGCAACGTAAGCCCGTCCATGTTAGCCATTTTAATATCCGAGATCACGATGTCAAAATGCCCCTTTGTAAAGGCCTTCAACCCTTCTTCACCGCTGGCGGCACACACTGCATCCAGCCCGATGATTTTCATATACTGACACAGCACGTCGCGGATAGCGTCGTCATCGTCAACAACCAAAACCCTTTTATGGATTTTTTTCAAGTCGCCCAGCGTCGCCATGGCCCATCCCTTTTTAAAAAGCATTCGATGAATCAGTAGCGTGTTTTGTAACAGGGTCTATATGTTAAGTCAATGGAAAATATGGGAATTTCCTGCGATATTTTCCAATAATCACCTTGACATGATTCGCCGCTTTACTTAGACTGCAAAAAATGAATTACTTGCTTTGCAAATCCCGATGGACTTCCAATCATGCCGACGGCATGTATGGAAGTCATGGTGACGGTAATGGAAACTAACACACAGCAGACGGTAAAAGCGCTAAACGTCATAACTTTGCTCAATGCCGCGGTTAAGAATGTCCGCCTGTATCCGCCGGAAAGCGCTTCCGTTGTCAATGCGCTCGACAGGCTTAATCATTCCATCGCAGATTTTCTCGCCGACGAACAGCGCCTTGTATTTGCCGAGTCGGAAAAGGCCCTCCTCATTGACAATAAGCCGTTGAGACAGGCAGATCACGAAAAGCCTCATGTGATGTCGATGCTGAATCTGCTGATGGGCTTCGGCCTGAAAAGTATTTCGTTTGAACGGGGCGTCTCCCGACAGGAGCTTGCTGATTTTCTCGACTTCTTTTCACGCATGCCGGAAAGCATCAAAAATGAGGGCGGTCTGGCCGGACTTATGGCCGAGCGCAACATCACGCGCATCACGCTGGATCAAAAAGTTTATGTCGCAGTAAGCAAAGACCATCAGATCGCCGCCACCCTTGACATTACCGACGACGAGGTTGTCCGCTTTATCATGCAGGCGCTGCCGGAGATGGATCCCGCTTCGGAGCAGTTTCAGGAAATGGCCGGTAATCCCGAAACCCTTGTACGAGCTTTCGACGCAACCATGTCACGTATCATGGCGCAAAAAGGAATGCTCTCCGACCTCGAACTCACCGAAAGCCTCGCCGATATGCTTTCCCTGCTTGACCGGACCGCCGGTGGCTTGGATGACGAAAATCAAAGCTCCCTGGCGCAACATGTCGGACGCGCGCTTGCCGGGGCAGTACCCGAAATCGCCGAACATCTGACCGCGCAGAACATGGCTCATCTGCTGGGCGGTTTTCTTATACAGTTTCTTATGGCTGAACTGGCGCAGGGGGCTGCCGACGGTGCGGACGCCCCCGGCGGCGGCCCTGGCGGTGCGGCGGGCGAAGAAGAAAGAAAAGCCAAGCTGATGGAGGTGGCAGGTAAATTCAGCCTGCACCTGCAAAGTGAAAAAATGCTGCTCGACGAAGGCCTGATGTCGGCACTGCCGGAAATCATCAGTCAGCTTATCGCCTATAAAGAGCAGGAGGCAATAGAGACACTGCTGGAGCGCCTGGCCGCCAACCTAACCAGCGAAAAGGAGGAAGTCCGCCTCAGCGCGGCACGGGGCCTGGCAGATATTATTGAAAACCTGCCCCCAGAGCAAAAACGCGCGACGGTTCAAAAACTGTCCGACCGGCTCATCGGCTGGCTCGGAAACGAAAATGTTTTTTCACCCGATTACAAAAGAATTTGTCAGATTTTGAAAGGTGAAGCGGACGAGCTGATCGCACAAAAGTCATTCACGCAAGCTCTGATGTATCTTGATGCTTTCCGGACAATCGCCTCGTCTGCCGACGACAAACCGGACGAGATGAAAGATACGGCCCTGGAAATCATAAGACAGTTGGTCATCCCTGAAAACATTGCGGCCTTGCAAAGTGAAATGGACCCGGCCGACAGGGAGAAACAAGATGAGGCAGGGCGCGTTTTCGCCGCACTTGGACACGACGCAGTAGTGTATCTGCTCGAACGGCTGCGCACCAGTCCCGACAGTGGCGAACGCGTCCGCGCGATGCACCTGATCACCTACGCGAGACAAGATGCGCTTCCCCTGATTGACGGACTGATCACAAGGGATGCGCCCTGGTTTTACCTGCGTAATCTTGCCTATCTGCTGGGTCAGATAGGAGATGAACAAAACGCCGACAGCATGGCCTGGCTGCTTTCCAGCAGCAATCAGAAACTTCGCTTCGAAGCGCTCAAAAGCATTCACAAGATCGGAGGGGAGCAAAGGGGAAGAATTCTGCTGACGGCTCTGTCTGAGGCGGATGATGAATTCAAATCCGCCATTGTAGAGGTACTGGGCCAGTCCAGAAGCGCCGAGGCCGTGCCCGTCCTGGTTGATCTGCTGCGGGAAAGGCCGCTCATCGCTTCGGCCGCCAGAACGCTTCTGGAAGAAAAAATATGCCTGGCGCTCGGTTCTATCGGAAATCCCGATGCGATAGGGCCGCTTGCCGAAGTCGCCGAGACAAAATCATTTTTAAGGCTGCGCGCCTATCCGGACAGAGTAAAAGCCTCCGCCGCCCGATCGCTGGTTATCCTTCGCGAAAAAGTCGCAACCTCCGGCAAACCACCGGAGAGGTCCTGATCGTTTCACTGCCTGATTCATCCGGACGCTTCGCTTCCGGCAGCCTTGTCTATTATCGCGTTTAACCGCATAGCCGCGGCCTGCGGGTCATCAGAGGCACAGATCGCAGAAACAACAGCCAGGCAATGGGCTCCCGCCCTGACCACACTTTCGGCTGTTGCATCATTGATGCCTCCGATAGCCACAAGCGGATGACGGCTGAATGCCTTTACCCTCCGCAGTCCTTCGAGCCCCCATGGCTTTTTCGTGTCTGTTTTGGTGGGAGTGGCAAAGACGGGGCTGACGCCGATGTAGTCCACGTCGAGCATTTCCGCCGCTTCGACATCCTGCCATGTTTCAACAGAAAGGCCGATAATCGCTTCCTTACCCATCAGGCGACGGGCGGTTTGATAGGGCATATCCTCCTGTCCCAGGTGCACACCCTCCGCGCCGCACGCCAGCGCGACATCGACTCGGTCGTTGATGATGAGGGGAATCCCGTAAGGCGAAAGTATTTTTTTTATCGCGACCGCTTCCTCGACAAATTCCCGCGTGGATATTTCTTTTTCTCTGAGCTGGACATAAGCCGCCCCGCCGCGCAGTGCCTGCAGGACCACTTCCTGTAAAGGACGGCCGCGGCAGAGACTGCGGTCGGTCACCAGATAAATGCCGCGCATCTTTAAACCTCGACTTTCAGGTTGTCGCGGATGTCCGCCGCCGTCAGATTGTACAGGACATCCAGAAAGTGCATCTGCAGGCTTGCGGGCCCCGCGGCCTTGGCGGCCGCCAGCTCTCCGGCAAGGCCCGTCACCGCCATCGCCTGCACGGCGGCAGACACAATGTCATTTTCGACTGCCGCAAAAGCTCCGCAAAGCGCGCTGGCGGTGCAGCCCAGTCCGGTGACGCGGGTCATCATGGGGTGTCCGTTGGCCACCTTGGCAATCACAGCGCCCAGCACCACATAATCGACCGCCCCGCTGACAACCACCACGCATTGATTTTTTTCGCTGATTATTTGAGCTGCGTAAAGCGCCTCGTCGGATGCGGAAGCACTGTCCACCCCTTTCGTTTTCAGCTCATCATCGGCAAGGGCCATGATTTCAGAGGCATTGCCCCGGATCATGGCCGGACGCCCGGCATCCAGGAGCCCACGGACCGTCTCCGTGCGGTACGACGTCGCCCCCACGCCCACCGGATCGATAATCACCGGTATGCCCTTTTCCGAGGCGGCGGCAAACGCTCTGTACATGGCCTCTACCCATGAAGAGCTGAGCGTGCCGATGTTGATGACCAGCGCCTGCGCCATTGCCGCCATGTCTTCAGCCTCCTGTTGTGCATGGGCCATCACCGGTGAGGCTCCGATCGCCAGAAGTGCATTGGCCGTGTTGTTCATGACGACATAATTGGTGATATTGTGGATCAGTGGATTTGCCACCCGGATTTTCTGAACCGACTTGTAGATATCATCTGCGCTGATTTTCATTTTCTTTGAACTCCACTATATATTGGAAATAAATAAACCCTTTCGCCCGGACGGAGAAAGGGTTTTGCATGTAATCACTATTTTCCCTCCGCCGGCATTACCCGGATCAGGTTCAACGGGTGTATTCTCAGGCAGGATCGCGCCCCGCCACCCC
>JAAYKU010000070.1 GCA_012522275.1 Smithella sp.
GCGAGCTGATTTTTAAGCTCCCTGTAGTGGGGGTCCATACGGAAAGAATCTTTATTCTTTTCCAGATTGGCTATTTTCCTTTGTACCGAAATGACGTCAGGGTGGCTTTCCGTAAATCTTGTCAGCAGGTCTTCAAGCTCACGAACGAGCATGTCTCTTTGGGATTCATACGTTCCGCCGCCGATCCCGGGGGGGGCGGCCGGGGCCGGCGAGACGGCTGAACGGCTGTCGGTGATTATGGGAGCGGCGGGTGCTTCCATATCGGTCATCTGTCTTTGAATAAAGAGTTTGCGGTCCTGGGCCGCACGCAGGCTTTCGCTGACGCGTTGATGTTGTGTTTGCAGTTGTTCGAGTATTCTGATGTTGGTGTCTTGCTGCTCCGGAAGCTGGCCCATATACTGTCTTTTGTATCGGGTGACCGCCGCTTCCATATTGTCGAGCTTTTCCTTGGCCAAAACGAGTTCTCCGGCCAAAAACTCCGTTGTTCCCACTGCCTGTTGTTCGCGGATTTTCAAGTTCTCCTCGATAAAAAGTGATGCCAGGCGGTTGGCCACGGAGGTGACTACCTGAGGGTCGTCGCCTATGAAGCTGACGGTAAAATAGCCTTGTTTTTCATCTCTTCTGGAGGGCAATTCAACTTTGATGTTGCGTCGCATCAGGTCAATGAGTTCCTCATTGGTGAGCTTGCCGCGTTTTTTTTCATATAAGTTGAGTTGAGTGATGATCTCTTCGAGGCGGGTTCGGCTCATCACCTCTTGAGATATGGACTGAAGACGCTCTTCAACTTGCGCGGTAACGGTAGCCTGAACAAAAGCTTCCGGGACTTTTTGCGGAGAAACCAAAACGAGTGTGTCGGCTTTGTACTGTTTAGGGGTGATTTTTACATAAATGTAGGCGCCTGCAAAAACCAGAACAAAAGGGATAATGATGTACCATATTCTGCGCCACAGAATTTCAATGTATTCATCAAGCGTGTAACTTTTTTGCGGGTTGATCATAGGCTTGTTCCTTTTGTTTCAAATCAACGTTTTTTAGTGACGACTCCGTCAAAGTCCGGATACTGCCGCGTGCCTGCATCCGGGGCAGGAAGTTAAGGCAGATGAGCACGGCGGCTAAAGATGATTTACCGACCGCCGCCGGACACGCCCCCCGCGCCGGTTTTAATCACAGGCCCGTGGGCTAAGGAGAGCGCATTTTCCGGGGCTCTTGGCAAAGTTGTCCGAAATTGTCGTTTTTTCGCCTCTTTACGAGAACATCAGTAAGTTGCGGTTAAGCTCAGGATTGCTCTGTGTTCTTTGTATTCGTTTAAGTCGTAATAGTCATTGGCGCTTTGCTGCTGGTAGCGGTAATCAAACGCGATCCTCAGCCATTGAAAAGGCGTGTAGGCGATATTGGCGCCCGCCATCCAGATTATATCTTTTTCTTTCGGCTCAGGCGGGGCATTGTCGCTTTCGGCGTATTCAATGCTGCCTAAGATACCGACGGACAATGTTCTGATCAGCTCGTGGGTAACGCTGCCCGTTGCACGGTAGTATTTTCTGAAACCCAGGTTTTGTGAGGTGAAGTAATCCTGCGTGTAGCCACCCTGAATGCCTGCGCGGTACGTAGTGCGGCCGTCAAGCTGGGTGATGTCCGCCCTGAAGGTGACGCCGTCCTGGTTTTCTCCGTGACGCGGGGTCATCCAATAGTAGCCGGCTTCCGCCGAGGCGGTAAGAGTAGGGCTGAACTCATAGGAGAGGCTAAGGAAGGCGTCGTAGATGTCGTAATTGAGTATCTTGTCACTGAATAGTTGAGATGTATAGGCGCCTCCGACAGACGCAATGGCGCGCGGTGTGAAGCGCAGCATGTAAGAGGCGCCGACTCTGTGCCCCTTGAGGTCCGGTTGGGCGTGGAAGTGGCCGTCTGTGTAGCCGTAATCCACAGAAAAGCCATGCTGTCTGGTAACCCAGTAAGTGAGAAAAGGGTTGATGTAATTTTCAACGCTGTCGTTGTCGATGAGAACTCCCCCGATGTGCGTATCCTTGTCACGATAATAATTATTGCGGTAGCGCAGGCCCACGCTGCTTTCGGGACCGAACTGGTATTCGACCATGGGTTCGACGATATTGCGGATGTAGATTCTGCGCTCGGTTTCTCTCGACAGCACATATCTGTTGTCAGGTGTTGTGGAAAAAAATTCTCTCTCCCGGGGATCATCTGAACGGATAAACGAATTTCTGATATAAAAATTAAAATGTGAAGTGGTCAGGTATCTGGCATTCAAATCCACGTTGGCGGTTAGATAGTCCAGGTTTTCATAACGAGCGTGGAAAATGTATCCGGCCGAAGCGTCAAGCTCCACGCCTGATTGGGCATCCATGTTGGAAAATCTGATGCCGGGCCGGATCGTGGTCATGAAATCTTCTTTTTTGTCGTTTTTGGTCAAGTGAAGGTTGTCGCTGTATTCTTCGCTGACGGTAATGTAGGGATGGATTTGCGAGAGAATGTCAGCACCATAGGCAACCGGAGACATGCAGACAGATACTGTTGCCGCAATCACGTAAAAAAATCGGCGTAATTTAATCATGTTTCACTCTCTTTTCTTTAAGCAGTTATTTGAATGAAGATTGCCTGATTCAACAGCGATCAATGGCCTAAGACGAGCGATTGTTTATTATTTAACGATTATGGTGTCTCCGCGCTTGATGATCACATCAGGAATGTCTCCGTCAATGATCTTATTGTAGTTGGCCCAGGTTCTTTTTTCTTTGCCGTTTTCGGTGGAAATGATCAGTATTTTCCGTTTATTGGCCCATTCCGTAAATCCCCCGGCCGCGATGATGGATTTGACTAATGTGGTTTCGCTGCGGATTTGCTGAACGCCGGGCGTTCTTACTTCGCCGGAGACGAATATTTTGTAGCTGTTGGCTTCTCTGACCGTTACGGTAACCGTGGGGTTATCGATGTAGCCTTTGAGCTTGTTTACGATGGCTTCCTTGAGCTGGTGCGGTGTGAATCCGGCTGCCTGAATATCGTTTACCAGGGGCAGCGAGATCATGCCGTCAATTCTGACAGGTACGGTTCTGGTGAGCTGTTCGTCCCGCCAGACAAAGATGTCCAGGACGTCTTCAGGACCGATCACATATTCATTATCACTGGCGGAAGTTCCGGATTGCTCTGTCTGGCCTGTGCCGGCGGGGCTTTGCGCCGCCGTTTTTCCGTTGTCAGCATGCGCAACGAAACAGGATCCACCTGCCGCGAGCATGAGTCCTGCAATAATCGAAAAAAATAAAACCGGAATTTTTTTCATAATCATTGACTCCCTGTTTGTATTACCTCGTATCACTTAATATTCACAGTAAAATTAAGCATAAGAAAATCTTACTATCAAAAAGGGTAAAACAAGTCGAGGAATATTTGACTGTTGGGTGGAATATTCATTTGCTTTGCAGACTACGGCCGGGCAGTTTATTGAGGCTTGCCTCCGGTGAGGCCCACCCGTTGTTGTTTAAGTGTCTTACATTTGCATCTTTTTGTGAACCATGCTGAATTTGTTGATTATTTGAAGACCTATGTGATCATCGCGCCTGGAGGTACTTTAAATTGTCGATGGACTTATTTCCCGATATGAATATAATGTTGCAAAATAAGCATGAAATTAAGTGAAAAGTTAAGTTTTTAGTCATTCCAACCGAAAATGGTTTGGCACATTGAAATAAAAGGAGACGAAGATGATTCTTGAAAGGAAACGGATATGTATCGTCGTTTGCCTGGCGCTTGCGGCGGTTTTGTTTGTGGGGATTGCAGGCTGTTCCAAAGAGGCAA
>JAAYKU010000071.1 GCA_012522275.1 Smithella sp.
ATCTTAAAAACAGACAATGAGCTTTTATCGTCCATTCAAAGAGTGGTTTCCGCCTGCCAAGACCCCTTCTTTAGGGGAGCGCCTGTCAAAGCTCGAGCGTGACCTTGCAGACGCCGGGGTTGAAAACACCCGCGCCAATGAGGAGATATTGCGCCTGGAGCGCAAGCTGGACGAGGCGCGTCGCAGCAATGTCGAGCTGGGGCGAGTACACCTCTTGGACCTGCAGAATATTGATGAACTCAAGCATGAGCTGTCAAATATGCATTTTCAACTTGACGAGGCCTATGGACATCTCAAGGGAATGGAAAAGCTTTCTCATGACTACGCCGCCCTGCTCAGGGAAAACAGGGAGCTGAAAAAGAAGCTGGACATCAGGGACAGGCGAGAGAAATCCTTCGAGCGCAATGGCTCATCAGGCAGCCAAAGGCATAAAAAAAACACCAGCGATGAAAACAAGAATAGCAAGGGAGGCGCAAAAACAGGGGATGTCGGGCACGGGCGACGCGGCTTTGCTGAGGATGATGAGGATGTGATCCTTGAATATGTGGATGAGCTGCCGGAAAACTTTTCCTGTTGCGCCTTGGCCTCACTGATTGCCGTGGGCGAGACACTCCAGTCTGTGATACGTGTCATTCCAATGCGGGTGCAGAAGTATTTGTTGAGGAAAAAAATATACGAGTGCGCCTCCTGCAAAAAAAGGCTTGTCGCCACCCCCGGCGACGTTCTTCCCAAGTCACTCTACTCCAATTCCGTCATTTGCGAGCTTTTATTTGAAATTTTCATTTGTTTCGGAACAGTTTCCGCCACCGCGCAACGGCTTGGCATGCTGACTGGCACGGTTTTCAACATTCTGGACCGGGTAAGCAAGCTGTTTGAACCCTGCTATGACAAAATACTTCTTGAGTTGTCCGAGAGCCATTATGCCAACGCCGATGAAACACGCTGGCGTATTGATGGCGACAACGGCTATGCCTGGATCTTTATCAATGACTGCCTGGCCGTGTATCTGTTTAGAGAAACCAGGGCATCTTGTGTTCCGGCAGAGATTTTTGGCTATCGCACCAACCCAAAACTTCTTGACGCGCCCGCGACGACAGACAGAACCCACCCCGCCGATGAGGAAATCAGCGGGGACAGTGAAAAAAACAAGCCCAAAAGAATCACCATTGTTTCGGATAGATACCCGGTATACAACATGCTGGACGTGGAAAACCAGTATTGTTACGCACACCTGTTGCGGGACTCGGAGGGCATCAAGGACGGCTTGAAGGAAGTTCCCAAGGAAGTTGAGTTGTTCTGTGACGCAATGGCGGAGTTGCTTGCGGAAAGCATGCACCTTTGCGCCAATACCGAACTGTCTGATGAATGCTATTACAGAAAAGCGGCCCTTCTTAAAAAACAAATCTTGGAAATCATCGAAGCCGACGCGCGTGACGGAGGCATACAGGCATACCAGCATATATGGCGAAGCAAAAAAGAATCCATGTTCAAGTGGGTGGAGGATCGTAGAATACCTTGTGACAACAACAGGGCGGAGCGATCCTTGAGACCGGTGGTGATAGCACGAAAGACAGCCTTCGGAAGCCAGGGGGAAAAAGGACGGCGGGCAAGAGAAATAATTATGACGGTGCTCCACACAGCAAAGCAGCGCGGGATAGATATAAGGAAATTTATTCAGGATGCATTGGAGGCGGCAGTCAGAAATAAAGATGCAGACCTATATCAATTATTAAAACCTCCGATCCCCAACTAAACAACGCATCTGAAAATTTCAGAAGACAAAAGTAATGAACCATTCAAGGAATCATTGTGCGTCCTGACGTGGCAATGAGAAAAAAGGAATCATTGTGCGTCCTGATGTGGCAATGAGAAAAAATGTTTGCTTCAGATAACTGACCCATTACTAAAATTTCGTTTTATAGTTTATAAATCTCGTTGTTTTCTAAGTGATTTGTGTTTTTACGATTATATTAAGCGTTTGCAGTTTAAGCTGTCTATTTTACGCTGTTAGCCAGTTTGAACACGACTTGTCCGGTTTTTTATAAGGTGTAGTATGTCTCGAGTCAAGCTTATTA
>JAAYKU010000072.1 GCA_012522275.1 Smithella sp.
GCCGGCCGCCATACAGACTCCGCAATGCGCCGGGGAAACGATGCGATCTTTCCAGGAAAGGCATCCATATCCTTACCTACCGAGATACCCAGGATGAAGGAAAGACACACCAGCACAGTCATACCGGCAACAAGGATAATGATCCCTGTTTTTGCCAGTTTCACCTCAAATTTTTTCACATTGCCTGAGCCCATGTTTTATCCCGCAGTCTAAATTGCCGCTTAGTCGCGTTCATTGCCCCGTATCCGCGTCCTGTTTCTACATTTTCTCCGGCGCGCCGACTCCCAGAATTTTGAGCGCGTTTTTCAAAACGACGCGCAGCGCCTCTACCAGCACCAGGCGGGCGGCCGAAAGGGGCGCATCGTCGGTAACGACCTTGGCCTTATTGTAATAGCTGTGAAAAACCGCCGCCAGTTCATTCAGATAAAAAGTAATGCGGTGCACTTCCAGCGATTTTGCAGCCCCCTCGAGCATGTCCGGGTATGCCGCCATCATTTTCATCAATGCTTTCTCTTCCGGACCGGAAAGAAGTGACAAATCGCAATTCTCGCATGACGGCTTCGCCATGCCCTTTTCCGCGGCCAGCCGTAAAATACTGCAGATGCGCGCGTGAGCATACTGGACATAATAAACCGGGTTTTCGTTGGACTGTTTTTTTGCCACTTCCAGGTCGAAATCAAGATGACTGTCGGAGCGCCTCATCAGGAAATTATAGCGTGCCGCATCTTTACCCACCTCATCGAGCACCTCGCGCAAAGTGACAAATTCACCGGCGCGGGTGGACATGGCCACGGGCTGGCCCGCTCTGAGCAGGTTCACAAGCTGCACCAGTATGATTTTCAGATCGTTTTTGTCATGTCCCAGAGCCTGGATGGAGGCCTGGAGGCGGGGGATATAGCCGTGATGATCCGCCCCCCAGATATCGATGAGCGTCTCGAAACCGCGAGAAAATTTATTCTGATGATAGGCAATATCGGCGGCAAAATATGTCGGCTCGCCGTTTTGGCGGATAACCACACGGTCTTTCTCGTCCCCGTAGTCGGTTGTTTTGAACCACAAAGTGCCCCCATCTGAATAAATGAAGCCCCTTTCGCGCAGAGACGTCAAAAGATCATTTACGCCATTTTCACGGTAGAGCTCCTTTTCACTGAAATAACTGTCAAAGGTGACACCAAAATCCCTCAGGTCCTTTTTGATGCCCTCCATAATCACCTCCGAGGCGACCGAGTTGAAATAGGCGATGGCATCCTTTTCGTTTTTCTCCAGATAGACATCCGCTTCGAGCTGGGCAATTTCTCTGGCTATTTCCGTGATATATCCGCCGTGGTAACAACTTTCCGGAAAATCCGTTTTCTCCCCGAAAAGCTCACGGTAGCGGTACAGCACGGATTTTCCCAGATTGTCCATCTGGCTGCCCGCGTCATTGATATAATATTCACGCGACACATGATAACCGGCGACTCTCAGCAGGGCGGCCAGCACATCTCCCACCACCGCGCCGCGTGCGTGCCCGATATGCAAAGGGCCGGTGGGGTTGGCGCTGACAAATTCCACCTGGACTTTTCTGCCCCCGCCTAAATTCAGCCTGCCATAGCTTTCCTTGCTGTTCAATATATCCGACAGGCTTTGCCGCCAGAATGAATCCTTGACAAAAAAGTTCAAAAAGCCGGGTCCCGCAATTTCCGTTTTTTCCAGTATGCCTTCAGTATCGTGCAGATGGTCCCGGATGGCCTGCGCAAACCGGCGCGGGTTTTGTTTCGCACGCGAGGCCAGAATCATCGCCGCATTGGAGGAGAAATCGCCGTGATCCGGATTGGCCGGCACCTCCATCTCGATATAAGGCAGGTCGCTTTCGGCCATAAGCCCTGCCGCAACACAGGCGGAAATGGATTTCTCAACAAGCCCGGCAATTTTCTTTTTCATGGCAAAAGCACTGTCCCTTCAATAAAAAAATGACAAGCGGCTTTTATCACCAGCCGCTTGTCATGGCAAGCAGAAGTATTCAAAATGAACGACCGGGCAGAAACAGCGTGACGCCTTTACATAATTAAAGGTCTGAATCCCGCGGAATCGATGAGGGTTATCATTCTGTATTCAGGCGTAGATCCCTCCAGAACATCAGGTTGGTGCGGTTTAAGTCCGCGATGTCGGGTGTCTTCAATTTCTTCGTGTGCGCCTCTTCATCCGATGAACTGAATCCAGCGTAAATATCAGTGCCGCCATAAGGGTTCAGGGAAACAATCGGCGCTGTCGCAATGCCGTCGCCAACCATCATCTTTCTGATGGCATTATCGTCGTTATCCAGAAATTTTCCTTTGCCTGTTACATAATCAACCGCATAAAGATAAGAGTTGCCGGTTTTATTACACAGCGTGCTGGCCGGATCCGGCACATAGGTGGTAAAGTAGACCACACCCCGGAACACGGTCGGATCGGCAAGCATTTTCTCGCCTGATCCTGTATTTAGGGTTATAACCCAGCCTTTGTCTTCCGGGTCATAAACATTGTTTTCGGAGGACAAAGTAGTCAGATCGCTCACCGTTCTTGTTGCATTTCGATCATTGTCTTTGATGGCAAAAAAGTAGTCCGTGGCAGTGACTTTGGTAGGATCAAGAACATCGCCTGTTCCGAAATACACCCATAAATTTTCTGCCTTGTCCTTGGCAACGGTGGGTGATGTAAAGATCGGCCCTTTCACAGTTGACGATGCGTTGAATAGTTTCTTTCCCGTCCAGGACACGCCTTCGCCGGCATCATAATCAAACCTGAATCGCCACATGTTTCCCCCCAAATCACCGGCATAGACGGTATCGATAAATCCGTCGTTATCCGTATCCACAATTGCCGGGGGACCCGCCAGATCGGTGGTCATACCAGTGTCATTGGCATAGGTGAATCGCCACAGAATATCGCCGGTTTTCATGTCGATCATGAAAAACCCCTTGCCTCGCGTGTCACTGGTTGCCGGCGGGCTGTGTTGGACACCGGAATAGCCTCCGCCGATAAAACCCACCCATACCTCATGCCCGTCGGCATTCTTTATTCTGCCGATGCTCATCCTGCTCCAGGGCTGGCCGAAATATGGTCCGTCCGTCAAGGAAAGACCTGCTGCGGTTTTTCCCTGAATGCCCCATTTATAAACAGGGTTTAGTGTGTCGGTAATATCGAGCGCATAATAACCGCAGTAACAGGGATTGGTAGCGCTGTAGTCCTGGGCAAAACCGGTTTCACATGTGGACGATGAGCTCCACAATGTATTGCTTCCGCCCTGCCGGAGGGCGAAAATCATATACGTGTACCAATCGTTTGCGTCTTTAGTCTTTCCGTCTGTAGCGGTAACAGGCAGCCAGACATCGCTTGCCGAAATCGGGCCGTCCACAAACGGCGTATGATCGAGGCCCGACGGAATGGGGCTGTGAGTGCCGTGGGCAATTTTTTTAAGATTCGGCAACAGATTGGGCGGTATAAAGCTCCACATTTCCACTCCGTCCGTGGTGCGAAAAGCGTGCATCTGTCCATCGTTGGCGCCGATCACCACAATCCTTTTCCCATATCCGGTTCCATCCGTCGTCGTGCGAAGATGATTTGAGCGAAAGGTTTCGTAAGCTCTCGTCGGATTGTCAACCGTTATGACCTCCACCTGGTCTGTGTAGTCGTAAGAGGGCGTGCCGATCGTTTTGGGTGATGAGTGGAAAATATCACCTAACTTCCAGCCCCTATGGACATAATCGGTGTCCAGTTCACCATTGCGGATAAAATTAACCACCAGATCCCGCTGCGTGACGTCGGCAACGGTCAGGTCAGCCGCGGTGATATTGGTGGTGTTGAAGTCAGTCTTGGCGCCGCTTTTGAGCGTCCAGAGATTCCGGGCCGACGCCCTTGTTTGAAGAACCCTACCAGCATCCCAGTTATAGCTTTGAGCGACACTGCCATCTTCCTCGATGGTGAATTGCCGCAAATAACCCAACCAGAAAGGCTCCATAGAACTTTGGGGATAGGGGAGGAAAGACGCCTCATAGAGATAGTTCTCGTCCTTCACACGGGAGGCGGAAACCGACGCGGTGGAAAAAGAGAAGGAGCGGTTCATAATGCTTTCAAAAACTCTGTTCAGCGCCGCACTGAGCTGATCGAGATCGTTGGCATAGTAGGCTTTTCCTTCAACGGCCGTGCCGCCCTCAACCGCCAAGGCATCCAGATAGGGTTGCGCGTCATCCGACATGGAAAGACCGATGACGTAAGTCTGAATATCAAAGGTATAATTTTGGGACCCAATTCTACGGGTCACATTACGCATTTCCTGAATCCGGGTTTTGGCCTGCTCGATCAAGGCCGCCGCCGATCCGGCGGTTCCGTCTTCGTTAGTGCTCGGCAATCCGTCCGTCACATAGACGATGAAATTCTTCTGGCACCAGTCCTGAATGGGGCTTGTGTTATTGACATTACTTTTATAGTCTCTTTCTCCAAGAAAATAATTTTTTGCCGACCGCAGCGTGCCGGGCATGGGCGTCAAGCCGGCGTTCACAACATGTGCGCAGCCGTTACCTGTGGTACTACAAGTCATATAACCGGTTTCATCTCCTTCTTTGCTGGCAAGTTTATTTAATAAAGTCTGTTTGTGCGTGCCTGTTTCCGGGTTATCTGTGCAATCAACATGCAGATACCCTCCACCCGGCGATGAATTGGCAAACCAGGCCCGGCCAACCTGTGAAGTAAACATTCTCCGACCGAAATTAAAATAGCCCAAAGCAACATCCGAATCTGTTGGAGAAAAATTTTGGTTTCCCCCCCCGCTAGTCGTATAACCTGAATTGATATCGGATTGTCCCGTTTTTACTCTCCAGCGCGCATAGGAGACACCTGGAACGGCAACTCCCGGCCCTGATGATTCATTCGCTGAATAGGTGGTTGCATAGTAGAAAGTTGTGCCTTGACCCGATGAAGCATAATACGGCAAAGCCTGCTTATAATATATAAAGTTGCTTGTATCCGTCGGGTTTGTCAATCGGATTGTTTTCGGATAGATCAAATTACAATATCTTGCCCTTTTGTCTCCTGTCGAGGCTACTATGATTTCATCCAGATAGGTTGCATCAAATGATGCATTCTGTTCCTGGCAAGTATTCTGACAAATTGCCTGACTTGCCGCGTTGCCGGTAGCACAGTAATCCTGACATTCGGGTGGTGGATCAGGACAGTAGGACTTGGGCTGATAAGAAACAAAATAACCCATGTTATGGATGTAGTTTGTCGATACAGACGGAAGTCTATAGGTCATCAGACCGATACGCATGTAATTGGCATACCGTTCAATAACGTCCTGAGCCGCTTTGCGGCCGATAACGGAACGACTTAGCGGCGAAAAAGACCCGACTGCATTGCCGGCGTCGTCCTCATCCATGCTGTTTGAGTTGTCCAGAATGAACAGAACGTTCGGTTTGACATAGATAAACAGATCTTCCTCACCCGCCGCCTGCGCTGAACCAGCAGGTATAAAGGCAAAAACGAGTGCGATCAGGCCAACAACCTGAAACTTTTTCCATTTCGACATACGACACATAAGCCACCTCATACATACGGTCAAATAGTCTTAACGCAACCGAAAGACGACTTCCGTCAAACGGCCGTCCACAAAAGTCATGTCCGTGATTCTTACTCCCAGGCGCCGCGATCGTCCCTTTTTCTTGTCATGCGCAGGAAACTTTTTCATTTTCGTCAAATCGATAACATTGACGCCCGCCAGCGAATATCGCTCACCGCTCGTCAAAAGCAGGGTTTTCCCGTCGTATGACTTCACAACACCGGTAACGCTTTGAACTTTAACGCCGGATGAACTGCCGGAGCTACTTGTCCCGCCAACAGACTGAAGGGCCAACGCCTTGGACATATCCAGAACGGCCGGAGACGATGGTTGATTCAAAAATGTTTCCAATTCAGCTGATGCCTGAACGAGGGGGACTAAAAACAATCCGCACGTAGACAAAACTGCCCCGAAAACGATCATCAAAATTGCTTTTTTCATCATTTAATGCCTCCTGCCGCGTGATGCACCACTGCTTGATTAATTCAAAATCGATCAATTGTCTCTTGGATGACAATTTACTGGTACGCCGGCGTGCTGGGCACTTCTCCGTGCCGCAAACCGACACCCAACCGAACAAGGGATCCGTGGCTTTCGTCCCGTCCTGTCACCTCGGAGTAGAACACGTTAAACGACCAACTTTTCCCGCCTTCAATACTGGAACCGGTCGCGGAAACCGATGGAATGTTCGGATCCGGCACCGGCTTGGTCGTAGAGTATGAAATTTTCGGATCGTTGGTCGCGTCAATTTTCACATTCGTCAAGGCATCCATTGAAGCATCAAAAACGACACACAGATCATGAACCCCGGCTTCCGCGGCGGAAAGAGCTTTTCTTTCTCCATACAGTCGTGACGTAATTTTCAGGTCATCAGACGTGATGGTGAGAGCCAAAAATCCGACGGCCATTAAAATCATCATCGCGATAATCGCCGAGAGCAGGACAAATCCTTTTTCACAATAAAAGCACGTCTCTTTTTTACGGGCTGAGTACATGATTCTTCACCAAAACATCGGTTGTGTAAGTTATCGGTTTGACGCCAAATTGACTGCCTTGTTTTTCTACCGAAGCGACAATCGTGATTCGAATACGCCTAATCAGTGGAATATTCGTATCGGAGGTGGATCCGGGAGCGGATCCGACAGCGGCCGAAATGTCCTGTCCGTCTTCGTCAAAATATGTAAATAACGGTGTGGCCACCGTGTTTACAACCAGAGTAGACGAGCCGGCGCCGCCGAGAATTGTTTGATTCCCTCCACAAGTCACGTTACGGGTAATACGCTGTTCCTCCAGTTTATAATAAATATATTCATTTGAGGACGGCGGGCCGATGATGTTGTCCGCATTGAGATCCATTGCTATCAGTATCTCATTGGCCCCAGCCAATTGGATGCCCTTTCTGACTGCCACAGGTGTCGCAAGCCCCATCTGGGTACAGGCAGGGGTTGATGCTGCTGATGGAATCGTCGTCCAAACAGCATTATTATTTCTCCGGGTGAAGGATGCCATACGGATTTCCATAGCCATTAAATTCAGAACGGCACGTGTGTCCTGCTGGGTCAAAGTCTTGCGGTCGATACTGGATGAGGAATGCTGAGCCATGTTCATGACGCCGTAAACAGCCGCCATAATGATGAGCCCCACCGCAATGGCGATAAGAAGTTCAATCAATGTGAAACCGTTTTTTTTCATCACAGGTTATCCTCGCTGTTGAAACCCATCTGACGCGCCACGATCATACTGCTGGTAACACCCCGTGCGTTTCTAGACCATGTCACGCGGACATTTATCAGCCATTTGTTTGTTGACACTTCGCTTACGGTCGTTGTCACGAAATATGGAAACGATCCGGATGACACTTCTTCATTACTTTTTGCACCAGGAACATGTCCTCGCATGATGTCATTCTCCAAGGACTCGAGTTCCGCCTGAAGAATTCCAACTGCTCTGCCTGTAGCATCGGACTTGCCTGCAGTTTGCCAGGAAACGGACTGCATGGTCATCAAACCGACGATGACAGCCATCGTCAGAAAAGCAGCAATCAGTGACTCGACGAGAGTGATGCCCTTTTCACCCGGAATAATCAACACGAACCCTCCCCGTTATATTCAATGTTATGGTTGCTCTTCTGGGACTTTTCGAATGTTCAATAACCAACGCACCTCCGGCCACCGCCGTCCCGCGAGGCAAAAAAGTCGATGCCGGCGGACTTCCAGAAAAAGTGGTCGATGAAAAGCTGATTAAAGCGTTTCCGCCTCCAAGCGATCCCGTGGAAAGATCTTGCCAGGCAGCCGCACCGTCAGGCAGCCTGGAAACCGTGTATGTCCTCCCATGGAAGTCAAATGAAATCCTGTACCTGCTATTTTCAGTAATAGCCCTCTGACGACATAAATTCATTTCCGCACTGATGTCCCGTGCCGCTTCGCGCAAATTCACGTTATGACGATATCGGGATAGATTCGGTGCCGCTATGCCCAGCACTATGCCCAAGATTGCGATAACAATAAGCATCTCAACAAGAGTAAAGCCTCTGGACGGATTCCTGTTCATAAAACGCCTCTGAAATATCTTTCAATATTCTCCCGTGCGTGCTTCCAATCGCCCCGGATTTTCTTTATAGCCATTTGTATGTAATCTCTCATAATCAGCCATAAATATAAACTTTTGTCAAACTTTCCCGCATAGCCGCGGCAGTCTCCCGCGGGAGCGCAGTCAGGGGATTACCGCTACGGTATCAATACCCACTGTGAAAAAACATCTCCCAAAAAAATGTACGCCACCGCCCCCGCGGACAAAAAAGGTCCGAAGGGCACGGCATACTTCATGTCTTTTTTTTCAATGATCATGGCGGTTATTCCCACGACCGCACCGGCCAGAGAGGCGATGAGCAGTACAAAGATCAATGACTTCCAGCCGAAAAATCCGCCAATCATGGCCAGCAGTTTGACATCTCCACCGCCCATGCCCTCGATCTTTTTCACCAGCTTATAGGCCAGCC
>JAAYKU010000073.1 GCA_012522275.1 Smithella sp.
ACCGGGCACTGGCGGTTTTCCGCGAGATTTATGAAAAAGGTGAGTCGGGACGCGAGCTTTACGCAAATATAGTCTGTAGGGACGGCTCGACGCGGGCGCTGGAATACAACGTGACTCTGGTGCGTGACGAAAAGAGAAACCCTTCGGGCTTCAGATGCATCTCACGCGATGCCACGCTGCGCAAACAGATAGAGGCGGAAAGCGAACGCTATCGTGCGTTTGTCGATGACATCAATGACGCCTGCTACGAATTTGACCTCAATGGCAATGTTATTTTCTGCAACGACAGTCTGCCGCGGATCTTCGGCTATTCCCGCGAGGATTTCATGGCGCTCGACCGCTGGAAACGTCACGAAAACAGCGAAGCGGCACGGCAGGTCTTCCGTATGTATGTTGATATATATCGAAAAGACATCCCCTTCAAAATACTGGAGTTCAGGATTGTCCGCGCCGATGGGCAGGTACGCGATCTGGAGACTTCCGTTACGCTTATCCGTGATGCCGCCGGCAAGCCGTCAGGTTTTCGCGGTATTGCCCGTGATATAACACGGCGTAAGGCATTCGAACGTGAACGTGAAAGGTATCGTGAGTTTTTTGAAAATGTGGAGGATGTCTGCGCCGAATACGATCTGCAGGGCGGATGCACCTTCTGTAATGAGGCGGCGGTGCGCCTGTTCGGCTATCCCATGGAAACGCTCCTGAATTTTCGCCATCACGAACGCTACCCCAGCCGCGAGGAGGCGGACCTGGTTTTTAATGCGGTGCACGAGGTCTATGTCCGCAATTTGCCCATGAAGGTTGTGGTGGCCAATGTGCTTTGCAAAAACGGACAGGTGAAATCGGTCGAGACTTCACTATCCTTGATCCGTGACGAGAAGGGCTCGGTCGTCGGTTTCCGTAGCATCGGGCGTGATGTGACCGAGCGCAGGCAGATGGAGCGCGAGCTGGAGCGTTACCGCGACTTCATGGAAAGCATCGGGGATTCCTGCGCCGAGTTCGACCTGCGCGGCCGCTGTATTTTCTGTAACGAAGCGGCGCACCGCACGCTGGGCTATTCCCGCAGGGAATACATGCAGCTTCGCCATCATCAGCGCTACGCCTCGGCACAGGATACAAAGCAGGTTTACCGGATATTTCACGATCTGTATTTGAGCGGTGAAGAGGCGCGTATTTATAAGGCGACGCTGCGCTGCAGGGATGGAACCGTTAAAAACCTGGAGTCTATTGTCACGCTGATCAAAGACACCCGGGGCGAACCTGCAGGTTTTCGCAATATTGGCCGGGACATCTCGGCCCGCCAGAAAATGGAGCAAGAGCAGGAAAAACTACGCGAAGAACTGGCGCAGGCCCGGAAAATGGAGGCTGTCGGCACGCTGGCCGGAGGCGTGGCGCACGACTTCAATAATCTGCTCATGGGCATTCAGGGCTACACATCCCTGATGCTTCTGAATACTGAACCATTTCATCCTCATTACGCACAGCTCAAGGCTATCGAAGCGCATGTGCGCAGCGGGGCGGACCTCACGCGCCAACTGCTGGGATACGCGCGTGGAGGACGCTATGAAATTAAAATAGTAAACCTAAACGAGATAGCCTCAAGGGCCGCTGAAATGTTCGGGCGGACGAAAAAAGAGATAACCGTTGAACAGGATCTCGCAGATGATTTGTGGAGCGTGTCAGCGGACCGCGGCCAGCTCGAGCAGGTGATCTTGAACCTTTTGGTAAACGCGGGCCAGGCCATGCCCGGCGGGGGTGAGATTTTTATCAAAAGCGCCAATGTCGTGATGGAGCCGTCACATGTTCACAGCCTGGAGATTCCGGCCGGGTCGTATGTTAAACTGTCGGTGAAGGACACGGGCGTGGGCATGGACGAAATCACCCGTGAGCGCCTGTTCGAGCCTTTTTTCACAACCAAGGAAATGGGAACCGTCCGGGGAACAGGCCTCGGTCTGGCCTCCGTCTATGGGATCATCAAAGGGCATAAAGGCGCAATCAACGTGCAAAGTGAGCCGGGTAAAGGGGCGACCTTCAATATTTATCTGCCCGCCACATTCAGGGAAGCCGACCCTGTGGCTGATGAGACAACGGACATGGTGCCGGGCGGGGAAACAATCCTGCTGGTGGACGATGAAGACACTGTCCGTGATGTAGTGGCGCAAATGATCAAGGGCCTGGGTTATCGCCTGCTTACCGCGCAAAGCGGCGAGGAGGCACTCGAAATTTACCGGGACAATTACGGGGCAATCGACCTGATTATCATGGATATGATCATGCCCGGCATGAGCGGAAGTGCGGCCATTGACGCCATCAGGGAAATCAACCCGATGGTCGCGATTATTCTTTCCAGCGGCTACAGCATTGACGGCGAGGCGCAGGAAATCATCAGCAAGGCCGGCCGTATCAGTTTTATACAAAAGCCCTTTATGATGACGGAACTCTCGCAGCATATCCGTAACATCCTCGA
>JAAYKU010000074.1 GCA_012522275.1 Smithella sp.
CAGGTCAAAAGGGCGCGCCCCTTCCGCGCCCCGGTCATCCGGCGAGATCCCGCGAAACCTGGCCAGCGACTCATAATAAAATTTTGACAAAATATCAACGCCGCCCGCCAGCATCACATCGGCCGCGCCACGCCTTATTTCAGAGGCGGCATAGCTGACGGCGATTTCCGCGGAAACTCCGAAATGGGTGATTGTGGTATTGACGCCGCGAAACCCCAGTTCGATGGAGGCGTGGCCCGCGGGGGCATTCATCACTGTATTGGGAACCAGTATCGGGTTGACTGACGAAGCCCCTTTAGTTAAAAGCGTCTCGGCCAGCGAAACAGTTACGTCCGTGGCACCGAAGGCGGTGCCCAGCAGAATACCGATACGGTCACGGTTTTCCCCCGTCACGACAATTCCCGCATCCTCAAGCGCCATGCGGGAGGCAGCCACGGTCATCTGCGATATCTTATCCATCCGGCGTAAATTTTTTGCGGATATAAAATCACGCGGGGAAAAGTCCGGCACTTCGGCCGCCAGATGCGATGACAAAGAGCCTGTGTCAAAGCCCCTCACCGCGTCTATTGCACTTGCTCCGGAAAATAGTTTTACGCAAAACTCCTCCCTGCCGACACCCAGCGGCGTCACCGGCCCTACACCTGTTACCACGATGCGTGTTCCTTGTGGCTGTGCGCTAGTGGCGCTCATAAACCGCACCGTCCCCTTCATAGCGGCCGAAAATCAGCGTGGTATTATTCCCGCCGAACGCAAACGAATTGGACAAAACCGCCCGCAGGCCGGCCTTCCTGGCGCCGGTGGTCACATAATCCAGGTCGCATTGCGGGTCCGCGTCTTTATAATTGACCGTAGGAGGAATAAAACCCTGTGCCAGCGCCAGCAAACTGACTATCCCCTCGAGCGCGCCGGAGGCGCCCAGCGAGTGGGCATGCATGGATTTGGTCGAGCTCACCGGTATTTCGCCGGCACGCCTGCCGAACAACTCTTTGATGGCTCTGGTTTCCATCACATCATTGACGGGCGTGCCCGTGCCGTGGGCATTGATATAATCTATATCGTAAATTGTGAGGCCGGCGTCGGCCAGTGCGGCCTTCATGGCGCGCACAGCACCGGAGGCCTGCTCGTCGGGCGCGGTCATGTGAAATGAATCGCATGTCACACCGTAGCCGAGAATCTCTCCATAAATATTTGCTCCGCGCGTCAGTGCCTGCTCAAGCGGCTCGAGCACCATGATGGCTGCCGCCTCGCCCAGTGAAAGGCCGGCGCGGTTGAGGTCGAAAGGCCGGCAGACTCCCTCATCGATCGATTGCAGCGCGTTGAAGGCGGCATAGGTAATGCGGCACATAGGTTCCACGCCGCCGGCCAGCATAATGTCCGCCCGGCCGTCTGCGATCAAATCACGGGCATAGCCCAAAGCGGTCGCGCCGGCGGAGCAGGCGGTCATGAAAGTGCTTTTGGGCCCCCAAAGCCCCAGGCATGACGCGATACGGTCGGCAGATGATGCGCAAAAAACTGTGGCCAGACGCGAAAATTTCGCCCGGGCCGGCCCTTTATCCAGCAGGTGCGCATAGAAGCTTTCCGCTTCGAGAAGGCCGCCGGAACCGCCCCCGATGGCTACCCCGATGTTTTCTTTCATGTGCGGGGGCAAAGGCCAGAGCCGGGCATCGGTCAGAGCCTCAAAAGAAGCAGCAAAGGAAAGCTGATCGGCGCGCGACATTCTTTTGAGGGAAAACTCCGGCGGGACGGACTGCCGGGGATCGAAATTTCTGATCTGCCCGCCTTTGCCCGTCCGGAAGCCAACTGTGTCGAACAGGTCTATGGGCGCAATCCCGCAGACACCGTCTCTTAACGCAGACGCAAACTGCCGCGTATTGCCTCCTATGGCATTTATAGTACCCAAACCTGTGACGACAACGCGCTTTCTTCCCTTCACGGGTCCTTATCCTGTCCGCTTTCGTGAGTCGTTTGATAAACGGATGAAATCTAAAATGGGCGTCGTAAAAAGTCAATGAATAAATCCCCGCCTGCGCCGCCTTCAGACTGTTTTTTCAATGTACCGGCAAGGCCCGGCAGGTAATATCCGATTGACTTGTCGAAGCCATCCTTTTATAATCACGCCTAGTTAAGCTTACAGTCACATAATTATTGCAGTCAAGATCACTCGGTGGAGTCTGTATGCTATCTTACAAAAAACAATTTATTTCCCTGGCCATTGCCGTCATCATCTGTATAGCGCTGATTTTTTCCATCTACACGCGGACCCAAAAAAGCGCTTTCCAAAGCCTCTATGAACGCCAGATGACCTACGCGGCCATCGCGGCCGAAGGCATCGAGGGGGCGGTAAGCCGTCATCTTACACTACTGCGGATTCTCGCCCGCAACCGGGATATCATTGCCATGAACAATGACGGGAAAGCGTTGCTGGAGGCGATCGGCAAAGAGAGTTATTTTTACGTTAAGGATATCGCCCGTCTCGACGCGCGCGGAAAGATTATTTACATGCACCCGGACAAGGCACATCAGGCGGGAAAAAACATCTCCCGCCTGACGCATGTAGAGCAGGCGCTGGCCGGCGGCCGGCCGGTGGTAAGCGATATCTTCCGGTCGGCCGACGGCGCCAGAAGCATCGCCATTCATGTACCGGTGTATCGCGGGCGTGCGCATGACGGGACGGTTGCGGTTTTAATTTCCCTAGAGGAGCTGGGAAAGACTTTCCTGGAAAGGATGCACATCCCGAAAACACGTCAGGCCATGCTGGTCAACGCCGCAGGCGAGGTGATCTATTGTACCGACACAGAACACCAGGGCAGAAAGTTTGCCGAAATATACGAAAACAACAGCGAAGCCGCCACCATGATCAGCAAGGCAATGCAGGCTGAAAGAGGCAAGGCCTCCTTCATGGACACCCATTTCTCCGAAAGAGGAAAAGGGCCGCAACGTGTGCACGCGGTTTACACGCCGACACGTATCGGGGACACAAGCTGGTCCGTCATTGTGATATCACCTGAAAAACTGCTGATGCCCGAATTTCAGGGCATCAAAAGACAGATCATTTTCCTTTCCCTGCTGCTGGCCGCCTTCTTCATCACAGCCGCGTATATGGCGGCCCGTGTGAGGAGCGCTTCTGCCGAGGCGCAAAAACGCCGGAAGATGGAAGAAAACCTGCTCAAATCCGCCGAGGAAATTCACGCCCTGTATGACAAGGCTCCCTGCGGTTACCACTCGCTCGATGCCGACGGAATCGTCGTGCGCATCAACGACACGGAATTATCCTGGAGGGGATACAAGCGTGAAGAAGTCATCGGACGCTCATATAGAGATTTTGTCACACCGGCAAACAGAGACAATTTTGAGGCGTTTTTCGCACGGCTGAAAAAAGACGGCGGGGTGATCAATCTGGAATCTGAACTGATGCGTAAAGACGGCTCAACTTTCCCGGTACTGATCACGGTTTCTGTCCTCACCGACCACGAGGAAAATTTCATCATGACCCGCACGATGATACTGGACATGACCGAACACCGCGCACAGGAAGAGCGCCTGCGCGAAAACGAAGCCCTATACCGCACGGCGCTCGATGCCACCAGCGATGGTGTCACCATTTTGCAAGACGGCATTTATGTTTATGTCAATCAGAAATTTCTCGATACGATGGGAGCGTCTCTTGAAGACATACTGCACAAGCCGGCAGGGATTCTGGCCGGCCCGCACGTTCAGGAATCGCTCAAAGATTTTGTGGCCAGACACCCGCAACAGGTACAGACGCCGGACCGACACGTCACACGGGTGGAGCGTTCAGACGGAAAGACGGTCTATCTGCAATCTTCATCGGTGGACATTATCTACCGGGGAAGACCAGCCATTTTGACTTTTATCCAGGACATCACCGAAAGCAAAAACGCCGAACGGGCGCTTCGCGAAAGTGAGGCTCTGCACCGGACGGCTCTTGAAAGCACCAGCGACGGCATCAGCATCATTGACATAAAAACCGGCCTGTATCTTTATGCCAACCGGCAGCTCATGGAAACCATCGGCCGGCCTGAAGAAAATCTTATCGGACAATCTGTAGATATATATCTCCACCCTGATGATGTAGGGATAGGCCGGAGCAATTATCTTTTACTGAAGACCGGCGGTCACAGCAAGGCATACCACGAAGTACGCGCCATCGCGGCAGACGGCTCCACGGTTAACCTCGGTGTGACGATGACCGAAATCCGCTATCAGGGGCAGCGCGCCATCATCAGCTTCATCACCAACATCACCGAACGCAAAAAAGCGGAAGAGGCGCTCAGGCAAAGTGAAGAATTATACCGCACGGTGATGGAAAAAACCAACGACGGCATCTCCATTGTCCAGGACGGAGTTTATGTCTATGCCAATCAGAAGCTCCTGGAAACCATCGGCAGGGAAAAGGAGGGGATCATCGGTCATCCGCTGGGTATCTTCACACACCCGGAAGATCGGAATACGATCAGAAATAATTACGAAATGAGACGCAAGGGAGAAGATGCACCTGTCAGTTATGACGCGCGCATACTCAAACCGGATGGTACCATAGTAATCATCAACATCAAGTCGGTGATGATTAACTATCAAGGAAAACCCGCAAACTTTTCTTTCATTCAGGACATCACCGAGCGCAAAAAAGCAGAAGAGGCGCTCAAACAAAGTGAAGCGCGCTACAGGAGTATCATCGAAAATATCGATGATGAATATTTCGAAACGGATCTCAAAGGGAACATCACCTTCTTTAACAAAGACATCAGCTACGCCGGCTACACGTATGAAGAATTCGCCGGCATGTGCTATCTGCAGTACACCTCGCCGGAAATGTCAAAAACAATCGCGCACGCCTTCCGTACCGCTTATAAGGAAAACCGGGCGGTGCGGATTACCGACCATGAAATTATCCGCAAAGACGGCGGAATCATCTACCTGGAAATAAGCGTCTCGCCCATGCGCGACGCACACGGCAGGCCGGTCGGTTTTCAGGGCATCTCGCGCGACGTGACCGAACGCCACAAAATGGAGGCGGAGCACAAAAAACTGACGGAGCAACTGTATCAGGCCCAGAAAATGGAGGCCATCGGCACCCTGGCCGGCGGCATCGCCCATGACTTCAACAATCTGCTGATGGGCATCCAGGGCTACGCCTCGATCATGCTTTTGGACACGGATGCGTCGCACCCCAACCATGAACAGCTAAATTCCATTCAGACGCTCGTGCAAAGCGGCGCCGGACTGACCAGGCAGCTTTTGGGCTTCGCCCGCGCGGGCCGGTATGACGTCGTCACCTCTGATCTCAATGAAATGGTCAGCAAATCAATCAACCTGTTCGGCAGAACGAAAAAGGAAATCCGTGTTTTTGAAAAATATGCGGATGACCTTCTCAGTGTGGAAGTTGATCGCGGGCAGATTGAACAGGTTTTACTCAATATCTACGTCAATGCCTGGC
>JAAYKU010000075.1 GCA_012522275.1 Smithella sp.
GAGCTTGTAAAAAACGAAAATGCTTTGTCCCGTTTGCCGGAAACAACTTTGCCATTTGCCGACTGTACGAGTTAGGCCAGTGCCCGCCGGAGTATAGGGAGAAATAACGCGTTGACCCCCGCGCCAATCCGATAAGGCGTCGGGTTGCATCGAGGACATTTAGAGGATTTTCAATCCTCGCTAGCCACGCTCCGCACCACGCCCGGCACGAACTGACGTTTCAATTTATCGTCTCCCTTGAGTTCGCCCTCTTTGTCTCCGGATTTGTAGGTTTCCATCAGGACCATGCTCTTAAAGGCCTGCGCCGTCTGATACAACCATGTCAGCGTTCTAGGCGTGGCCAGCCAGAGCGTCGGGTCTATCCCCTGCATCAAAGTCATGGCTTCCCGGTACAGCCGGCCTTTTGCCTTGCCGATAACCGACCGGTCATCGTCATCCGCCCCGGCCATGGCGCCAACGATAAACACAGCAGCCGACATATAGGCGAAACGCATCAGCTCTTTTCCGGCGCGCGCGTCAAGCGGCTGCCCTGCCTTGATATTGCCGATCAGGGTTTCGGCGTCAGCGATAAGCGTTCGGGCAATGGGGACGGCCCATTTTTTATACTGCATAGCCGCATCACCGGCGGACGTGGACCCAACCAGCGAACCCGTACCCGGCACAACCCGGAAGCGTCCCATGTCCAACCGCATTTCCGCCAGGCGCTCGGTGGATATTTCCTCGGACTCAAACTCCTGATCGGTCATGGAGGCGAGCAGAAACTGTTTGTTTGCTGTTTTCGTAGCCAGATCAAACCCGGCAAAAAGAGCCTGCGACATCCGCTCTGTGATTTCCTTCCCTGGGGCTGTGAATTCTTCCCATATCGACCGGCCAACCCAGGCCTCATATTTATCCAAGATACGCTTTCCTTTGTCTGTTTTCATTCTAGCCGTGCCCGTGGCCATTCCCCGCGTCCCCAGCATTGCAGTGTTGGCCACCTGCTCACCAATAAACGCCGCAGTCTGCACGATCGGAGAAAGCCCCAGGTCCAGAATGGTCGTGAAGGTCCGCAGTGCCCGAATTCCGACGTCTATCGGCCCCCCCTGCCGCAGTACCGAGTCAAAGGAGATTTTCCTGCCCTTCTTGTTATTGATCCATTTGTTGACGTAGGTTTTAAGGGACCGGTCGATTTCCAGCCCGCGCGGCGTGTAGCGGACAGGTGTTAAAGCCTGCGCGTAAATGTCAAGCTTCGGGATGATGGCGTCAAACATCTTCTTGCGCTCGAACGTGTTGACATAGGTCAAAAACGCCTTCGTGACGTTCCTGGTCGGGTCCATCGTGTCGGTCCGCTGCAAGCTGAACTGGAAAAACTTTTCGAGCGGAAGGATGTTTCCGGTATCGTCATCGAGGATATTAAAAACCATTTGATCTTGCTGATATGTTTTGAATATCTCCGAAACAGCTTTTTTCAAGCCTCCGTCTTTCAGGTTCTCAAGGAATGTCTTTCGGATATGGACAAAGTAATTCTCCCGGCCACGCTCTAAAGACTTTGTAGCCATTAAATATTCCAGCGCCCCGGCGAAATACTGCTGCATGTAGTTTGCGAAGTCGATTTGCTCCGGCGTCATCTGCTCGACAATCGCCGCCTTCCGATCCGGCGGAGATTCGAGAAACGCCATGATCAAATCATCTTGCGGAATCATTCGGCCGACCAGGCTGCGGTCACGTGATTTTTCCGACTTCCGAGCCAGTTCATAAACCTTGCTTTCGACGTCATGCGCCCGCAGCTCGGCCCCTAAGTATGCCTCAGTCATCCGAGACACCATAATATCATAAAACGGGTCGCGCTCCCGAAGTGCAGAATCCCAGCGGAAGGAATCCAACGCCTCGACGTGGACCTTATTCAGTTCTTCGACATCAACCCCGGCCTCTTTTGCCAGCCGCTCCCGCGCCTCGCGCAGGGTCTTAATTCCCTTGAGGTCCGTCCGGTCAACGGTTTCCAATTCCCTTTGCGTCAAGAAGATATCGTCATCCTGGAACGGCTCAAGCAGTTTCGCAAAGTCCCGTAACTGCTGGGCGGTCATGTCGTTAAAGGTAGGCAGTTCCAGCGCTCGCCGGTAGTTGTCCACCTTTTTCAAGCGCTTATCTTCGATGAGCTTAAGTAATGCCATCTTCTCTTGCCGTGTTTCCGCCAACTCCACGGCTTTCAATTCCACGTTTCGGAGAAACTGCTTAAACTCCGCGTCATCCATCAAGGCCGGATTCCGGCGGTTTGTGGCGCTCATCATTTCGGCATCGGTCAAACCGAAATAATCCCGGACGTTTTTCAGCGATTTCCGGCGCCGCATAAGCCAGCGCATCTTTTCCTTCGACTTCTCAACCTCACCTTTCTTCCCGGCCCTGAACGCCTCCCGGGCCGTCCGGGCCTCTTTTCGGAATGCTTCAGCAAGGGCATCGTATTCAGTGACCAGCCTGTCTTTCGGTCGCTCCTGCCCGGTTTTCTGCCGGATAAACGTTTTCAGCCCTTTGGCCGGCTTCGGGCGGTTCTCCGCCGTCAGCTTGCTCATGATCTTGTCTTCTTCGGCAATCAGGAGTTCATTGAAGTTATCCAGCTCCGAGCTCGTGATTAAATCCGAATACCGATATTCAAATTCTTCGGCGCGTTTCTTGGCCTCTGTTTCAAGGCCCCGCCAATCAAGAATATCGTTAATCATTTCGTCGCCGGAACCATAACCCATTTGGTCGGCCACAACATCGTGCTCAAAAACTCCGTTTTCCTTGACCAATCCCATGCGCCGCTTAGATAATTCGTCAACGGTTTCCTGACCGTAATCTTTGCGGAGCTTCGCCTTATCCAGACCGCCTTTTTTCACAATGTAATTCATGGCTTGAAATGCGGGCAGCATTCGGGCGTCATCCCGTGCTTGCCGCTTCAATGCAGCGTTTTCCTTGCGTTTCTGGAAATCGATCTTTTTGTTGATTTTCTCCCAGGCCATTTGAGCGGCTTTTTTCCGCACGTCGTCATAGGAAGGAGTTTCGCTTATTTCAAGAGCTTTATCCTGCCGGGCGGCCATGTCCAGAAGTTCGTTGACATCGTCAACGTCGTATTCGGACACCCTCTTTTTCGTGGAGAAAGACCCGCGCTCCCCGATCTGCTTATTAATGGCCTTGACGGACTCCCAAATCTGCGACATGGCACCCTTGAACGATTCCCAAAGGTCGCCAAGATATGACTTCATTTCGGCA
>JAAYKU010000008.1 GCA_012522275.1 Smithella sp.
GACTACTTTTTCCGTGATAGACGACTCATCATAGCGGAAAATCGTGATTTTCGGTTTTTCGGCATAAGCCTTCCCGATGTGCACCAGCGTTCCCGGAGCCAGCCCGGCCTTTTTTGATCTTTTTCTTGCCGCCAGACGCATAAGAGCTTTCCTTTCATTTCTTTTTGACACGGACATTAACACGGACCTGCGGAGGCTCACCGTTGGGAAATGTCACACCCCGCGCCACAGCCAGCTTAAGCGTTATGGTCACAGAGCCGGAAATGCTTTGCAGGTCCAGCGGCTCCGTTTCAAGAATAATTTCTCCGGGCTTCATCCGTGTATCCGCCAGCACGCGGATTGTGGCCGGGTCCAGCACGATTTTCTGCAAAACCAGGTCATCGGCAAGACGGTTGCGCGTGACCAGGCGCACCGGCAGGGCCTCCCATGCAAGCTTCGAGGCTTGAACGCGAACTTTTGCGGGGCTGATTTCGGCGACCGTAAGATTGGAAGGCGCATTGACCATCTCCCTGGTGAGCATGAATTCGCGGTTTTTCTCGGAGATGGACGACAAATCCAGTGACAGTCTGAGCGATTTTTCATGCAGCAGCCGAAAAGCCTGCTCGGCGCCCTGTAAAATGACTTTAACCTCCGTCGCCTGCGGCTCCTCAATCTGCCAGACCTGCGGGATGTTTTTATATTCAATGGGGATAATGAAATCACGACGCACTGTGTCGCGCTGATAACCGACGGCCACCCACAAAACACACGCCAGCGCCACCGCTATGACTTTTTCTTTTGTGTTTTCCCGCATCCACGCCAGAAGCGGCCTGGCCTTCGTCTCAGTCCGATAGCGGGCATAGTATTTTTTTAAAATTTCATTCAGAACGGAGGGGCCGGAAACTGCGGAAAGAGAGCCACCGACCGCCGTTGAAATCGTGCCGCTCTCTTCCGAGACAACCACACACAGGGCGTCGGAGCGTTCCGTCAGACCCAGTGCCGCCGTATGGCGAAGGCCGATGTTTTCATAATGGCCGATGCCGGTTGACAAAGGCAGGTGCACCCCGAACATTCTGATGCGGTCGTCCTTGATCACGACCGCTCCGTCATGGCCGGACGAGTGGGGATCGAAGATGCTTTCCACAACAGCGGTGCTGAGTCGCCCGTCCAAAGCTGTGCCGCCGTTTATGTGCCTGCCCAGCGGGTCTGCACCCTGAATGACAATAAGCGCCCCGACATGCTTTTTGGCCATGTTGCCCGCCGCCTCGGCAATCATGTCCGCCGTCGCGTCCAAAACCGACACCGGCGCAACTGTTTTGCGAAGATTGCCGAACATCGCCAGGCGCTCGAAAACTCCGCGCAGATCCTCCTGGAAAATCACCACGAGGACGAAAAGCAAAATAGCGAAAAATCCCTGTAAAACGATGACGGTCAGATACAGTTGAAAGAAGCGGGCGACCAGATACACGCCACCCAAAAGCAAAATACCAATAAGGACAAAGCGCGACGCTCTGGTCTTAAACCACGTCAGCAGGGCGAAGATCATCGCGGCAATGATCGCGATATCCAGGATATCCTGAATGCGGATGCTTTTGATGGCCGAAACAGCGTCACTGATAATATTCATGGGTGCGGCTTCCCGAGTTTACGAAACTGTTCAAAACGTATAGCGGCATTTCCTGATTCGTGTCAAGAAAGATTGAACCGGCAGAAACTCTTTTATCTCTGAGAAAGCCCGCGCTCGTCGGTGGCGCCGGCATGATTGTTTCTTCAGACTTAAAATTGTGTCCGGCGCAGGCCTTAAAAGGCCTTGAGGATGACCGGCGCCCATGATAAGAGGAATCGCATCACCTGAAAGGATTATGGAAGTGAAAATTGTTTCCTACAATGTCAATTCCATCCGCTCCCGCCTGCACATTGTGCTGCCCTGGCTGAAAGCCAATCTGCCTGATGTCTTCTGCATGCAGGAAACAAAGGTCGAAGACGGCATCTTCCCTGTCGAAGTCTTTTCAGAACTGGGCTACCTGGTGTCCTTTCGCGGCGACAAGCGGTACAACGGCGTGGCGATCGCATCGCGCGTAAAACCGCAACACGTGTCGTTCGGCCTGCCTGACGAACCACCCGATACCGACCGCCTGGCAATCGCCCAATTTGGCGATCTGGTGATTATCAACGTCTATGTGCCGCAGGGACAGGAGGTGACCAGGCCGCAGTTCACCTATAAGCTCGAGTGGCTGGCGCGCCTGAAAAAATATTTACTGAACCGTTTTAACCCGGACCAGCCGCTTGTTTTGTGCGGCGACTTCAACGTCGCGCCGGAACAAATCGATGTCCACGATCCCAAACGGATCCTGGGACATGTATCCTTCAACCCGCAAGTATGGGATGCATACCAGAGCGTACTTTCCTGGGGTCTGACGGATGTTTTCCGGTATCATCATCCGGACAAACCTGAACAATATACATTTTTCGATTACCGCGTCCGCGATTCCGTCAAACGCAAACTGGGCTGGCGCGTCGACCACATACTGGCTACTCACGCCCTTGCCGCCTCCTCCACCGGATGCGCCATAGATCTGGACACGCGGCTGGCGGACAAGCCGTCGGACCATGCCGTGATTTACGCTACCTGGGAAAGGATTTTGCGATGAACACTGAAGAGGACCTCAAAGGCATCAATCGAATCATTGCCGCAAGCTTCGGCAAAGTGAGTGAAAGCGTCCTGGCAGCCGTAACGGTGAGCGGACTTTTTGAAAATCTGCTTCACGGCATCGAACGGGAATTCTCGGTCCCCTTCGTCTGGCTGACGCTGATTGAAAATGAATTTGCCGGAAAGCTCATCAATACATTCAACGCTTCTGAGATTCTCAAAAATCGCTTTTCCGTCGTATCAGCGGATTTTATCAGGACCATCCTGCCTGCAGACACAAAGCCGGTGCTGGCCAACCGGGACCTCAAACCTTTTTACAGGCTTCTGCCGTCGGAGCGGAAATACTTCGTCAAATCCATCGCTGTAGTGCCTTTCACCATCGGCGGGCGGTTGGCCGGAACGTGGAACAACGGCGATGCGGACGCCAACCGCTATGAACCGGACATGAAAACCGATTATATTGAAAATCTGTCAGCTCAGATTTCCCGCAGGCTGGACGAGATAATCGGCCTCACCGCCGATGAGGCCGGCAGCAGGCCTGATTCAACCGGAGGTCAGCCGTGATTGACCAGTGGATTGCCGAAATTAAAAAAACCTGCCCACCGGAGCGCCTCGGAATGCTTCTGGTGCACAACGGCGTGGTCAGAGCGTCATCGAAAGAGGGAAAGCCGGTGCGCGGGATGATGCTGTCATACGACCGGGCCGCGCTGGATGAGCTCGTGCGCCGGATGCGCGCTACGCAAGGCATTGCCGACATCAGAGTTTGGATCAATGAGGGCGAGCTCAAAATCGGCGACGACATCATGTATGTGTGTGTCGCGGGCCGTTTCCGTACGGATATTTTCCCTGTTTTTCAAGAGCTGATCACACTGATAAAAACACAGATCGTTCGTGAAGAGGAATTGTAGCGACGCGCCGGGCTGCCGTCGTCATCAGCCCCGGACGCAATACTGCGCTTCGCCTGTTCTGATCCGTACCGGCGTGAAACGAGGCAAGCTCCTTGACGCATCGCAGACGGATGTTTTCAATTGCGGCGCTCCCGCCAGCTTTCATTTGGATTCGGTATGAGTTTATGCTATAGCAGGCCGGAAAATACAATTCCGGGAGTCCGGTCGCATGATTTACAATGAAGAATTTGAAACACTGCCACGCGAGGCCCTCGAAGCCCTGCAGCTTAAAAGGCTCAAACAGGTGACAGAGCGGCTGTATCATAATGTAGGATTTTACAAAAAATCATTCGACAAGGCGGGCGTTACGCCCGCGAGCATCAAGACGCTTGACGATCTGAAACATTTCCCCTTCACGACAAAACAGGATCTGCGCGACAACTATCCTTTCGGTCTGTTTGCCGCACCAATGAGCAGTGTCGTGAGGCTGCACGCCTCTTCAGGCACCACGGGGGCTTCCACCGTGGTCGGCTACACGCAACATGACATCGCCATCTGGTCTGAGCTGATGGCCCGCTGCTATACGGCTGCGGGACTCACAAAAAACGACGTCATTCATAATGCATACGGATACGGCCTGTTCACGGGAGGTCTGGGCGCTCACTACGGGGCGGAAAAAATCGGCGCGAGCGTCATCCCCATGTCCGGCGGCAATACCAGGCGCCAGATCACTATTTTACAGGACTTCCGGCCGACCGCCATCTGCTGTACTCCTTCTTATGCGCTCAACCTTGCCGAACAGGCCCGCGCCATGGATGTGGACCTGCACTCGCTGTCTGTGCGCGCCGGCATCTTCGGGGCGGAACCCTGGAGCGAGAACATGCGTGCCGAAATTGAAAAAGCGATGGGACTGACCGCTTTCAATATCTACGGCCTTTCTGAAATAATGGGACCGGGCGTGGCCATGGAGTGCGCCGAGGCGCGTGACGGCATGCACATTTTTGAGGACCATTTTCTGGCGGAAACGATCGATCCGGAAACGGGCGAAGTTCTCCCCCCAGGCGAGGAAGGGGAACTGGTTTTTACCACCCTCACAAAAGAGGCGTTTCCGCTGGTCCGTTTCCGGACGCGCGACATTACGCGTCTGATACCACAGCCGTGCCGCTGCGGACGCACGCATATCCGGATGGGACGCGTCATGGGCAGAAGCGACGATATGCTGATCATCCGCGGCGTCAATGTTTTCCCTTCACAGATCGAAGCAGTGCTCGTCGGAGTGGAAGGTCTTGAACCCCATTACCGACTCATCGTGGACCGCGAAGGCACACTCGACACTCTGGAAATTCAGGTGGAATTGTCGGAAATGCTCTTCAGCGGCGCAGATGAAATCAAGGTTTTGCAGAATATCGAGCGTCAGCTTAAAAAAGATATGAAAGACTATCTGGGAATCACCGCTGTCATCAAACTGGTCGAGCCCAGAACCATCGAGCGCTCGGAGGGGAAAGCCAGCCGTATCATCGACCGACGGGTGCTTTAAACAGCCGCGACAAGAAAAACGGCAGTCATCGGCCGCGGTTTTTGCCGTCCGGACAGATCGGATTTACGGGGATAAAAATTTTCATTTTTCTATAATCATCTCTTGCAAGTTGTTCGCGTTTCGCCTACAGTAGCGCAAAACCATTTAACAAGGGAGGTAATCATATGGCAAAAGCAATGACAAAGGCGCAGTTGGTGGAAAAAATCGCAACGAAAGCCGGCCTTACCAAAAAAGCGGCGGCGGAAATTCTGGATTTTCTAGCCAGCATCGCCTACAAGGAAGCAAAAAACTCGTTTACACTGCCCGGCCTCGGCAAACTCGTGCTGGTGCAGCGTAAAGCCCGCATGGGCAGAAACCCCGCCACCGGCGAAACGATCAAAATACCCGCCAAGAAAGTCGTGAAATTCAGAGTGGCGAAAGCGGCCAAGGACGCCATCCTCGGCAAAAAATAAACGCCCTGATTATCTTATTGCCACAGGCCCGCCCCCCCCCACGGGGGACGGGCCTGTTTATTATTGTCCGTCATCAACCGCGCCGTTCGCTCTGCGAGCTTAAGCCTTTAGCCTCTCGTCTTTTATCTGTGCCCCAGGAGCTTTCTGGCCACGACAACCCGCTGGATTTCGTTGGTTCCTTCGTAGATCTGGCAGATTTTCGCGTCGCGCATGTGGCGCTCCGCCGGATACTCTTTCACATAGCCGTAGCCGCCGAAGATCTGTACGCACTCGATGGCCGCGTTCATGGCCACATCAGATGAATAATATTTCGACATGGCGGATTCCATTTCGAAATCCATGCCCTGATCTTCCATCCAGGCGGCGCGTAAAAGCAAAAGCTCCGACGCGTCAAGCTGCGTGGCCATATCAGCCAGCTTGAACTGTATGATCTGGTTGGACGCGATCGGCTTGCCGAACTGGACGCGCTCCTTGGAGTAGTTGAGCGCATCTTCCAGGCAGGCGCGGCCGATGCCGCAAGCCTGGGCGCCGATGCCGATGCGGCCCGCATTGAGCCCCGCCATCATCTGCTGGAAAC
Organism: Smithella sp.; assembly: GCA_012522275.1. Lineage (GTDB taxonomy): Bacteria > Desulfobacterota > Syntrophia > Syntrophales > Smithellaceae > UBA8904. The sequence continues at coordinate 6,083 of JAAYKU010000008.1, forward strand.
CTTGCCCGGGTTTTCCCAGAAGGTTTGCCGCCGGTACTTCCGCATCCTCAAAAACCAGCTCCGACGTGCCGGACGCCAGTATGCCCAGCTTTTCCTCGATTTTGCCCACTTTGAAGCCCGGGGTTTCCTTTAAATCGACAATCAGGTTGATAACCCCCTTGTACCCCAACGATAAATCGGTGGTCGCCGCCAGAACACAGTAGCGGGCAACCGGGCCGTTGGTGATGAAAACCTTCGTGCCGTTGACGATGTATTTGTCACCTTTGAGCTCTGCCTTGCAGCGCAGTGCCGCCGCGTCGGAGCCTGCTCCCGCTTCGGTGAGAGCATAGCACCCCTCCACTTCGCCTCCGGCAACCGGCTTGAGGAACTCCAGCTTCTGCTCGTGTGTTCCGAATGTCTTGACCGGATGTCCATACAGCGTGTTGTTAACCGACACAATAACGCCGCAGCTGGCGCAGGCCTTCGATATTTCGATCATCGCCAGCACATAGGTTACGTTGTCCATACCCGCACCCCCATATTCCGTGGGTACGGAAACGCCCATGATACCCATTTCACCGAGCTTCCGACATATTTCCTCCGGGTGGCGGTGCGTCTGGTCCAACTCGGCCGCGACAGGCTTGATTTCCGTCTCGGCGAATTTACGGACCATGTCTCTGACCATCAATTGTTCTTCTGTAAGCGCAAAATTCATTTCGGGTACCTCCTGTGGTTTCTCATGAAAAGCACAAAATGAAACTCTCCCACCGCCGCACACATCCGCTTTGCCCTCCGTGTGCCTGCCCCCTGCCGGGCATTGATGGAGGCAGTTCATTTGCCGCCGTCAAATATTCATATCCTGTCCGCCCCTTCCCGGCCGAGTCGCCGCACGCGTTATTTCCCCTTAAATACCGCGGTGCGTCTCTCGAGAAAAGAGCTGAGACCTTCCTTCATATCTTCACTTTTCATCACTTCGGCCATCTTACGGTACATGACCTTCGTGGCCGCCTGTTCTCCGTCCTTGAGCGCCTTACGGCTTGAGGCCAGCGCCTCTTGCACCCCCAGCGGCGCGGCCGCCGCCACTTTACGGGCAATTGCCAGTGCTGCTTCGAGCTGCCTGCCCGTTTCGGTTACCTGCTGAACCAACCCGAAGCGGCAGGCCTCCGTCGCGCTTATGGCATCGCCGGTGAGCATGTAGCGCATGGCATTGGACCAGCCGATTTCCAGCGGCAGCCGCAGCGTGGCCCCGGCGGCCGGGAAAAAACCGCGCTTCACTTCGAGCATGGCAAAGCGCGTGTCGGCGGCGGCTACGCGTATGTCCGTGTTGAGCATCAACTCAAAGCCCCAGGTGTAACAGTATCCCTGCACCGCCATGATAACCGGCTTGCGGCAGCGAGCCTCACTCATCATATAAAAAGGGTCTATTTCGTTTTCAGCGGCAAGGGGAAACCCCTCTCCGCGGGCAAACCTGTCCGACCAGTCAGTCAGATCAAGGCCCGCCGTGAAGTGAGGACCCGCGGCATAAATGACACCCGCACGCAGCTCATGGTCGGAATCGAGCTGATAATAAGCCCGGGCAAGACAAGAATACATCTCGCGGGTCAGGGCGTTCAGTTTTTCCGGCCGGTTGATTTCGATAAGCAGGAGGTGATCTTCGGTTTTGACGTTGACATCCATGGTAGTCTTCCAGAAATTAATCGAAAAAAGTATAGGGAAGCATGCCTGCCGTGTCAACGTAATAATAAAATAAAATTTTTAAGCAGTTCGCCCGGATACTTGGGCTGTATCAATGAAAAAGCGCACCAGTATCAGGCGACAGCAAAGGGACTTGGGTGGCCGGAAAAAGCAAGGATGAAGAAAGCGCCACCTGATATATAAGGCAACTGATTAGGGCCTGACTTTATTGACTTCATACCCGCGCTTGCGTAAAAGGTCGATCACACTTGAGTCGCCCGCCAGGTGCGCCACGCCGACAATAACCATTGTACTGATATTCCCGTTTGCCATGTCTTCAATCTTTTTCACCCATTTTCCGTTGCGTTCAACAATCAACGCTGAATAGAGCCCGGGGTAATTTTTCAGTTCACGCAGGTTGAAGGCCTCGATTCCTTTTTCATCACCTGTGCGCCAGGCCTTCAGAATATCCGTCACTTTACTTTTCAACTCAGACAGGTCGTCCACCGTTTCACTGACCTGTTCATTGCCCATGCCTTCGTCGAGCATGCTCAGAAAAGCGAGCTGGTCATCGGCCGACTCCAGTCCGCCGGTGGGCTTGCCGTCTTTGAACGCCCGCTGATAAAAAAACCGGTCCACACCAAAATCCGCTTCCACACCGATGCGCGCCAGCTCTTGCATGGTCAGCATCATGGAAAGCATCCAGGGCCTGAACATCTGATACTGTTCAAACGGATAGCCGCGTTCCCTGCAGAATTTTTCTGCTCTGGCATAAACCTCCGGCTTCAGATGCTGCCTGAGGGTTGTCCCATCCGTGTAGGCGGCAACAGCCATCAGTTTTTGCGCGTAGTGTTGTGTTTCCAGGTCAGCGGGAGGCGCTTCAAAAAAAACCCGGTCGGATCCGGCGTATGCTTTTTCAAAGACAGATGGAAGTGGATGGTCTGAGGCGCGTAAAACATGGCAAGCTCCCGCTAGGTAAACATTGGCCTTCGGCCCTTTTACCACCCAGACAGAACTTTCCGCCTGTGCCTGGTGGGCAGTCAACAAAACGGCCAGAAAGGCTAAAAACGCGACTGAAGCGGAATGTTTCATAATCAAAACCCCTTTATTTTGTAATTTTTTTCAGGCAGACGGCATTAAATGATCCCTGTAGTGTTCACATACCGCATCCTGACATTGAACCGGCCTTTCCGTCCAGTACAAAAATCACCAACAACGCAAATAATTCGTCCGGGTGATTTTAAATAAACAAGGCGCCCGAGCAAATCCATTTAAAAAAGCCCTTTCCTGACCGGAAAGGGCTTTTTACACAAACTTTTAAGTTTTTTGAACTGTCTGATTTATTTCATGTCCCCAGATAAGCCTTCTTGACTTTTTCATTCGTGATAAGGTCTTTACTGAGACCTTCGAGAACCAGATGACCGTTTTCCAGAACATAGCCGTGCCGTGTGATCATCAAAGCGATCTGCGCATTTTGTTCAGACAAGAAAATGGTAATACCCATTTTATTAAGTTTTGTAATCGCTTCGGCAATGCCTTCCACGACCAGAGGGGCCAGGCCCATGGAAGGTTCGTCCAGAAGCAGCAGTTCCGGCTTGGACATAATCGCCCGGCCGACGGCCAGCATCTGCTGCTCACCGCCGCTGAAGGTGCCGGCCATTTGTTTGTACCTCTCCTTCAGCCTCGGGAACATCTCATAAACCTGCTCAAGCGTTTCTTCAACGCCTTTTTTGTCCTTGCGGTGGAAAGCGCCCAGCATCAGATTTTTATGCACGGACAGAGCCGGAAAAAGCTGCCGCCCTTCGGGGCAAAGCGCGATGCCCTTCCCGACGATTTTGTGTGCAGGCAGATGGCTGATTTCTTCACCTTTGAACTCCACCGTCCCTTTAACCGGTTTGAGCACACCGACAATCGTGCGAAACAGGCTGGTTTTCCCGGCGCCGTTGCCGCCGAGCAGCGCGACAAAGTCTCCCTGGGCAACATGCAGCGAAACATCATGAATAACCTGATGCTCGCCAATCATCGTGGTCACGTTCGTTAGTTTAAGCATCCTTTTTTCTTCCTAAATAGGCTTCGATCACCTGCGGGTCGGCGGCGACATCCGCCGGCTTTCCTTCGGCAATTTTTTTCCCGTAGTTTAAAACAACAATTCTGTCCGCCAGATCCATGATCATACGCATTTTATGCTCGATCAGACAAACCGTGATGCCCCTTTGATTGATCTTGCGGATCATGTCCGTGATCATCGCCGTATCTTCCTGAATCAACCCGCCGGTAGGCTCGTCAAAAAGCATGAGTTTCGGGTCGCTGATGAGCGCGATTCCGATGGCCAGCAGTTTCTGCTCACCTTGAGACAAAGTGGAGGCGGGATCGAACGCCTTGGCGCCCAGATCGAGAAAGCCGAGTATCTCGATAACCTTTTCTTCCACCTTTTTTTTATCGCGCTTCCACTGAGGCGTATGGAACAGGCCGCCCCAGAATCCGGTGGATGTGCATTTGTAGTAGCCGAGCGCCAGATTCAGCGCCACGGGCAGCCGGTCGAACAAGGAAGTGAGCTGAAAGGTTCTCGCGATGCCTTTGCGGGATATTTTACTCGTGCTCAAGCCGGCCATCTCTTCACCCATGAATTTGACGCTGCCGGAGGTCGGCTTGTGCATACCACTGATCAGACTGAAAAGGACTGATTTCCCGGCTCCGTTAGGGCCGATGATGGAGAGAATCTCGCCCTCTTTGACTTCAAAGCTAACATCGTTAACAGCGACAGTGCCGCCGAAACTTTTAACAAGATTTTCACCTTTTAGCAGCACTTTGCGCCCCCACCTTTGATTTCTTTATCTTTTCAGTGATTTTCTTATACAGCCCCATGAAACCGGTCGAGAAGTAAATAATAACGATGATCAGCAATACGCCGAACAGGATCATTTGGTAATCCTGTAAAAACTGCATATATTCGAGAAGAATCGGCAGGAAGAAAGCGCCGATAATCGGCCCGGCCAGCGTTCCGACGCCGCCGAGCAGGACATACATCAGGAAGTTGAAAGTAAGTCCGACGGTGGCGACGCTAGGCGATATACTACCGAGCAGACTGGCATAAATACCGCCGGCAAGGCCCGCGAAAAAATTGGCCACCACAAATGACAACAGCTTGGTGCGGAATGTGTTGATGCCTACGGATTCGGCCAGGTCCTCGTTGCACAAAACAGCCATGAATGTCCGCCCACGCATAGACTCGCGGATCCGGTACATCACAAACAGCGTCAACAGGAGGAAAAATAAAACCATGTAGTACTGTGAGGCTTGGGACTCAAAACTGAGCGTGCCGAGTCCCGGGATGGGAATCGGACTGGGTGGCGGAATGCCTACGATACCGTTGTGTCCGCCGGTCACTTCTATCCAGTTTCCGGCGATGAGATATATGATTTCTCCCAGGCACAGCGTGGCAATGGCGAAATACGACCCACGCGCCCTGAGCGTCGGCATGCCCACCAGAAAACCGATGAAGGCGGCAAAACTGGCGCCAAGGGGAAGAGCCAGCCAGAAATTCCAGCCCAGTGTATAAGTCATTATAGCTACACTGTAGGCTCCCAGAGCGAAAAACCCGCCATGAGCCAGCGTAAGCTGCCCGGTATAGCCTAAGATAAGGTTCAGGCTCAAAGCCGCGATGGCAAACAGCAGGCTCATCGTGATAACCTGACTGTAGTAACGGTTTGTGATGATGAGAGGAGCCAGCAGGGCTACAATCAGAACCAACAGGTAAAACCAATTTCCTTTCAACCACTTCATCATCTGCCCTTAATCTCCTTCCCAAACAGACCGGTCGGCCTTATCGCCAGTATCAGCACCAGGGCGCCGAATCCGAACACATCTTTATATGCTGCGGAAAAATATCCTCCTCCTAAAGCTTCAATCAGCCCCAAGATCATGCCGCCGGCAATGGCGCCGGGAATGCTGCCCAGTCCACCGAGGATAACGATGACAAAAGCTTTCATGCCGACCAGTGCCCCCATGCTCGGCGAAATCATAAAGATAGGGGCAACCAGACAGGCGGCAACCGCGGCCAGTGCCGTCGAAATGGCAAAAGTCATGGCGGAGACAAAATTGACGTTGATACCGACCAGTGTAGCTCCTTCCTTGTTCTGGGCGACAGCCTCGATTGTGCTTCCCAGCGTTGTTTTCTTAATGAAGAGCTGAAGCAGAATGATCATGACCGCGGCCATGCCGATGACCAGCAGGCGCTGGACAGACATGGTGATGCCGAAGACATCAATAATCCCGGGATAGGGATTCGGGATCCGGTGGCCTTCGGGGCCCCACAAAACGACAACCGCATTTTCAAGAATGATCAGTGCGCCGAGGGCGGCGATCAGCGGGTTGAAGCCCGGATCGTTGCGCAGAGGTTTGAATACCAGCACCTCCAGCACAACGCCCGCCACCGCCAGCAGAATCGCGGCCAGAGCCACGGCCGGCCAGTAGGCAAAGCCGAAAATTGTAATCAGAAAGAAGCAGACATAAGCACCCAGCATATACATGTGACCGTGCGCGAAGTTCGGCACATGTAAAATGCCGAAAACGAGCGTCAGCCCCAAAGCGACAATGGCGTAGGTACTCCCTAACATGACACCGTTAAACACTTGCTGTAAAAATAGTTCCATTTATACTCCATCTCCTCGATGACACGCCATTATCCCGGTCTGCAACCATGGAAAACAGCAGACAATAAATCATTTTCGGCAAGCTTAAGATCATCAATGTTGGCAGGGTTCTTAAATTAGCCCTCATCTTTTGTCAAGGAGAAAAAGCTGTTTTTGATTTTTTTTGCAAATCTTGCTGTCCACGCCGAACGCATAACCATGGCGGGATTCACCATGACCGACGGTCAACGAAAGACGGCCCCGGGATAGCTCCTGAAAACACAAAAACGATGGAAAACAGCAGGAAATCACTGTTGACTTCAATACCGTTATCAAGTAAAAAATCACTAAACTGCAGTAATTCCGGGCAAGGAAAAAACACATAATGATCCGTTCCGCACTTTTAGTTACCCTGGGCGTAGCCATGACCGCATTTTTCGCATTCTGGGCCATCGTCTTTTCATTTTTTAAAAATGCGGAAAACAATGTCCACAGGGTAGCCAACATCTGGGGCAAACTCATGCTCATGCTCAGCAGCACGAAAGTTGAGGTGATCGGCGACGACAATGTCCTGCCCGGCAGACCACAGATCTTTATGGCCAATCATCAAAGTGATTTTGACATACTGATCGCCCTGGCTCATATTCCGGGGCAGTTCAGGTGGCTCGCCAAAAAAGAACTGTTCGCGATTCCGGTTTTCGGCCGGGCCATGAGAGGCGCGGGCTATATTGAAATAGACCGGCAGGATCATAAAAAAGCCATGGAAAGCCTGGAGACGGCGGCTTTGCGCATCCGCGAAGGGAAGTCGGTGATGACCTTTCCGGAAGGCACCAGAAGCCGTAATGGTGAAATAAAGCCGTTCAAGCAGGGCACGTTTTATCTTGCCATTCACTCCGGCGTGCCGATTGTACCGGTCAGCATCATCGGCAGCGGCGAAATCATGCCGAAGCGCTCGTTGAAGATAAGGCCGGGGAAAATTAAAATGGTAATAGACAAGCCTGTCCTGACAAAAAACTACACAGTGGAAAGCCGCCGTGAGCTGATCGATAAAGTCCGGGAAGTGATCATCGAAAACTACAACGCTTATCTTGAAGCAGGCACACCGGACATAAAAGAAACCCTGCCGGAAATGAAAACGACCGACCAATGAATGAAGCAGCTAAAATTCGGAATCCTAGGACAAGGGAAATTAAAGGCGTCGTTTTTCTTGCCGTCGCTGTTTTTCTGCTTTTGTGTCTTTTTTCCTATTTTCCGCAGGATCCCTCTTTCACGCATACAGTGCCACCGGACGGGCCGGCGACCCATAACTGGACCGGCAAGGCAGGTTCCTACACGGCGGACTCACTCATCCGCCTGCTGGGTTTCGCCTCGTTTCTTTTTCCCTTGGCGCTTCTGGCCTGCACGTTTAAATATTTTTTAAGTCCCTCTTTTGCTCTGGACAAATCACGCCTTTGCGGTTTTTTCTTTTTCACATTATCACTGGCCGGGCTTTTCAGTGCGCTCATCCGCAACGGCGTTACTTTTCACGGAGAAAAGCTCAAGGCGGGCGGGCTTGTCGGCAGCGGTATCGTCGGATTGCTGATGCGCTATTTCAATCCGGCGGGAACCTACATCATTTTGATTCTCATCATCATTGTTTCACTTTTTTTCATCATCGAATTCTCGCTCGTCACGGTAAGCGAAACTTTTTCACGCCACGGTCGCACACTTTTAAAAAATATCAAAGACAAGATCATTGCTTTCCAGGCGGGTTTTTTCCCCCGGTTGAAAATAAAAACCGCCCCGGCAGCGGCACAAACGGCGGACACAGCGTCGAAAAAGTCGAAACCACGGAAAATCGAGCAGACACATTTTGATTTTTCAAAACTAAAAACGGACGGCAAGTTTCAGCTCCCCCCCTTCACGCTGCTCGATGAGCCGCCCCAGAAGGACGGACGAGTCAAGCGTGATCACTTGATCACCAATTCGCGCATTTTAGAAAAAAAGCTCGCCGATTTCGGTGTGGAGGCGCGTGTGGTGGAAGTCATGCCCGGCCCGGTAATTACCATGTATGAGCTAGAGCCGGCTCCCGGCGTGAAGATAAACCGGATCACAACCCTCAGCGACGACCTGGCGCTGGCACTCATGGCGCCGAGCATCCGCATTCTGGCACCGATACCCGGTAAATCCGTGATCGGCATCGAAATTCCCAACTTGAAAAGAGAACCGGTTTTCCTCAAGGAAGTTCTCCATCATGACTTTTTTACCAAATCCACCCTGCGCCTGCCGATCGCTCTGGGCGCGGATTTTGTCGGAGCGCCCGTGATTACAGACCTGGCGCGCATGCCGCATCTGCTGATTGCGGGGACCACCGGCTCGGGAAAGAGCGTGGCGCTCAACGCGATGATCTGCAGCATTCTTTTCAAGTCCAATCCCGACGAAGTCAAGTTTCTGATGATCGACCCCAAACGCCTGGAGCTGTCCTCTTATGAAGGCATCCCGCATCTGATGCATCCGGTGGTCATGGACCCGAAAAAGGCTTCACAGGTCCTGCGCTGGACGGTCGAAGAAATGGAGCGCCGCTATAAAGTCATCAGCATGCTTGGCGTCAAAAGCATCGACGCCTACAATGAGATGGTCATCACCGGCGCCCGGGGCAAAACCGTCGCCGGGGCCGGGACCGGGGGGCGCAAACTTCAGGAGCGGCCGGAAGTTGACGCAGCGACCGATCCGGTCGCAAACGAAGCACAGATACACCACGTGCATATTCCTTATATAGTAGTGGTGATCGACGAGCTGGCCGACCTGATGATGGTTGCTTCACGCGATGTGGAAGAGTCTCTCACCCGTCTGGCGCAGATGGCGCGTGCAGCCGGCATCCACCTGATTCTGGCCACGCAAAGACCATCCGTGGACGTCATCACGGGACTGATCAAGGCCAATTTTCCCACGCGTATCTCGTTTAAGGTTTCCTCCAAAGTAGATTCGCGCACGATTATCGACCAGCCGGGCGCGGAGCTGCTGCTGGGCGCGGGCGATATGCTTTTCATCCCACCCGGCACATCGAGGCTCACCCGTATCCACGGCGCTTATCTGTCGGATGCGGAAATATCACGCATCGTGGATTTTATAAAAATGCAGGGGCAGCCGACCTACGACGCTTCGATCGATAAATTCGAATTTGAATCCGTCCAGACCCGCCAGGAGGATGACGGCTATGACGAAAAATACGATGAGGCGGTGGCACTGGTCGCCGAACTCGGCCAGGCGTCAATCTCCCTGGTCCAGCGCTACATGAAGATCGGCTATAATCGCGCCGCGCGCATGATCGAACAGATGGAGCGCGAAGGCATTGTCGGCCCGTCCGACGGCGCGAAACCCCGCAAGGTTCTCATCCGGAAACTCCCGCAGTGAAAAAACTTTCAGGAAAACTCCATATCATTTCTCTGGGCTGCCCCAAGAATCTGATCGATTCGGAAGTGATGGGCGGCCTGGCCCGTTTATCCGGCATGACCATTACGGACGAGCCGGATGACGCAGATACCGTGATCGTCAACACCTGCGGCTTCATCCGACCCGCCACGGAGGAATCGCTCGAAGTCATCCTGACGCTGGCGGAAGCGAAAAAGAAAAACTTGCGCAACCAGCGGCTGATTGTGGCCGGCTGCCTGGCTCAGCGCTACGGAAATGAACTGCTGGCCGAGATTCCGGAGGCCGACCTGGTCATCGGCACAGGAGAAGTCGGAAATATCGTCCGTCATCTGCGCCGCAGCAGGCGCACGGCCGTAATCACCAGACCGGATTTCCTGATGAGCGCCGACCACGAAAGGCTGCTTCCCACCCACAGCGTCACCGCCTGCCTGAAAATTTCGGAAGGTTGCTCCAACGCCTGCAGCTACTGCGTGATTCCGTCGGTGCGCGGTCGTGCGCGCAGCCGCAGGCCGGACGACATTCTGCGGGAGGCGGAAAACCTTGTTGCACGCGGTATCAGGGAAATCATCCTCATCGGGCAGGACACGGCCGCCTACGGCCGCGACCTGAAAACGCGCCCGGACCTGCAGGAGCTTCTCGGTGCGCTTGCCTCCATATCCAGCCTTCGTTGGATAAGGCTTCTTTACACACACCCGGCACACATCAGTCCCGGCATTGTCGAAACCATGGCACGCCATGAAAAAATCTGCCGCTATCTCGATCTGCCCGTGCAGCACATTGACGACAGCGTCCTTGCCGCCATGAACCGCGGGACTTCCTCCGCCGGGATAAAGGAGGTCATCTCTATGGTGAGAACCATCATGCCGGATGCTGCCTTGAGAACATCCCTGATTGTCGGCTTCCCGGGGGAAACAAAGCGCCGTTTTGAGCGTCTCGTTGATTTCGTACGGAAAACCCGCTTCGACCATCTGGGCGTTTTCACTTATTCGCGCGAAGAAGGAACCGCCGCCGCCAAAACGCCCTCCCGGATCACGCAAAAGGAAAAGGAGCGCAGACGCGAGATCATTATGAGTGAGCAGGCCGTCATCTCCCATGCCATAAATCAGGAACTTGTCGGATCGGTGCAGGAAGTGCTGATTGACGCGACAAGCGGCCGGAGGGACTATCCTTTTGTCGGGCGCTGCCGCCGGCAGGCGCCGGAAATCGACGGTGTGACCTACGTTAAAGGCCCGGGCGCGGCGGTCGGCCGGTTTGTCCTGTGCCGGATCACCGAAGCGGACCATTACGATCTTTACGCGCAAATTATTTAAATCCTGTTTGACAACCGGGCTTCGTATCCCCTATAGTCCGTGCTCAAACTGATGTGAGGCCTGCTATGGAAATTGCCGATGTTTTATCAAGCTATAAAAATGAACTGGAGCAGATCGAGTCCTGCCTGGAGCGCTACGTTACCTCCGACATCAAATTGATTCCCGATGTCGCCGGCCACCTCATCGACAGCGGCGGAAAAAGAATCAGACCGCTTTTGCACCTGATCTCGTCGCGTCTGTGCGGCTATACGGGCGGGGCGCGTTTTCCACTGGCGGCGGCCATCGAATTTATTCACACGGCCACGCTGCTGCATGACGATGTGATCGACGAGGCGCTCGTCCGCCGGGGCAAGCCCTCCGCGAACATTGTCTGGGGAAATGCGGTGAGCGTCCTGGTGGGGGATTTTCTTTATTCCAAAGCCTTTAATCTTCTTTCTGAAACGGGTGATCTGCGCCTGATTCAGCTGATGTCGAAAATGACCAACATCATGTCGGAAGGCGAGGTCTTTCAGCTGATGAAATGCGGCGACACGGGCCTCACCGAAGAGGAATATTTCAGTATTGTGGAGAAAAAAACCGCCGTGCTCATTTCCGCCGCCTGTGAAAGCGGCGCGGTGATGGGCCAGGCGGAAGAAAATGCGACGGAGGCCCTGAAACAATACGGCTATAATATCGGCATGGCGTTTCAGATCGCGGATGACACGCTCGATTACATGGCTACAGAAGAGGACTTCGGCAAATCCATCGGCAAGGACCTGGAAGAGGGGAAAATGACACTGCCACTCATCTATACGCTTGCGCACTGCTCCCGGGCGGACCGTCAGATGGTCAAATCCGCTGTCGACAAAAAGGAACTGACACCTGAAGTCATCAAAGACATCTTCGCGCTCATCGACAAATCGGGCGGCATCGACTATTCACTGCAGCGGGCGGAAAATTTTATCCGTAAGGCGAAGAAGGAATTGCGGATATTTGATGATGAGCGTCGGGAGAAAAAACAACTTTTATCCGTTGCTGATTATATACTCTCACGTAAAATCTGACTGATCTTCAGCCTTGACGTGCGGGATTATGGTGTGGCGGAAATGATCATGCCATCTTCGAGTTCCCCCTGGGCGGAGAAAAGAGTCCGGTGTGGCAAGGCTGGCTCATTCACAGGCACTTTGTTACGAAAGTTTTTCTCCAGCTTCAACTCAAGCCCGCATTGATCGTCGTTTGGTCGTGTGCCGGCGATCTGCAGCTCCTATTGGACAGCGCAGGATTGACCCTCCTGATTCCAGAAAGGGGACATCTCGCGCAGCCGCTCTATGATCGGCGGCATTTTTTCGATCACAAAATCGACCTCTTCTTCCGTGTTGTAAATACTGAGGCTGAAGCGAATTGATCCGTGCGCCATGGTAAAAGGCACACCCATCGCCCGTAGCACATGCGAGGGCTGCAGCGCCCCGGAGGTGCAGGCTGAACCGGACGAGGCGCAGATGCCCAGCTCGTTCATCAGAAGCAGAATCGCCTCGCCTTCGACATATTCAAAGCTAATGTTCGTGGTGTTCGGCAAACGGTTTTCGGTATCCCCATTGACGCGGCTTTGCGGGATTTTTGTCAGCAGTTCTTTTTCCAGCTTATCGCGCAGTCTTTTGACGCGTGTGCTTTCCTCAACGAGGTTTTGCGCCGCCAGTTCGCAGGCTTTACCCAGACCGATGATGCCGGGGGTATTTTCCGTTCCGCCGCGTCTGCCCTTTTCCTGGTGACCGCCGATGAGAAACGGCGCAAACTTTGTGCCGCGGCGTACATAAAGAACACCTACACCTTTGGGTGCATGCATTTTGTGTCCCGAGATGGAAAGCATGTCGATGACGTTGTTTTTCATATTGATGGGAATCTTTCCTGTGGCCTGCACCGCGTCGGTGTGAAACATGACGTCCCTGTCGTGCGCCAGGCGCGCCGCCTCTTCCACGGGGAAAATGACGCCCGTCTCATTGTTGCCCCACATCAGGCTGACAACGGCCGTGTCCGGAGTCAGGCTTTTTTCCAGCAGCTCGAGGTCCAGGATGCCGCCTTTATCCACCGGCAGTTGTGTCACCCTGTACCCCTCCCGGCTCAGATGATCGCACAGCACGCGCACCGCCGGATGCTCCACCCGGCTGATGATGATGTGTCTTTTGTCCGGCTGCACGGCAAGGGCAGAACGGATGGCCGCATTGTCACTTTCCGTGCCGCAACTAGTGAAAACGATTTCTTCCGGCTGTGCTCCCAGAAGCTGTGCGACCTGCCCGCGCGCCTGCTGAATTTTACGGCCGACCTGGCCGCCGAAGGTATGCATACTCGAAGGGTTGCCGTAAAAATCGGAAAAATAGGGCAGCATGGCCTGCAAAACCTCATCCGCCACTTTCGCGGTGGCATTGTTATCCATATAAATCGTTTTCATTTGCCCTCCTCCTCAACGATGATCTCCGGCGAGACCCTCTCTTTGAGCTTTTGTTCCACGAAATTTTTTAAAGTGATCCCCGAGGCCTTGCAGGTCGCGCAGGCGCCACGAGTGGCCACAATTACACGGCTGCCGACAACGTCGATAAGCTCCAGGTCCCCTCCGTCATGCCTCAGCGAGGGGCGGATTTCGTTGTCAATTGTCTCTTCGATCAGCCTGATTTTCTGCAGATTGGTGAGCCTGGGCTCCACCTGCACCTTGGGTTCCGCCTTCACCCGGTCGATAATCCGGGCGATGGCGTCATGGCATCCGCCGCAGCCGCCTCCCGCCTTGGTGTAATTGGTGACCTCCTCCACGGAACTCAGATTATTTTCACGCACGGCTGTTTCAATCTCCTTGTCCGTCACGCCGAAACACTCACAGATTATTTTCGCGCCCGCCTCCAGTGCGGGAGTTCCACGGTAGTTTTCAATCGCTTTTTCCAGCGCCTGTTTGCCCATCACGGAGCAGTGCATCTTTTCGTCCGGCAGGCCTCCCAGATATTTGGCGATATCCCGGTTGCTGACTTTGAGGGCCTCCTCCAACGTCATCCCCTTGATTATTTCGGTGAGTGCCGATGATGAAGCAATGGCGCTGGCGCAGCCGAAAGTCTTGAATTTCGCATCCGCGATGCGCTTGTTTTCATCGAGCTTGAAAGTGAGCTTCAAGGCATCCCCGCAGGCCAGCGAACCCACTTCCGCTATCCCGTCCGGGTTTTCAATTTCTCCTACATTGCGCGGATGGAGAAAATGCTCCTTCACTTTATCCGTATATTCCCACATACCCCCTCCTTGCCCGGACCAGACGGCTCAGTCGCATAACGATTATTTTATAACCTGTGGTTGTCTTTTCACCAATTAAAACTTTTATAAATATTCCTTCCTGCGGCATAACACAATCTACGGCCGCATGGAAGATATTGCAGCGCTGCCGGCAGACCCCGCCGGACGATGCCAGGCTGCATACACAGGAGGCTACAGAATTACCGGCGGTTCGTAACAGTCTGCATCAATACAATTGTCTCTGTCATCTTTGAGCGCCCGCGGCAGGTATTCCAGTATGTCGGTGGCGGTTATACCGTCGCGGCCTTTTTCTCCCGCCGCCAGGTCACCGGCATAGCCGTGCAGAAAAACTCCTTTGCGCGTGGCCTGCTCGGGGGCAAGCCCCATGCCCAGCATCGCGGCGATGCAGCCGGTCAGCACATCGCCGCTTCCGGCGGTGGCCATGCCCGGGTTTCCCGTCAGGTTAACATACACACGGCCGGCGGCAGTCCCAATCAGCGAATGGGCCCCTTTGAAAACAACGGTAGCGTCCAGCCTGCCTGCCACTTCCAGCAGGATGCCGATCTTGTCGGCATTCACATCGGCAACGGTTTTACCCGCCAGGCGCGCCATCTCACCGGCATGCGGCGTCAGAATGGTTGGCGCTTTTCTTCTGGGCAGTATTTCCGGCCTTTCGGCAATGGCCGTCAAACCGTCCCCGTCGAGCAAAAGAGGTTTTTTGATGATGGCCGCCAGCTCGCGGACCAGTTTCGCCGTATCCTCCTGCAGCGACAGCCCGGGGCCCATCACAACCATATCGGATTTTTCCGACAGGGCCGCAAGCTCCGGCTTCGCCTTGAGCGACAGGCTCAGGGCCGCAGTTTCCCTCTGTGGGTGATACACGATTTCCCGTCCTGTCTGGGCGACAAACGGTATAATCGAAGCGGGCGCGGCAAGCCTCGCGTAGCCGCCGCCGGACTTCAAAAACGACATGGCGGCAAAATAAGGGGCCCCGAAATAGTTGGCCCCGCCGGCGATGAACAAAACATCCCCCATCGACCCTTTGTATGCCTCGGCATATCTGGGCGGCAGCAAGATGCGATCATTGGTCTGCATGGCCAGCTCGTTGTGCTCATAAAGTGGCGGGGGGAAAGAGATATGCGTGACGGCCAGCTTGCCGCCATACTCGTAGCCGGGATAAAGCAGGTTTCCCGGCTTGGGCAGCCCGAAGGTCACCGTCCAGGTCGCTTTTACCGCCACCCCCAGCACCGCCCCCGTATCACCACCAATACCGGAGGGAATGTCGAGGCTCAAAACCGGCCGGCCGGCGGAGTTGATAAGGGCAATCACCTCGGCGGTAAGCCCTTTTATTTCTCTATCCAGACCCGTGCCGAAAATCGCATCGACCACCACGTCACAGTGTGCGACATCCGTTTTGGCCTCATCGGCTTTACCGATGAGCTGGACATCGCCCCCAATGTTGCACAATATATCATAATTGGATTTGGCCGCCCCTTTGTATTTCTTCGGCGAGGCGACAAGAAACACCCTTGCCCGTCCGCCCATCGAGGTAATCAGACGAGCCAGCACAAGCCCGTCGCCGCCGTTATTACCCGCACCGCAGAAGATCACAAATTTTTTCCCGCGGATGCCTGTTTCGCGCCACAGCAGGCCGGCCGCCGCCTGCGCGGCATTTTCCATCAGAATCTCTTGTGCCATCCCCAGCTTTTCGATCGCATGGCGATCCATCTTGCGCATTTGCTCAACTGTAGCCAGCTTCATTATCGCTTCTCCCGAGTCTGTCTGTTTAAGATGGAGTCTTACCCTGTTTCATATAAAATAGCCCCTGATATTTGCCAACAATATTTTTTCATGGGGCCTTGTGTTGAATATATCATGCATCATAAGAAAGCGCTGTTCGTACCGATCCTTCGCGGCACACCCCTTGGCTGGGTCTGGCCGCCTGCCGGCCGGAGGGGCGTCTTTCAGGCGGGCGGATTAGACCATTTTCAGCACTTTCGCGCCGCGACCGCGTCCCGCCTTCAATTCCGCCAGTGCCCTGTTGGCATCGGCAAATTTGTAAACCTCGACCTGGGGGACAATCGGCATCTGCGACGCAATACGTAAAAACTCCTCAATGTCACTACGCGTCACGTTGGCCACGCTTTTGATTTCCTTTTCCTGCCAAAGGTGCAACGGGTAATCGAGTTTCAGCAGTTCATTTTTGTCCGCATCCTCTTTGCGGATGGCGTTAATCACCAGGCGCCCGCCGGGAGCCAGATTGGCCAGCGCCTCCACCACCGGCTTCCATGCGGGTGTCGTATCAATGATTGCACAAAGCTTCCGGGGGCTTTTTTCGGTCGTATCCCCCGCCCAGCAGGCGCCCAGCTCCATGGCAAAGAGGCGCTGGCTGTCTGAACGGGCAAAAACAAAGACGTCGGACGCGGGATAAAGATGGCGCGCCAATTGCAAAACGAGGTGTGCCGACGCGCCGAAACCGGTCAGCCCCAGGGGCTCACCGTCTTTTATCCCGGCCAGGCCAAGCGAGCGCCAGCCAATGGCGCCCGCGCACAAAAGCGGTGCCGCCTGAACATCGGAAAACACCTCCGGTACAGGAAAAGCGAAATCTTCCGACACTGTCATGTACTCGGCATAACCGCCCGGCATATCGCGGCCTGTCGCTTTGAAATCCGCGCAGAGATTTTCGAGCCCGCCCAGACAGTATGAGCATTCCCCGCAGGCAGACCCGATCCAGCCAATGCCGACCCGCAGGCCGGTCGGATGCTTTCGGGCTTTAGGTCCGCGGCCCGACACAACACCGACAATCTGATGTCCCGGAATGCATGGAAAAAAGGCCGGAGGCGTCCGGCCTTCAATTTCGTCGAGTTCAGTGTGGCACACGCCGCAGGCCGTCACACGCACCAGAATCTCTGCGCGAGCCGGTACAGGGTCGTCAAGCTCCATAAAAGAAAGCGGCGCAGGATTTTCACGGATATCCGTTATTTTCTCCAAAACCGCCGCTTTCATTTTCTGTGCCTTTCCTGAACAAGCCCGCAGGCATCAGCTCTTCAGAGCCGCAGGCATTTTCAGGGGAACATCCACTGTTTTGATGTGCTCATCCATGACACCACGCGTGCCGTTCACTTTGAGTTTGTCAAACAGGAAGGCAAACTGCCTCTCCAGGGCGGCGCAGATGCCGTCACGGACATCCGCAGGCAAATGCCACATCTCCAGCTTGAAAGCCCCGAAGCCTTTTTTGCGGGTTTTGTAGATAAACTGTTCTTCCGTATCTCCCTGCTTCCACTCATCCTTCATGTTCGCTTTCAGGTGATCATAAATTTTCTCCCGCAGATCTACCGGAAAGAGTGTGCTGTCGTAAATCATGTTCTGGAAACCGGTGGCCAGATGGATCTCCGCCGTGCCGGTAGCCGGGAAACGGTCAAACGCCTCGTCCGGCAGGGTGGAAGCGCCGTGCTGAACAGCTCCGGCCAGACCGTAGTCGGTGCGGGAGGTTTCCGAAAGTTTTTCCAAAACGTCAAAATCAATTTTAACTTTCGCCACTGTGCCGTCGGCCAGCGGCACTCCGCCGTGCGTGGTTCCCGTCTGCACGCTGATCTTGCTGATTCCTTTGTAGTCCTCGCCGCTTTTTTTCAACTCGGCCAGATAGCCGTCCATGAAAGCCTTGAGCTCTTCAACGGTGGAATTCTTGCCGCCCACTTCTCCGATCTCGCCTCCTACAGAAATGGTAATGCCTTCCGGCTCGAGGTCACGGATCATGACGGTAAGCTCAGCCGCCAGTGAAAAGTTCGTCCGCTGCTGCTCAGTGACACCGGACTTCGACAAGTCCACCAGTGTGGAAGTGTCGATATCGATATTGTAAAACCCGTTTTCAATAGCCTCCCAGATTAAATTCTTGACAGCCTGTGTTTCTTTTTCTTCATCGGCGGCAAATTTTTTGGCATTCATCTGAAAGTGATCGCCCTGAACAAAAACCGGTCCGCTCCAGCCGGTTTTCACGGCCGCCGCCGTTACCGCGCAGATGTACTCCTGCGGGCGCTGTATCGTATAACCTATTTCCGAACGGGCAATTTCAAAAATGACGGGCCCGACCTTCCCCTTTATGGCAGCGCGGAAAACAGCCTGCGCCACGTCGTAGGTCATCCCCCGGATATTGATCGCGGGAACGGTAAAGCCCGTGACCTCCTTGCGTCCCATCGCCTCGTAAAGGGATTGAATCGACGAAGAGACAATACCCAGAGCCGCCGCTCCCCGTCGGATCAGAAATGCAGCCGCCTCCTTTGTCGCCGGATCGGGGCTGAACACAACCGTATAAATAAGGTCGTCAATCAATTTCGTCCGGAACCTGTCTTCATCCAATACGCGAACGTCCCCGCCGTCAAGGGCAAGGACAGCCTCACATTCTTTTTTCAACTGATCTCTATTTTCGTAAATCATGACTGCTCCTTGATTCGTTGATTACTGATTCAGAAATTCACCCGCCATTTTAACTTCAGCGGCTGAACCGATGTAGATCGGCGAGCGCTGATTGACCGTGGTAATCTCCAGCGACAAGATGTCTGTTTTGCCGTCGGTTGCCATACCGCCTGCCTGCTCTATAATAAAAGCCATCGGCTGCAGCTCGAACAGCAGGCGCAGCTTTCCCTGAGGTGATTCCTTCAGCGCGGGATAGGTAAAAAGCCCGCCCCGTTTGATAATCACCTGGTTGATGTCCGGCACGAATCCGCCGCTGTAGCGCAGCTTGTAGCCATCGCGCTCCAGAGCATCAATGAATTTCAAATGATTGTCCGTCCAGTCTTTGCGCAGCCCGCCCGGCGAAAAAATCGACCCTTTTCCCTTGAGGCGGATATTTTCCTCCGACAGGACATATTCCCCCTCGCGGTCCAGGACAAACTCGTGTGCGCCCTTACCCGCGGAATAAATCATGGTGATCAGCGGGCCATAGGTAATGTAAAGCGCGGCCACCATCGAGTTTCGCCCGCAGTCAAAAAGAGACTTTTTGTGAATCCCGATAATAGTGCCGATGGCCAGATTTGTGTCCACCAGTGACGAACCGTCCAGCGGGTCGGCTGTGACGATATAGCTTTCCGTCCCCTTGCCGATGGTGACAATATCGTCACGCTCCTCCGAGGCGTACTGGCTCACGAAGCCCGAGTGCTGCAGCTTGTTTTTGAGGATTTCGTCGCTGATGCGATCCAGCGCCAGCTGCTCTTCGCCATATATGTTTTTGAAGCCGGCAAGCTTCCGGTTGGACTCATGGATCCTGGCGGAGATGTACTTGCCGACCACGGCAATCTGCCAGATCAGGCGACGCAGTTCCACCTCGACGCCGTCAAGCCACATGTGGCGCCTTAAATCGACGACATGCTTTGTTAAGTCATTCATTCCTTCTGCCATAAATTCTCCTTCATGTTTTATCTTGCGGTCCTGCCAGAATTTTCTCCAGCAAGCCTTTGAGGTCTTCAAGCGAATATGGTTTGGCGATAGCCCCGATAAATCCGTATTTCCAGTACTCTTCGATTACCGGGTCTTTCATGTAGCCGCTGGAAATCACCGCTTTCACTTCCGGGTAAACCTCTTTCCAGCGCCTGATCGCCGTTTCTCCCGATTCATCACCGCGCATCGTCAAATCCATGATAATCAGCACAAAGGGGCTTCCTTCATGCTCAGCCTGGCGGTACAGTTCCCTTCCCGCGGCATGGCTTTTCACCGTTTCCACGTCATAGCCCAAGTGCTCAAGCATGCTACCTGTTACATCCAGCAGAATCTGCTCATCATCAATGAGAAGAATTTTTTGCCTGCCCTGTGCCTGCACTGTAAGAGGAGTGATCGGTTTAGACTCTTCGTTTTCATCGACGGCGGCCGGCACAAATACTGTAAAAACTGAGCCCTCCCCGGGCGTGGAGTCCACGGTAATAATTCCCTCGTGACTTTTCACGATGGAATGGCAAATGGCCAGCCCCAGCCCCATCCCTTTAACGCTGTTCATGGGCTTTGTGGTAAAATAAGGATCAAAGGCCCGCCTCATATATTCCGGCGGCATCCCCGCCCCCTGATCCCGGACATACCAGCGGATATATCTGCCTGCCTTGAGCGGCTGAATCTGCCCGGCGGCGAGCTCTAGATTTTCTGCGCCGATTTCCACGATCCCCCCCTGGGACATGGCCTCACAGGCATTGGTCACGAGCGAATGAACGACCTGACGCATGTGGCCTTCGTCAATTCGCGCCGGCCACAGACCGTCCGGAAGTGAAAACCGGCATTGAGCATTTTTGCCGCTTAGCGCGAAATCGGCCGTCTCACGGATCACATCGGCGATGGAGACGGTTTTCCGCCGGGGCGACCCGCCCCGGGAGTAGGTCAACAGCTTGCGCGTCAGGGCTCTGGCCTTCATGCACTGCTGTTCGGCGCAAACCAGGCGCGTATAAACAGAGCCTTGCGGCGCGGCCTCCATCTTGGCCAGAGACAAGGAACCGAAAACAGCAGTAAGGATATTGTTGAAATCATGCGCGATGCCGCCTGCCAGAAGGCCGATAGATTCCAGTTTTTGCGCCCGGGCCAGTTCCGCCTCCATGAGCCGTCGTACAGTGATATCACGACCCATGCACTCAACACATATTAGCCGGCCCTCTTCGTTACGTACGGCGATGATCGTGCATTCCATAATGACCGTCTGCCCGGCTCTGGAGATTCCGGATATGACGATGTTTCTTAAAACATTTTTTCCGTTTTTTTCCACTCCGAGTTCATCAGCCCACGCCTGAAAGTGGGTGGAGCTGATAATTTTCCGCCTTATTGCCGCATCGCCGCGGTAGTCTTCCAAAGTGAAACCAAATATGTTGCGTGCCGCGTCATTGATAAAAGTGATCACGCCGTCCGGCATCTCAAGACGGAAAAGAGCCTCATCGGAGTATTGCGCCAGACGCTCATAAACTGCTTTAATCTCTTCTTTTTCAGCCCTGACATCGCTGAGCTCTGTGCGGTCGCTGATGATGGCGGCAATGCCCGCCGGTTTTTTTTGCGCATCGTAATGCACCGCGGCATTGACGATGAAGACGCCCCGGCGGCCTTCGGGAAAAGTCAGGTGGCAAATTTCGTCTACCACCGGCTTTTTTGTCTGAAAAACACTTTGCAAAACGGAATCGTCCTGCCGGTCGGCAATACCTGCGCATTTGAAGTCCCAGCGGGGGTCATCCAAAGCACCGCCGAGAATATCTCCGCCTGAGCAGCCGATAATCTGTTCCATCGCTTTATTGACGTAAGTGATGCGGCCCTGCCGGTCGGTCATCATCAGGCCGTCGGGAACCAGGGACAGCAGGTGTGTAAAAGACTCGTTCAGCTCCTTGAGGGAGGTAACATTCGGTTGTAATTCTTTCATTTCCGGCTGCAAATCATCCGCCATTGAGTCTGGTTTCATGGCTTACATCTTTCCGGCAATAGTCTTGCAACTGATGATTCTTTACGTATCACAACTCACTAATCAAATATCCGCCGTCTTTACAAGCAGAAAATTGCCTCGGGCCCGTCTGTAAGGGCAACGGACGAGGTGAAAAATTCTGCATCACTGGACACATTTCCTCTTTTGAAGGCTTTTCGGCTCATGCGGATCAGGCCGATTGCCTTTTGTCAATTCGGCAGCAGCTTCCCTTGTGTTGTTTGGCAAACTTTTTCATTTCAGCCGCGATTTCAGTGATTTCACCATAGTGCGTAAGGGCGCGCCGGCGGGTTGCGGCGATGCCGATGGAAATCCCCATCACCGGAAACTGCGATGCTTTGCCGCGGCGGTCGAAGGACTTGATGAATCCCTGCTTCAAATCGGCAGGGTCATAAAGCCCGGTGATGAGGCTGTCAAAAGCCCTGATGATGTCCCGGGCCGCCTCTTCCGCCAATGTCTGATCGATAATAAAAACAAAATCGTCTCCGCCGATATGGCCGACAAAGCTCCCCTGCGGCTGATTGCTCTTGATGACGCCCAGAATAATGCGACCGGTCATTTTGATGGCCTCGTCGCCGCGGCTGAATCCGTAACGATCATTGAAAGGCTTGAAAAAATCAAGATCCGCATAGCCGAAGGCAAACTCGCTGCGGCTGTCGATGCGCTCCTGGATTTCCTTGTTGATAGAAATATTGCCGGGCAGGCGCGTAAGCGGATTGATCTCCACAATGCGCTCCGAACGCAGGATGGACAAATTCACCCGCGCCGTTAAATCCGCCTCCAGGTCCGCACGCCGGATATAGTCCTCCACCAGCCAGCAGTTCCAATCCGGCGCGGCAAGAGACTCACTCAGAACCGCCAGCACGGGAAGTTGCTGAAACATCGGGTCGGATTTCAAAGCGTTCAAAACCGCGGCACTGTCCTCTTCACCACCGGCTATGTTCATTACGATCAGATTGGGAATCGCATTGTAGATGTAGTCGAGCGCCGAGGGCATATTGTTGAAAACGACAACCTGATAGATATCCTTCAGCCTTCGCTCGATGATGTTATTGAGAATTACGTCTTTGGAAACAACGACAACGATTTTCATCTTTGCGCTTCCTTCCGTCGAGAAACCGTGCACGATGTCGACCAGGCGCGCAGGCGTCCCGGCATTGATGAAGTACAGTAAAAAAACAAGACGGACACTGGCCGAAACGGATGTAATCTGACTCTATGAAATATCCTCGGCGGAGGCCATATTGTCCTCCATTTCCCGCAGCACATCCCGGATGTCCTGCTGCGTGAGGCCGAGCAGCTCAAAGGCCACCGGATGAACCTCGGGCACCAGATCTTCACCGGCGAAACCGAATCCGCGCGCACGCACCAGCAGATCGGCCATGTGCACCACGGCCGTTTCCAGGGGAGCGTTTTTAGCCTGGACCGGCCGGTGATGAAATTCTATCACTTCAATCAGGCTCGTCGGAAAGCGCCATTTCTCGGCGAGCCATCCTCCCACATCGGCATGCGTGGCGTTGAACTGTTTTCTTTCCGCTTCATAAATCGAGATATTCTGCCGGCGGGCCTCAGCCATCGCGTTTTCATATTCGGTGGCAAATTCCAGAATCAATATAACCTTGCCGATATCGTGCAGAAGGCCGGCGACGGACACTTCCTCCGGCTCCTTCATGTTTTTTTTCTGCGCGATGACACGTGAAGCGATCGCGCAGGCAAGAGAATGTTCATACAGGCCGCGCATTGTTTGCTGCATCAGGTCAAAAACCGACACACCCAAAAGCAGGCCTTTGATCACATTGAGTCCCAAAAGCATGGTCGCGTGAGAAACGGAGGCGATTCTGCCCGGAAAACCATAGATCGCGGAATTGACCATTTTGAGGACTTTGGTCGTCAATGCCGGGTCATTGGATATAAATGAACTGATTTCCACAATCGTTATTCTCGGCTTTTCAATGATTGTGGACAGGCGCTTGAGCACGGCCGGAACGGTAGGTAAAGTGTTGATGTTTTCAACTTTGCGGCGCAGTATTTTGGGATCCATTTATTGATACAGTCCTTTTATGTGTTCTGTGACGGCTTTTTTGATCACGTTCATAAACGGCTTGTCATTGACGAGGGCAAAACGTGCTTCGAGATTGGCCATCGCCTCCTCTTCCGGTATGGCCTGAACAGGAGGCCCGTCTATAAAGACAGAGGCGATGTCCATATCCTGAATCCGTTCAATCCATTTTTCATTAAGCTGCGTACCCTGGGCCAGCATGACCATGCCGGTCGGGCCTGTGATCGGCCTGGCCAAAACCATGCCCGGTTCGAGCTTGTCCACAGAAATTTTCGGCATCGACATCCCCCTCATATACTTCGGTTCACCAGTAGCGCACAATCACGCGGCCGCAGCCCGGGAAGGCAGACGGCCTAACCTAGGTGAA